>NZ_JBJURI010000001.1:0-428593 GCF_046098255.1 Paenibacillus jiangxiensis
AATTCGGTTCACATGAACACTTTTTTAAGCGGATATTCCATCTGCTTTGTTTGCTGTACGCTTTTTCCTTGCTTGCACCAAAAAACAAACGGCACAAGGCTTTTCCCCATGCCGTTTCCGATTCCATTTTATTTTCAGCTCTTGTCTTTGAGCTAAACTTAATGACATTGCCCTCTCGGGAGCCTTTAATATAGCGGTATTACAGGGTTTTAGGCCCTTTTGTTACATCATTCCACCCATTCCACCCATGCCGCCCATGTCAGGCATAGCTGGTTTTTCTGGTTCTGGCTTGTCAGCGATAACCGCTTCTGTAGTCAGGAACATAGCCGCAACGGACGCTGCGTTTTGCAGAGCGGAACGTGTAACCTTGGCAGGGTCAACGATACCTGCTTCGATCATGTTCACCCATTCGCCGTTAGCAGCGTTGTAGCCTACGCCAATTTCTTCGCGCTTCAAGCGTTCTACGATAACAGATCCTTCTTCACCAGCGTTGGCAGCAATCGTACGAACTGGAGATTCCAGTGCGCGCAGTACGATGTTCACGCCTGTTTGCTCGTCACCTTGCAGTTGAACACCAGCAACAGCGTTATATACGTTCAGCAATGCCACGCCACCGCCGGATACGATGCCTTCTTCAACCGCAGCGCGGGTTGCGTTCAGGGCGTCTTCGATGCGCAGCTTGCGCTCTTTCAGTTCAGTTTCAGTAGCCGCACCGACTTTGATGACTGCTACGCCGCCGGACAGTTTAGCCAGACGCTCTTGCAGTTTCTCTTTGTCGAATTCGGAAGTTGTTTCTTCCAGTTGAGTGCGGATTTGGCTTACACGTGCGTCGATGTCAGCTTTGTTGCCTGCGCCGTCAACCACGATCGTGTTTTCTTTGGTTACGCGCACTTGACGTGCAGTACCCAGCATGTCAACCGAAGCGGATTTCAGATCCAGTCCAAGCTCTTCGGTGATCACTTGGCCGCCTGTCAGAGCAGCGATGTCCTGCAGCATAGCTTTGCGGCGGTCACCGAAGCCAGGAGCCTTAACAGCAACTGCGTTGAATGTGCCGCGCAGCTTGTTCACTACGAGCATAGCCAGGGCTTCGCCTTCAATGTCCTCTGCGATCAGAACGAGCGGTTTGCCCTGCTGTACGATTTTCTCGAGCAGTGGCAGAATTTCCTGTGTATTTGTGATCTTTTTGTCTGTGATCAGGATGTACGGGTTATCCAGCACAGCTTCCATTTTGTCTGTATCTGTAATCATGTAAGGGGAAATGTAGCCGCGGTCAAATTGCATACCTTCAACCACTTCCAGCTCTGTAGCGAAGCCTTTGGACTCTTCTACAGTAATGACGCCGTCCTTGCCCACTTTTTCCATAGCTTCAGCGATCAGTTCGCCCACTTCTTCGTCAGCAGCGGAGATTGCAGCTACCTGAGCAATGGATTGCTTGCCTTCGATTGGCTTGGAGATGGAAGCCAACTCAGCTACAGCCGCTTTAACCGCTTGGTCGATACCTTTGCGGATGCCGATTGGGCTTGCGCCTGCAGTTACGTTTTTCAGGCCTTCTGTGATCAGAGCCTGAGCCAGAACTGTAGCTGTAGTTGTACCGTCACCAGCTACATCATTTGTTTTGGTAGCTACTTCTTTAACGAGCTGGGCGCCCATGTTCTCGAAAGCGTCTTCCAGTTCGATTTCCTTGGCAATGGTAACACCGTCATTCGTGATCAGCGGGCTGCCGAATTTTTTCTCAAGCACAACGTTGCGGCCTTTAGGTCCGAGCGTTACTTTAACAGCGTTAGCCAATGCGTCTACACCACGCAGCATGGAGCGGCGAGCGTCTTCACTGAATTTAATCTCTTTAGCCATTATGGTAAAACCTCCCTGTGGATTATGGAATATTCAATGCGGGTTTCACAGAAATCCCGTGTATGCTATAGTTCAGGTCTTGCAGGTTCGGTCCGATTAACCGATGATGGCGTGGATATCGCTCTCTTTCATAATCAAATACTCTTTACCTTCGTATTTGATTTCTGTTCCGGCGTATTTGGAGAAAATAACACGGTCGCCTTCTTTTACTTCAAGAGGAATGCGCACACCGTCCTTCAATGCTCCCGACCCAACCGCAACGACTTTGCCTTCTTGCGGCTTTTCTTTAGCGGAGTCCGGAAGAACGATACCGAAAGAAGTTGTTGTCTCCTGCTCGATCGCTTCCACCAATACGCGTTCACCCAAAGGTCTGATCATGAAAAATAGCCTCCTTATTCAAATGTGTATTCAGATATGCGGTTGTTCTCGTATGTATTAGCACTCGACTCATCGTAGTGCTAACAACCAACTTCATGATACTCAACTTGGGAATTAATTTCAAGTCCCCCACGACAATTTTTTCTAAGTCTTTATCGAGAAAAATAACTCCCCTGCCACAATATCTGCAGGTTGGACATACCCTCTTCCATTGTATCCAGTTAAAGAGCAAATATGCCAACCCGTACAAGCTTAAGAAGGGGCCTCAGCCCTTTGTCGAAGCGCTGCGCTGAAGCTGTCTCCGATATACAACAGCCGATATATAGACACTGCACTCGTAAAGCAGTACCAGAGGAACCGCAACAAGCAGATCGGAAATAAAATCAGGGGGTGTTATCACCACAGCTATAAATACCAGTGAGAAATAGGCAACCTTGCGCCATCTGCGCATCCGCCCGGGAGTAAGCAGGCCGACGCGGGTAAGGAACATGACCAGCACGGGCATTTCGAACAGCAGTGACACAGGCAGCACAATATTAAATACAAAGCTGAAGAACTGGGCCGCGCCGTAGGTTTCATGAAGCCCCATGTTCCGGTTTACTGAGGCCGTAAAATAAAGAGCCATCGGCACAACGACAAAATAGGCAAACACAGCTCCGGCAGCAAAAAGAAAAAATACGTAAGGAACACTGCGCAGCGTCGCTGAACGCTCAGACGCTTTCAAGCCGGGACTGACAAACTTCCAGACTTGAAAAAGCAAAACTGGAAGGGATGCGGCCAGCGCCAGCATAAACGCAATTTTCATATAGATGCCGATGCCATCCCACAGGGAGAGCGCATGCAGCTCAATGCTTACTCTTTGCTGTCCGGCCGACAGGATCCAGCGGTAGACTGGTTCAGCTGCGGCCAGACCTGCAACGAGCGCTGCTGCAAAGACAAGCAGAACCCGTATCATGCGGCTGCGAAGCTCGGTCAAATGGCCAGCAATCGTCATTTCCTGTTCTTGCGGTTCCGGCATGCTTTCACCACCTTGCGAATTAACAAGAAAAGCCCTTCCTGAAGAAAGGGCCTATAAAAGCTGTCATGGCTGATCCGGCGGCCGTTTGTCCCCGGTGCGGGCAGCGTCGTCAGATTCCCGAGCCGAGGAAGAACGGCTCCCGCCTGCGGATTCATCCTCTGATATCAGATCCCGCGCCCCATTCTTAAACTCGCGAAATGTGCGTCCTACAGCCCGTCCCAGCTCGGGGAGCTTGTTCGGGCCAAACAACAGCAGCGCCAGCACAACAAGCAGAATCAATCCGGATGCTCCTATACCTCCGAATCCCATACGGCATTCCTCCTCGGTAGCTTGGATTTGGCGAAATCCGGCCAGACATTAGGCAGTTAGCATCAGCTTATGCCGGATCGACTGCTAAACTGCCCTGTTACCATCAGCAGTGCTTCCGGCAGCTGGTCCATGATGGCAACCAGATTTTCGTGCACACCCTTCGGCGTTCCCGGCAGGTTCACGATCAGCGTGCGTCCGCGAATGCCTACAATCCCCCGAAACAGCATGGCGGCCCGGTTTTTCTGCATGACCGTCATCCTCATCGCTTCAGCCATGCCGGGCACCTCCCTTTCAATGACACGGCGGGTCGCCTCCGGTGTAACGTCCCGGATCGCAAGCTCCGTGCCGCCTGTCGTCAGTACCAGATCCGCATGAAAATAATCCGTCATTTCTATTAAAGCGGCAATAATTTCATCAGGCTCATCGGGAACGATTCTGTATTCGACAATCTCGCCACCCAGCTCTTCCTCAACCAATTCCCGGATGACCTGTGCGCTCGTATCTTCACGTTCTCCACGTGCCCCTTTATCGCTGGCCGTCAGGATCGCTGTTTTCCACACCATATGATCACCCTTCTCCTATCTTCATCCTCTGATTATGGCCAGGCCATAAATCAAGGCCCGATTAGATAACCCCGATTTACTAGTTGCTACCGGTTACATCGCGGGTGTCGTCACGCCTGAAGTCGCCGTTCTTGCCTCCGGTTTTGGACTTCAGCAGAGTCGGCCCAATCACCATATCCTTCTGCAGCGCCTTGCTCATATCGTAGATGGTCAGCGCGGCGGCCGAAGCGGCAGTCAGCGCCTCCATCTCTACCCCTGTTTTACCTTCGGTCTTGACCTCTGCTTCAATAAAAAGCTTATCATCCCCGTTATCCGTAAATGTAATATTTACGCCGGTTAAAGCAAGCGGATGACACATGGGAATCCAGTCGGATGTTTTCTTCGCTCCCTGAATTCCGGCAATCTGCGCTACAGCCAACACATCTCCTTTGCCAACTGCACCCTCCTTGATCGCCGCAAGCGTCGATGGAGCCATAGTGACCTGTGAAACCGCGACAGCAGTGCGGACGCTGGCGGCTTTATCCGAGATGTCCACCATCCGCGCCCTGCCCTGCCCGTTAAAATGTGTAAATGAGTCCATACAGAATAATAACACCTACCCTTTTCCCGTGCTAATGACACCCTCTGCGGTGATCAGCTTGTCTACCTTTAAGTCTCCGGGCTCCAGCGGAATATGGCCTATAATCTGTCTGGGCAGCGCAAGCGCAACAAAGTTAGGCCCAGCCGCTCCCGTCCGGACGCGTTCGTGCAGAAGTGTCTCGGTAAAACGATCATAATACCCCCCTCCATATCCGATGCGCCCTCCAATCAGGTCAAAAGCCAGCCCGGGCACGACCACCCAATCGAGCTGTGCCCACTGCTCTACGGGCCACAGCGGGCAGGCCTCGACTGGTTCAGGAATTCCCCAGGCGCCGGATGCAAGCTCGCTTGCACCCTTGATAACCCGCAGCTCAAATCTGCCGGCTGTCCTGTTCACCCTGGGAGCAAGCACACAGTCTCCGCGCGACCAGCAATGCTCGATCAGCAAAGTGGTGTCAAGCTCGCTGCCGAAGGACAGGTAGGTAAACAGCGTTAGGCGCTCCTGCCGACTGTTCTCCCGCAGCTCTTCCCATTGCCGGATGGCATGGCCGCAGGCATCCCTTGAAGCCCGCTGCCGCTCGGCAGAGCTCATTTCATTTCGCAGGCTCCGCATTTCAGCCCGCAGTCTTGCCTTGATCGTACGAACATCCACATCTTTTCATCCTTCCGGACGAAGCCTTCCAAAATTACGCGCGGGCGGGTGCATGGCACGCATTCCGAATCAGCCGCGCCTTTTTCAACATACTTGTTTTAGTTTATCATTGATTATGGAAATTGACTACAAGCCCGGGGGCTCCTGCTTTAAACTGCTGTCCTCGGGTACGAATTTCATGTAAACTGAATGTGTCTGCCTGCTGCCCGGATCAAGGGCGCTGGCCAAATTGTAATGGAGGATATAAGCTATGCTGCTGCAAGTAACAGGAATTGTTAAAGCTTACGAGGTGGATCCCGTCCTGGACGGAGTGAATCTGCAGATTCTGGAACGCGAGCGGATTGGACTCGTCGGAGTAAACGGTGCAGGCAAATCCACCTTGCTCAAGATTATCGCCGGTGAACTGTCTTACGACAGCGGGCAAATATATAAATCCAAAGAAACGACGTTGGGGTATCTGGCCCAGAACAGCGGTCTGAACTCGGAGCGTTCCATATGGGATGAAATGCTGCAGGTGTTCCAGCCCCTGCTGGAGGCGGAGGCTGAGCTGCGCAAGATGGAACAGCAAATTGCGGACCCGGCCTCCATGACGAACGAGAAAGCATATGAAGACCTGCTTGAACGTTATGCCAGACGTTCGGACTGGTTCAAGGACCGGGGCGGCTATGAAATGGAAACACGCATCCGCAGCGTCCTGCACGGCATGGGCTTCGGCTCATTTGATCCGCAGACTCCGGTCTCCACATTAAGCGGTGGACAGAAAACTCGACTGGCTCTGGCCCGTATTCTCCTGCAGGCCCCTGATCTGCTGATGCTGGACGAACCGACCAACTATCTTGACATTGAAACCCTGACTTGGCTTGAAGATTATCTGCGCGCATATCCCGGCGCGCTGCTTGTTGTCTCCCATGACCGTTATTTTCTTGACCGGCTGGTGACGACTATTGTCGAAATCGAGCGTCATCGTTCAACAAGGTACACCGGTAACTACTCCAGATATATTGAACTGAAGGCCGCAGAATATGAGGCAGAGATGAAGCAGTATGAGAAGCAGCAGGACGAGATTGCCCGCATGGAAGCCTTTGTGCAGCGCAACATCGTCCGCGCCTCTACGACCAAGCGTGCACAGAGCCGCCGCAAGGCGCTTGAGCGTATGGAACGCATCGACAAGCCGATGGGAGAGCTGAAGAAGGCTCATTTCTCTTTTGAACCTGCCTTTATGTCAGGCAAGGAAGTGCTTGATGTGGACGGTCTGTCCGTCACATTTGATTCTGCCAATACTCTGTTCCGGAACGTGGCCTTCAGCCTGCGCCGCGGCGAAACAGCCGCACTGATCGGGCCGAACGGGATCGGCAAATCCACTCTCCTGAAATGTCTTACCGGTTTGCTTAAGCCCTCTGCAGGCACGATCAGCTGGGGAACCAAAGTGAAAATCGGGTATTATGACCAGGAACATACCAGCCTGAACCCGGCCAATACGGTACTGGAGGAGTTGTGGAGCGAATATCCGCATCTGGAGGAGGTGCGCATTCGGACTGTGCTCGGCAGCTTCCTGTTCAGCGGGGAGGATGTGCTCAAGAAAATATCCGCGCTCAGCGGCGGGGAGAAAGCGCGTGTATCGTTGGCCAAGCTTATGCTGCGTGAAGCGAACGTGCTGATTCTCGACGAGCCGACCAACCATCTGGACCTGTTCAGCAGAGAAGTGCTGGAATCCGCATTGGTGGATTATGAGGGCACGCTGCTGTTTATTTCACATGACCGTTATTTTCTGAACAAGATGGCGGAGCGGGTCATCGAGCTTCATCCCGAGGGCGCCGAGCATTTCCTAGGAAATTATGACGACTACATTGCCAAAAAGGAAGAGCTTGCCGAAATCGCTAATGAGCAGGCCCAGCAAGGAGGAAAGCGGCCGGAAAGCTCCACTGAACGCATTGACCGGCAGGAGACGGAAAAAAGCGGTGCTGCCGCCTATGCCGCCGGCAAGCAGGCTTCGCGGGAGGAACGTACCCGCAAGCGAAAGCTGGAAGCATTGGAAAAACGGATCACAGAGCTGGAAGAAACCATTGGCTCGCTGGAGGAGCAGATGACCCGTCCGGAGGTTTATCAGGATTATACGGCTCTTCAGGAAATTCAGGCTCAGCTTGATGAGAATAAACAGGAGCTTGCTGAGGTGTACGCTTCCTGGGAGGAACTGATTGAGGAGTAAAGCAGCAGCATCGACATTTTTTTCGGATTGGCAGCATGCGCTTATTCACAAGGTTATACACAAAAGCAATTTACAATATCTTAACAAAATGGCCTTAAGGGTCATTTTTTTTATGATCAGAGCGCCATTTCTCGGGAAAACCCATTATTATCCACGTTTTTATCCACATTATCCACAATTTATCCTCTATGTAATATTAACTCTGTGTCAACAAAACGATTTCGACAAAATTCCTTGTACAGCCCGCATTCCTCAATTTTGTCCCCAAAATAATGTGTGTATGTGGATAACGTTGTTAACAACTTGACAAACGTTAATAACCAATTACATCCAGGCTGCCATCAGCGGAAGCCTGGATGTATTTTTTGCGAAAACCTTTTTAGAGCACTACAAGCTGAGCCGCATTGCAGGCAGAGAGACAAGCAATGCCTACTGCCAGCAAATGATCCCTGTGGGAGGCTGAACCGTGGTACGTTTTCCCCATACAGCACACGGTTACAAACGCCTCCGTATAGGCTTGTTCCCCGCTTCCCATCGTATGGATTTCCACGTCCTCAATTTGCATATCCCCCTGCACAGCATGGCTGATGGCCGCAATGACTGCTTCCACTTGGCTTTCTGCTCCGGCTGAATACATTTTTGCTTCCGCTTCTCCCTGATGTTTGATCAAGACCGATGCTGTGAACTGCTTTTCGCTTTCTGCAGCTGCACGAATACCTGCCAGTTCGTATGGCTGAACATTTTTGTGAAAAGTTTGATCTACCAACTGCAGCAACCGGTCGTCACTGACGGTCTTTTCCCGGTCCGCCGTTTCCTTGAACCGCTCATAGAAGGCGTCCAGCTCCCCGTCCGCGAGCTCAACTCCATATTTCTGCAGCCGGTCCTTCAGGGCATGGCGGCCTGAGTGCTTGCCCAGAATAATCATGCTGCGCGGAATGCCAAGCGCTTCCGGGTCCATGATCTCATACGTATTGCGGTTCTTCAGCAGGCCGTCCTGGTGAATGCCTGATTCATGCTGAAAGGCGTTTCTGCCAATTACCGGCTTATTGTAACTGACCGGAAAATGCATGGCTCTGCTCACCGCCATGGATACCTCGTACAGTTGGCCTGGACGGATGCCTGTCTGAGCGCCCATCACTTCCCCCCTCGTTTCAAGCGCCATGACCAGTTCTTCCAATGCGCAGTTGCCGGTACGCTCCCCGATGCCGTTCACAGTTACTTCAATCTGATCAGCCCCGCAGCGGATCGCTTCCAGGCTGTTGGCGACCGCAAGCCCCAGGTCATTATGACAATGTGCGCTATACCGCACGTTCTGTCCTCCCCGCGCTCCCTCCCGAACACGCAGGAACATACTGCCGTACTCTGCAGGCAAAGCGTAACCTACGGTATCCGGCAAGTTGATGATGGAGGCACCTTCCCCGATCGCTGCCTCCACCATTTCAATCAGATCATCGATGTTCGTACGGGTCGCGTCCATCGCCGTAAATTCCACCGTATCGCAAAATTGCCTCGCATAGGCAACCATTTCTTTGGCCTGCTGCACGACATCCTTGCGCCGCATGCGAAGTTGGTGCTCGATATGGATGTCGGAAGAGGATATGAACAGATGGATCCGGCGGCGGGCCGCGTCGCGGGTCGCTCTGACCGCCGCATCGATATCTCCCCTCACCGCACGCGCGAACCCACAGATTTCTACATCGTGCGACAGGCGAGATATCGCTTCAACCGCTGCAAATTCCCCTGGACTGGATACCGGGAAACCCGGCTCCAGGACATCCACTCCCATATCAATCAATCGGGAGGCAAGCGCAATCTTCTGCTCAGGCTTCAGGCTGGCCCCCGGCGCCTGTTCACCGTCCCTTAACGTCGTATCCATAATGCTGATTCGTCTTTTCGTCATGGATGAAATCCCCCTCATTGGTATTCCGGGGCATGTCGACCTGCTCCGGGTGTGCTGTTCTTATCCCGCCCTGCTGCCGGCAGCGCAAAAAGCCCACCGTCTCCGCACGGGTCTTCCACCAGTCGGCAGAAATTTTCCCGTACTGCAGCCCTAAGCTGCCAAGAGACGGCGGGCTTAATATCCCATCCGTGGTACCACTCTTGTTGGATCAGTTCGCCTGAAACGGCAAACCTATCCCCCTCATGCCCAGACGTTAGCTGATCAGACTTCGTCCGGACGGCCCTGTAACGTGGGCCAACACCGCCGGAAAGTACCGTAGCGTTAAACCACTGACTTAAAGTTTAACACACCATTCCCTTCCGGTGCTCACGGGCGAGATTCGAACGGTTCCAGCCACTGCGTCGCACCATACCGCAGCTCTCTGCAGACCTCACCGTTCTACTGCTCCCGGTCATTGCTTGTAGAGGTTGTTCAAAAAGTCATCTTTTGATCACGAAGTAAGTCGGGATGCGGATTCGACATCGAATCTTGAATTCAGCCGGGCCTTCCGGTGCTCACGTACCCCAAGTACGCTCCGCTCCTCAGTCCCTAGCTTCATTCAACCTTCTTGGTGCTGAAAACCTGACTTTTTGAACACTCACTTGTATGTATTTCCCGCGAAAAACACAAAAGCCTGCCGTCTCAATTAAGAGACGACAGGCTGTTCACCCTCGCGGTACCACTCTTGTTGACCGTATTACACGGTCCACTCGTACGCTGCGCTCCAAATAGAGCACAGCTGCCCGATCACGGGGGCCGTCCGTAACCGTGTACCTCCGCTGCGGCTGTTTGACCTGCCGCACGGTTTCCACCGTTCCGCTTCCAGGCGAGATTCGGGGTTCCTTCGTCTGCGTCGCACCTTCCCGCAGCTCTCTTGATCCGGGACCGTCCCTACTGCTCCTGTTCATCGCGTTTGCTGTATAACTACAAATTTTTGTTAATTATAATCAGCTTGCAGCGGAGATGTCAATAGGTATTTGCCGCTTCCACTGACCAATCCTCCAGAGACAAACCAGGGTCCGCTTTCATATCCAGCGGTGTGAACTGTCCCTGCTGCCATTTCAGATGAGCGGCCGCTCCGATCATCGCCGCGTTATCCGTGCAGTACTTCAGCGGCGGAATCAGCAGCGGCAGCCCTTCCCGCTCGCAGCGTTCGCTCAGCGCTCTGCGCAGGCCCTGGTTTGCGGCAACACCGCCGCATAACAGCAGCTGCTGTCCGCCGAACTGACGCATAGCGCGTACGGCCTTCTCAACGAGTACCTCGACAACCGATTCCTGAAATCCGCGCGCAACAGCCCCGGTCTTTACCGTCTCGCCGCGCATCTTCATCTGGTTGACCGCATTCAAAACGGCCGATTTCAAACCGCTGAAGCTGAAATCATACGAATCCGGCTCAAGCCATACCCGTGGGAGCGGGATCGCCTCCTCCGATTCAAGCGCGGCACGGTCCACATGCGGACCGCCCGGATACGGATAACCGATGGCCCTTGCGACCTTGTCATAAGCCTCGCCAACCGCATCATCCCTCGTACGGCCAATCACCTGAAACCGGCCTGGCGCTTCGAGCAGCACCAACTCCGTATGCCCTCCGGACACCACCAGCGCAATGCAAGGATAAATGATTCCATCCGTCAGATTGTTGGCATAAATATGCCCCGCAATATGGTGGGTGCCGATAAGCGGCTTGCCAAAAGCCAGCGCAGCGCTCTTGGCCGCAACGATCCCTACCAGCAGCGCACCGACCAGGCCCGGCCCCTGCGTCACAGCCACGGCGGACAGCTCGTCAGGAGTAATTCCCGAAGCATCCATTGCTTCTTCCAGCATGTACGTAATGCTCTCGACATGCTTGCGGGAAGCCACCTCGGGTACGACCCCGCCAAAGGCCTGGTGGGTGGCGATCTGACTGGAGATCAAATTCGAGAGCACCTCCTTGCCGTCCTTAACGACGGCAACCGCCGTTTCATCACAGCTTGTCTCAATCGCCAATATGTAGCTGTGCCCGTCTGTATCCTTCATTTTGATATCCTGCTGTGTTCTCATTCCTGCTCGCTTCCTTCCTCTCCGGCTGAGCTCTCAACGGAAGGCAAATCCGCCCACATAATCAGAGCATCTTCATGGTTATCCGAGTAGTAGCCTTTACGGATGCCGGACGGCGTAAATCCTTTTTTCTTATATAAACCCTGAGCGACAGTGTTCGACACCCTCACCTCAAGGGTAATCCGCTTCATGCCCACATAAGCAGCCGTCCGCATCAGCTCGTCCAGCAGCCGCTCGCCAAGCTTGCGTCCCCTGTATGCTTCACGGACCGCGATGTTCGTAATATGAGCTTCATCCATAATCGTCCACATGCCCGCATAACCGATCGGCTCCCCGTTCAGCTCCATGATCATATATTTGGCAAAATGATTGTTGGTCAGCTCGTTCCGGAACGCCTCCCTCGTCCACGGCAGCGTGAACGATTCGTGCTCAATCACCATCACATCCGGTATATCCTCAATCGTCATCAACCGGAAAGACATCTCTCCGGAAAACTGGTTCGACTCCTCCATCCCGCTTCAACGGCTCCCTTCAACGCTGGCGCAGCAGGTTTGCCTCCGCCTCCGCCAACTGGGTATAGTTCGGAACGAGCGTATGCAGCTCGTCCTGTTCTCCATTCAACAAACGTTCAGCACCCAGCCGGCCCACCCAGCAGCCTTCCAGTTCATAAGGCACCACTTGTACCGGTACCTGCAGGCCAACCGCAGCCGGCCCATGCAGCCCTGTCTCTCCAACAAACCAGAGAACTTCGGGACGGGTGCTTTCATCTGTATTCGCCAAACGCAGCGTGAGCTCCTCTACCCAGGAAGTCATCAAACGGATGCCATCCTGCTCCAGCCGAACGGGAGCTTCCTCTCCATTGGCCGCAAAAAGGCTGGTATACACCTGGCCCCGCCGCGCATCCAGCAGCGGGATGATCCACTGAACGGTGCTGTCCTGCAGCGTCGCCTGCTTGTCCGCCAGCCCGCTCTGTCCTTGTGCCCAGCCTCCCCAGGCCAGCGCATGCAGCGTAGATACGCCGGCTACCGGCACTTTCCATGCCCAGGCCAACGTTTTTGCCGCCGTAACCGCAATTCTGACCCCTGTATATGAACCTGGCCCTACACCAACCGCCAGACCTGTGATGTCCCTGCCGGAAATCCCGGCATCCGACAGCAATCGTTCCAGCTCGGTAATCACATGCACGGAATGATTTCTCTCCCCCCGCACATTTACCTCTCCGGCAATCTTACTGTCCTCCATCAAAGCTGCAGCCATCACGGCTGTTGCTGTATCCAACGCCAAAAACCGCTGCCGCGGCCGTATTTTCTCATCATTCATATTATTCATACTCCATTCTCTCGCAAACTCCGGCACCATTCGCCATACACTTCGCCGCTGCCTGTCAGATGAATCAGCCGTTCATCCGGCGAGGCCGTATGTTCAATAACGATGTGCAGACACTCCTCAGGCAGGAGAGACAGAATGAGGCTGCCCCATTCCACCAGACAAACGCCTGTACCGTAAAAATATTCATCCAGACCGAGCTCCCCTGCCTCATTCTCGTCGAGCCGGTACACGTCCATATGATATAAGGGCAATCGACCTTCATATTCCTTGATCAGGGTAAAGGTCGGGCTGTTGACCACTCCTTCTACCCCAAGATGTCTGGCGAACGCTTTGGAAAAAGCGGTTTTGCCAGCGCCCAGCTCGCCGTCCAGCACAATCACGGAGCCTGCGAACGACCGGGCGGCCAATGCCGACGCCAGTCTATCTGTGTCCGCCACGCTCCGCGCCAAATATGTGAAATGTTCCTTTATCATCTGTATATGCCTACCTCTCGGCGGCCCTCAGGCCTTACAACTTGTTCTTTATTATATAGCCCTTCCGTACCTTGCCGCAAGAAAAGGGAGAACAAGCCTTTCTTAACAAAAAAACCGCTCTTACCGTGAAACGGCGAGCGGTTGTTCCCGGTTTGGCTTTATTTTTCCTCCAGCCGGGCGGTTTTGACGGTTTGTGTATTGCCAGGGTTCGTTCCTACCTGCACGGTCGCCATGCCGTTCTCCGTATCCACATGCTCGATCCATACCGGTTCTCCCTCAAGCTTGACCGCTATCATGTCCGGGGATTCCAGGATCGCTTTGGCTCGTTGGGCGTCCATCATCTACTCCTCCTCTTCAGTACAATTTTCCTTATTCGTCATCCTTCATCATCCGGTCTATATCCAGCATGACGGAAGCTGCTGAATCTTCTTCTGCTTCCGTACCCGTTACCTGCTCCCAATTCACTTGAGAGCCTGCGATTTGAGCTGAAGGCTCTGTGTCATGGGGGAAGGCAAATTCGGGCGGAAGCGCAGCTTCCTCTCCTGCCGCCGGTGACTGGAAAGGGATATGTCTTCTGCTGAATCGTCCCGTGCCTTGAGTGGGAAACTTGTCGGCCATCGGATTCTCTTCCTCTCCGCGTTAATTTCCTAATTTCCCTGTTACTATGCGCCAAAACGAAGCCCGCCATGCGCTACATACAATATGCCGGGCTACGCATACTACGTATGCAAGCATACAGCCGCTCAATAAAGGAAGGTGATTATCGATGCATACCGTCTGGAAAGGAGCTATTAGCTTCGGCCTTGTCCATGTTCCTGTCAAAATGTTTTCCGCAACGGAAGACAAGGATATTTCCATGCGCTACATTCACAAGGAATGCGGCAGCCCCCTTAGCTATGTACGGAAGTGTCCCGTATGTGATAAAGAGGTGGAATGGGAGGAAATCGGCAAAGGTTATGAATATGAAAAAGGCCGTTTCGTCATGTTCGAAAAAGAGGAGTTAGAGCAGCTGACAGAGCAGGGCAACAAAAATATTACAATTCTGGATTTCGTCAATTTGACCGATATTGATCCGATTTATTTTCAGAAAACATATTATCTGTCTCCGGATCAGGCGGGCGCCAATGCATACAGTCTGCTGCTTAATGCCATGAAGGACACCGGCAAGATCGGCATCGCCCAAATCTCCATCCGGTCCAAGAGCAGTCTGGCGGCCATTCGGGTGCTGGAGGGCTGCCTTGCCATCGAGACGATATTTTATCCGGATGAAATCAGGCCCGTATCGCAGGTTCCGAATCTTCCCGGGACTACAGCAGTTAATGAAAAGGAACTGTCCATGGCCAAAATGCTGATTGAACAGCTTTCCACTGAATTTGATCCTGAAAAATATACGGATGAATACCGTGCACGGCTGCTGGATCTCATCGCTCATAAAGTAGCGGGAGAAGAGGTGAAAATTGCTCCAGCCAAACCACAGACGAACGTGGTGGACTTGATGGCAGCACTGCAAGCCAGCATTGAGGCGGTCAAACCTATAACGCCTGATCCGGGTCCGTCTCCGGGCCGCAAGCGTACTGCCAAAAAGCCAGCTGCCCAGGCCAAGGCCGCTGCCGGCGAAGCGTCGCCTGCCGCTCCCAAGCGAAAAACTGCAGCCAGAAAAACAAGCAAGACATGATTGTTCGATAAGGAGGGTTTCGCATGGCCAGAACGGTGAAAGGCAGCATAACGATCGAAGGGCATGAAATTACGATTACCAATCCGGACAAGCCCCTTTGGCCGGAGGCAGGCATTACCAAAGCGGTATATTTGACCAAGCTTGCCGTTCTGGCGCCTTACCTGCTGCCTTACTGCCGTGACCGCCTGTTAACCGTGATCCGCTGGCCGCACGGCATTCACGGGGAGTTCTTTTACCAGAAAAATGTGCCTGAGCCCAGACCCGACTTCGTCAAAAGTTATGTCCATCAAGGAATCGATTACATGGTGCTGAGTGATCTGCCGCAGCTGCTATGGCTCGGCAATCAGGCTGCGCTTGAGTTTCACCCTTCCCTGCATAAGGCAGGCAATCCGCTCCCCTGTGAATGGATGATTGACCTGGACCCCTCGGTTGAAGAGGAACCGCGAATCATGGAAGCCGCAAGCATCGTGGGAGAAGTGCTGGCTTCGCTCGGTCTGCAATCGATCCCCAAAACTTCCGGCGCTACAGGTGTACAGGTTATCGTCCCCGTGCCTGAAGGCATTACATTCGACGAGCTGCGGAGCGTCGGCCATTTTGTTGGAAAATACGTGACCGAGAAGCATCCGTCCCTGTTCACGCTGGAAAGGCTCAAGAAGGACCGCGGCACCTGCATTTATTTCGACTATCTTCAGCACTATCATGGAAAAACACTGGCCGCCCCCTATACCCCTCGCGGCAGAATAGGCGCTACCGTCTCCACTCCCCTTACATGGGAGGAGGTTCGGCAGGATGTGTCTCCCAAGGATTATCACCTGCTTAATATCGGGGAAAGGCTCGAACGGATAGGGGACCTGATCGATATGATTCCGCCACAGCCCATCCGCCCGTTATTGGATTATTTGAACGGCAAAAAACCTGTACAAGCCTGACAGACCGCACAGGTTTTTTAGCAATAGCTGTTCTGCCTTTATACCCTTACTCATATCTCAGAGCATCAATCGGTTTCAGGCGCGAGGCTTTAAGGGCGGGAATAACCCCGAACAGAATGCCCACAGCCATACAGCTCAGGAATGAATACAGAATCGGCTCAACCGTATATACGATCGGCATCTGTGCCATACTGTTCAGCAGCTTGGCCGCCCCGATTCCGGCGAACACGCCGAGAATGCCGCCAAGCAGACTGATGAATATCGCCTCCGTCAGAAATTGCAGCATAATATCGCCGCGCTGGGCTCCGATGGCCTTGCGGATTCCGATTTCCCTCGTCCGTTCCGTAACGGCCATCAGCATCATATTCATGATGCCCACCCCGCCAACGAGCAGCGCAATCCCGGCCACTCCGATAATCAGCAGATTCATGGTATCATCAACGCCGGCAGTCATCTGCAGATAGTCGGTCTGGCTCATCATTTGAAAATCGTCGGGCTGCCCTTCCTTGATCATATGCCTGGTGCGCAGCGTCTGCGTAATTTCAGCACGCGCGCTGTCCATCAATTCGGGAGCCGCAGCGGAAACATTCAATTGCTGGATGCTCATATGGCTCATCCGGTCCATGCCGGTTGTGATCGGAATGTAGATCTGGTAGGAGCTGTTGTTCATCATGGAGTTTTTATTCGACAGCAAGCCTACAATTTTAAATGGCAGATTGTTAATCAATACCGTTTCTCCGACCGCATTGGCGCTATTTTCCCCGAACAGGTCACTGGCAGCCTGTGACCCGATGATGGCCACGTTCATCCCTTTTTCCACCTCATAATTGGTGAAGGTTCTGCCATCCGTGAAGAAAAGCTTTTGCACCCTTGCAAATGAGGCCGAAGTGCCTTCGATTTGAAGATTCACCTTTTGCCTGTTCCAGACGACATCAGCGCTGCTCATCCCGCTCGGAGCCACATCGGCAACGGACCTGAGCTGCTCCAATGCGGCCACATCCTCCAGGGTGAATTCCGGCGGCTCCACAAATTGGGTGCCATTCGCTTCATCATATTGGTAAAATGGGTAGATCATGATTAAATTATTGCCCATATTATTAATCTGCGAGGTGATCTGGGCATTGGAGCCCTTGCCGATCGCCGCTATGGCAATGACCGCCGCAACCCCGATAATGATGCCGAGCATGGTCAGCAGCGAGCGCAACTTATTGCTTTTCAGACTGGAAAAGGACATCTTCAGCGTTTCCAGTGGGTTCATGCGTTCACTTCCTCTGCCGACATTCTTTGCGGAGTAATCCGCTCATCCTTCTCGATCCGTCCGTCCCGGAAATAGATCAGACGCTTGGCACATGCTGCCACCTCGGCATCATGCGTCACGAGAACGATTGTGATCCCCTGATCATTCAACCGTTGAAAGATGTCCATAATCTCCACGGTTGTGCGGGAATCCAGCGCGCCTGTCGGCTCGTCCGCCAGCAGAATGACCGGATCGTTGACAAGCGCGCGGGCGATGGAGACACGCTGCTGCTGTCCCCCGGACAGCTCGTTAGGTTTGTTCTTCAGCCGGTTCCCAAGCCCTACATGAGTAAGCGCCTCAGCCGCCCGCCGCTTCCGCTCCCTTGCAGGCACCCCGGCATAAATCATCGGCAGCTCGACATTTGCCAGCGAGGTGGAGCGGGACAGCAAATGAAATTTCTGAAATACGAAACCGATCTTGCGGTTGCGAATCAGGGCCAGCTCGTAAGGCTTGGCCCCCAGCACAGGATATCCATCCAGATAAAACTCGCCGGAGTCCGGCAGATCAAGACAGCCGAGCACGTTCATGATTGTGGATTTCCCCGAGCCCGACGGCCCCATGATGGCGACATATTCCCCCTGCTCGATAGAAAGATTCACATCATGCAGGGCGTGGATTTCCTGGTCGCCAACCCTATAGGTTTTGCGGACATGCCGAATGTCAATGACGTGGCTCATCCCGCACCTCCCATCATGGGATCCTCCGGCATCGCAGCAGGCGCAGGGATCACCACCGTATCCCCTTCCTTCACACCAGACTTCAGTTCAACCCGGTCAGGAGTGTAAAAGCCCTGCTCAATCGGCACAAATTCATAAGCCTCCGGAGCTGCCGGATTGGACGCCACGTATACACCGTCCTGCCCTCCCTCGGAGCGGATCGCCATGGCCGGAACGAACAGCACATCTTTATGCGTGCCCAGCAAGAGGGATATTTCCATGACCATCCCGGTTTTCAGCTTGCCATCGGGGTTTTTGACAGATAGCTCGATCGGATAAGCGGTGCTCCCATCCTCGGTGGACGGTTCAGGCGACACAAACTTCACCTCTCCCTGAAACTCCTCACCAGGATAAGCGTTGGTGCGAAATATAGCCTTCAAGCCTGTCTGCACCTTAACGATATCGCTTTGTCCGATTTTGGCTGCAATCATCAAATTGTTGGCGCTCGCGTTGTTCATCACAATGAAAGGAGCCGTCGGGCTTGTCCCCACGTCGCCGTTTACTTTCAGGATTACACCATCCCACGGGGCCTTGATTTCCAGCTTCGTCAGACTGTCCTGTTTTTGCTTCAGCACGGTTTCGGCCCGCCGCACATCAATCTTCGCCGCTTCAATCGCGGAGTCATCCGCGGGAGTCTGGATTTTTTTCAGCTCGGCCATCGCCTGCCTGTACGATATTTCCGCATCCTCGATCGCTTGTTTCTGCTGATTTTCAATCTTGCGCATGTTCCTCTCTTGCGCTTCATAGTCCTGTTCAGCCTTTTCCAGTGCCTGCTCAGCCTGCTCCATTTCATTGGCGGGAACAGCCCCTTCTTCCAGCAGAAATTTCTGGTCATCATAAGCCTTACGGGCCTGTTCGAGCTGCTTGGAGGACTGCTCTTTCTGGCTCTGGGCCTCCTCAATATCAAAGTTCTGCTTGGCTCTTTCCAACTCCGTCTTCGCACGCTGCACATTGACCTGCTGGATTTCCACTTCCTCCGGCTTCGGCCCTTTAAGAGCCTCCTCCAGTTTGTTTTTGGCCATAGCCAGGTCGTCCGCAGCGCTCTGTGCCTGATTGCGCGCCTCCGTATCATCAAGACGGGCCAGTACCTGTCCGGCCTTGACCCGGTCCCCTGGCGCAACATTGACCGCCGCCAGCTTATCTGTGCTTTCGCCTGTGAAGTTGAGGTTGACCTCCTTCGACGCTTTGACCGTTCCCGTGGCGTCCAATGTCTCCGTGACGTCCCCACGCTCCACCTTCAATGTCTCGTTTTGAGGCACGGCCGCTACTTCTTTTTCAGGCCACTGCCAGTATACCACCGCTCCCGCCCCGCATAATGCAAGCACAATAACGGTCCGAATGATCCATTTCCTTCTCCGTTTCTTTTTCCATTCCACGATTGCATCGTTAGCAACGATTTCACTCACAGCCTGTCCCTCCTAGACACTCCACGGCTTATTCAGCGTATATTCCAGCTGGCTTATCTCTATCGCCAATTCCTCAAGCTGACGGCGGAGCTGGTCGGCATTCAACTGGCTCTCCTCCAGCTCGGACTGAACGATCATGCCTCTATCCCATTTCTTGCGGGACAGCTCCAGCGCTTTTTGGGCAATATTATAGTTTTCCTTCAATCGTATGTATTCCTGGCCCTTGTCCATCAGCGTGCTGTAGGCCGTCCGCAGCGATTCGGCAAAATCCTCCTTCCCTTTCGTCAAGCGCTCATTGGCGTCTTCCAGATCCATACGCTTCAGCTTTTTATCAGACTCACTGCCCTGGAAATTATCGTATCTGATATCCCATTCACTGTTCTTGACCGCTTCCTTCAGGTCAATAATCTCCGGGCTGTCTTCCACGAGCTTGCTGATATGGGCCTCGATATCCAGTTTAACGGGCTCACGATATCCTGGCGGGTTCTCCAAAGTATATGTTGCGCCCTTGGGCTTGCCTATCAGTGTATTTAACGCATCATACGCCTTCTGCAGATCCGAGTTGCGCTGTCTGACAGCTTCCTCCGCTTCCGTCCGGCTATGTACGGCATCATCGTATTCTTTTTGTGACACAAGACCGCGGGATGATTTGGCGGCGGCGATGCGCTCTTTTGCACGTGCAAGCTCCAGCTGCTGCTGCGCGGTTTCAACATTGTTTTCCGCAACATAAACGGCCTGATAGCTTTTCATTACCGAGAAATAGACCTTATCCTTGGCAAACTTGGCATGCCTTGCAGCCGTAAGATAAGCTTCATTGGCCGAATTATAGCTCTTCCAGCGCGGATTGCTCTCCGAGGCATCAACGCTCCCGTCGACATCATAAGGTGAGATATACCCCAGGTCTTCCGCTGCTTCCTGCAGTGTAATCCCCTTGCGCTCCAGGTCCCGTGTCGAACTTCTCAACAGCTCGTTGTTAGCCTCTGCCAAGGCTACGGCCTGCTCCAGGCTAAGCTGGACTTCCTTCTGTCCTGCAGGCGCATTTACTTCAACATTCGATTGCTGCGGCTGCTGATCACTCCCTGACGCGGCATTTACTTCTCCGGCCAAAGCGGCGGATAAAGAAACAACAAGCAGCAAGGCAGCCGTTTTCTCTTTCATCATGAAACCTCCCTTTGATATGCTTACAATTTGTCTCACACTTTTCCATGACGAGAGGATGGAAAAAAAATGAATTCTCCCCCTAGATATTTTAAGTGAGGATGTTGCTGTAGATAAAGTTCTAAAAAAACACATTTTTGTAACCTTAATCGACAAATTGTGAATTGTAACAGTTCATGTTGGCAAACGCACCTCGAATTCGGTACGAATGAGATCGCTTTGTACCGATATTGAGCCATCATGCTGCTCTACAATGTTCTTGGCGATAAACAGGCCAAGCCCGGTGCTTCCCTCCTGATGGGTTCGGGCACGATCCCCGGTAAAAAACATGTCGAACACATGAGGAATCTCATCCGGAGGAATGGAATCACCGTAATTGATGACTTGAATGACGACTTGATCCTCATCCAGGCAGCCTTGAATATCGATGTACTCACCGTCTTTGCCGTAACGGACGGCATTGGACAACAGGTTCTCGAACACGCGTGCGAGCAGGTCGCCGTCTCCGGAAGTCATCAGCTGCGATGCTACCTCAAGACGCGCGGTCAGCTTGCTTTTTTCGAATACGGGATACATCTCTTCGGTTAATTGGGTCAGCAGCTCGCTCAGGTCAAGCGGTTTGCGATTGATCCTTAGCTTGCCGTAATTCATCCGCGTAATTTCGAACAGCTCGTCGATCAGCTTCTCCAGCCGCTGCGATTTGGTATAGGCAATCGTCATGTAATGCTTCATCTGATCAGCGGTCAAATCCTTGCCTTGAAGAATGAAATCCAAATACCCGATGACGGAAGTCAATGGGGTCCGCAAATCATGGGCGAGGTTCAGCACCAGTTGCTCCTTGCTGTTCTCGGCGAAATCCCCCCGTTCCACTGCCTGCTGCAGCTTTTCGCTGGCCAGGTTGATGTCCCGGGCAATGTCCCCGATCTCATCATTGGACTGGATATTGACCCGATGGGAGAAGTGGCCCCCGGCCAATTGGTTGATCCCGCGGGAAATCTCCCGGAAATAAGCAACGTAACGCCGGGTAAGCAGATAGAAGTAGAAAAATGAAATCGGAAAAAAAAACATCAGGAACACGTTAATATCGCCGATCTCTCTGATCGTTTCCCGGACTTCGAACATCGGGTCTTCGCGGTACAACGTATGGTAATATTGCTGCAGCGCCAAGTAGATCAGAAAAGTAGTGCCGGCGGACAACAGCATGCTGAGCCCGAACAACCGGATCACCTGGAAGCGAAAGCTGCGGAATTGGGGTTTAGCCATTGGCCGGTCTCATCGGTTCAGCAATGATCCGGTATATCAAGAAGCCAAGAAGCCCTCCCGCGGAATTCAGCAAAATGTCATCGACGTCAAATTGACCAATCCTGAACAGAAGCTGGGCGGTTTCCAAACACAGGCTTAAGAAAAACGCACAGATGAATGTCCTCATCCCCGGCATCCCTTTTTCTTTGAACATAAGAGACAGTAAAATTCCCAAAGGCATAAAAATAGCCACATTTCCGAACACATTAAATAAAGCGTGGTCGGTTAACGAATACAGCGATCTGGAGATTTCCCTGAAGGGAACCAAATTACCTGTATGCAACTGCTGCGAAATCAAGCCTGGCTGCCGCAGACCGGCCAGCAGCCGGCCCCCAAGAAAACCCAGGTCCAAAGAATGAAACTTCAATAAGATGACTTTGACCAACACATATACATAAAGGACTAGCAGGGCTCGGAGACTTAGAACGCTCACCTTCATATTGTTTCTATTCACGCTCGTATTCGTCTTCATCCCGGCTGTTGTCACCGTCCCCATTTTCGTATTCATCCTGCGCCGTCCCCTCCTTGACCATATCCTCGTGAATACCTTGCCCTTCCGCTTCCTTTCCGCACAAAGTTCCGAATATCCCGGTTATTCGTGAACCGTAACAATAACGCCGTCCTCATTATTGCCGGAAATCTCGTATTTTCCTTGCGCAGGCACGGTGATCGTATGATCTCCATTTACCGGAAAGTAAAAGACTTTATAGTTCTCCCCCCCGATCGTGATGCTTACCGACTTCTGCTGTTTCAGTAAATCCAGGTATTGTTCCAGGACAAGGTTCTTTTCCTGCATGATCGCGCTGTGCGGCAGACCGACGTAACGGAAATGCCAAGGCTCAAACTGTATGCCCGTCACCGCTGTTTTATCCTCGGGATAACGCAGAACAAACCCGTATTTCCAGGAATTATCTTTCAGCCACCTCCCTTCCGGGGCCTGATTCATTTCCGCCTGTGAGGAGCCGATATCCATCGATAAACCGAGGTTGTGCTCGCTATACCCCGCCGGCAGGGCGTATTCCGATCCCATATCGCGATACAGCTCGTCCTGCTTGGCTTTGTTCCGATAACCGCTGCTGATCAAGAAATGATTGACCCCGTCCTGCGCCGCGGCCTTGATCATGGTACGAAATTTGTCCACCAGCCAGGGCGATAGCTGAATAGAGCTATCAAGCACGCCGAATCCGTCGATCAGCTCGGAATTCTTGACCAGACTCACCGCTTCCGACTCGGGGTGCAGCCCATCCGGAACAGGATGGTCCTTGTTGACGAGCAGCAGATCTCCCTGGAATATCATTTCTTTTGTCACTTTTATCGTAAAAACGTCCCCTTGAGGAACCGCTCCGGGAATTTTTATGCTTTCGTCGAAAGGTGTTGATTCATCGGGCAGGTCAGTCATGCCCTCCTTAAATTTCGTGAACCCGTAGCCCAGCAGCAGCAAAACGATAATACAAAAAACCCATTTCTTCATACTCCAACTTCCTCCTAATCCTTCGTATGCTTGTAGGATAAAGAAAACTATTAAAGAAGAAATGAGGTTAAAAATAAAGTTTTTCTTAAATTGAATTTTCAGGAAAAAAAAGCCCCCTGAAAATATGTCAGGGGACTGGCTTTACCTTATGATCTATTAGCCTCGCTAATGTATTCCTTTTTTCTTGAATCTTCCGCCTTTAACATCATGGATATTGCCGATGGCTACAAAAGCGTGCGGGTCCCAGTCCTCTACAATGGACTTCAGCTTCGCTTCCTCCAGCCGCGTAATGACTACGAAGATGACTTTCTTGCTTTCACCGGTAAAGCCGCCTTCACCATCCAGATAAGTGACGCCCCGACCCAGACGGTCGGTCAACGCATCGCCGATATCCCGGTATTTATCACTGATAATCCATACGGACTTGGACTGATCCAGACCTTCAATCGTAATATCGATCATTTTCATGGCAATATAATAGGCAATCATGGAATAAAGCGCGTTAGGCCAGCCGAATACGAAGCCGGCGCTGCCCAGGATGAACACGTTCACGAACAGCACGATTTCCCCCACCGAGAACGGCGTTTTCTCACTGGCGATAATCGCGACAATTTCCGTACCATCCAGCGATCCGCCCGAACGGATAACGAGCCCTACGCCAACCCCCAGAATAACTCCGCCGAAGATGGCGCCCAGCAGCGGTTCACCCGGTGTCAATGCCGGAACCGTATGCAGCAGCGTCGTACCGATAGACATGATACCTACACCAAGCAGCGTGGAAAGCGCAAAGGTCTTTCCAATTTGTTTGTACCCGAGAATAAGAAAAGGCAGGTTAAGAAGAAACAGAAATATGCCGAGCGGCAATCCGAATATTTTTGAAAACATAATGGATATACCGGTAATGCCTCCGTCGATGACTCCATTGGGCACAAGGAAAATTTCAAGCGCTACCGCCATGAGCGCTGCCCCGAGAGTTATAAAAGAAACCCGCTGAAGCAGTTTCTTGAGCTTATTTTTCCGACTGACCGGATACTTTTTTCCTAATGCTGCGGCTTGTTGTTTTTCGATCGTTTCCATCATCCTTCCCCCTAAATCAATATGGAATAATTTACATATTACTGGATAAAAAAGGGGACTGGTTTAACAATCCCCTTCTCCGCAGCATCATTAACTTATATACATTATATCATATAATGGTCGATTTTGGTCAAAAAAGTTAGCTGTGAGCAGAAAAACAACAAAACAACGCGCTTTCCCGTCAAATTCAGACCATTTTGGCCTTTAAAGCAGAGGGGAAAGCATGCGGGTCAACATTTCTGCTGCCTTGTGGGTTTTGGGTCGGTTGGAAAACTCTTCGTAATCGATGGGGCTGGAGTTCTGAAGATCCTCTTCAAAGTCCCGCACCAGCCGGTTGATAGCCTCCTTTGAAAACAGTACAGCGGTCAGCTCAAAGTTATAAAAGAAGCTGCGCATGTCCAGATTGGCCGTTCCTACGGAACCCAGCAGCTCATCCACAATCATCACCTTGGCATGAATAAAGCCTTTGCGGTATTGGTAAAACCTCACCCCCGCCTCAAGCAACTCCTCAACATAGGATAAGGAAGCAAGATGCACCAATCTGGAATCCGATTTATACGGAATGATAATCCGTACATCCACTCCGCTGACGGCAGCTGTCTTGAGTGCTTCATAAATGCTGGGGTCAGGGATGAAATACGGGGTCGTTAGCCATATCCTGCTTTTGGCAATGGTTAAGGCACCAAAGCACATTTCCTGAATCGCATCCCAATCCTGGTCAGGACCGCTGGCGAGCACCTGCACCTGCTCGTTTCCCTGACATTGATGCGGCGGGAACAAGCTTTTATCGATAATCCGTTCACCGGAAGCTAGCTTCCAGTCGCCAAGAAACGTGTTTTGCAAAAAATAGACCCCGTCCCCTTCAATCCGCATATGGGTATCCCGCCAGAATCCGAACTTGGGGTACAGCCCAAGATAATCATTTCCGACATTGATGCCGCCGACAAAACCGACGACACCATCCACCACCACGATTTTACGGTGATTCCGGTAATTCACCCGCCGGTCAAGGGTCGCTATAAGCGGAGGCAGAAAAAAATGAAATTCCACCCCCGCTTCCCGGCAATCACGGACAAAGGAGCGGGGCAGATGATAGCTTCCCAGCCCATCCGCCACAAATCGCACCTTAACCCCTTCCCGCGCCTTGCGTATTAAAACCTGCTGAAAACGGACACCGATTTCATCATTGCGGAAAATGTAAAACTCGATATGAATATGATGCCGTGCACTTTCCATCGCTTGCAGCATATCGGGAAAAGCCTGCTCCCCGTTCGTCAGCACGCGTGTCTCATTGCAACCAGTAATGGGGCTTTCCGACAGGCGGGACAGCAGGTTGAACAAGCGCTCCTGATCACTGAAATCGGGATTCTCCATCTGCTCCAGGCGTTCAATTACCCTGGCCTGCTTCCAGAGCTGGTCTTTGAAGCCGCGAAAGAGCCGCGAACCTCTGTGGCGCATGAATTTTCGATTTTTATAGTCCTGGGCCATGAAATAATAGAGAACAAAGCCGATCAGCGGAAAACAGAACAGGATAAAAAGCCAGGCCACAGCCTTGGAGGGCTTGCGGAATTCAAGAATCAGGATGGTTCCGACCTGAAAGATAAAAATCAGCAGAACAATCACCAGCCAGAGCATATGGCACCTCCCTTTGCGGAATCACCTTGATGATGGGCTACTCTTTACATTTTTGTCATATAACGCGGAATCTATGAATACATAGTTAGCAATACAGGCATTTGGCCGGCGATACGGCTGCAGCCGCCGCCTGCTGTGTATCTGCCGGAAAGGAGCTGTTATGAAAAAAGGAGACATGAACCGACGGATGACCCTTCTTTTGCTGCGTGACGCACAGCGCCCTGCCCGCCAATTTCAGCTGTCCAGACCTGTTGTCATTTTAGTGCCCGCTATTGCTGTTCTGTCCATCTCCACGCTCGTCATATCCCTTCAGGTCCGTTCCTCCCAAATCATATCCAGGCTGGAAACAACCCTCGCCGCCCAAAGCCTGCAACTGGAGGTCACCGTGTCTGACAAAGAAAAAGCCATTTCCCTGCTGCAAAACGAAGTGATAAAGCTTTCCGGCCAGGCCGTTGATATGAAGGAACGCATCCAACGGGTTAACGAGCTGGAACAGCAGCTTGAAGAGTTCATCCAGAAGTATGACCCCGATTCCTCCACTAAGAATGCCGGGAAGAACGAACCCATCTCCTTGGACATATCCGGCAGCAAGGGCGGTCAATGGATCGCAGTTCACGACCAGCAGGTGCTGACGAAGGGCCGGGAACTGAAGGATGATTTTGAAGAGATTCAGGATCTGCTGGACGCCATGGAGAAAAGCGTACCCAAGACGCTGGAACGAGCTGAAGACGCCCGGAAGAACTGGGAAGAACAGAAACAGGCCAAACTGCTGCAGGCCAGAAAGCTTGAGCTGGCCAGGGAGGGCAAGCCTTCACTCTGGCCAACCTCGGAACGCCGCCTGACCTCGAGCTTCGGTTACCGGCGTGATCCGTTTAACGGCCGCAGTGCTTACCATGCAGGCATTGATATTGCGGGCCGCATCGGCGATCCGGTCTACGCCGCAGGGGCGGGAACCGTTACGACCGCCGATCAGATGAGCGAGCGTGGCAAATATATTATTATTCAGCACCCGAACGGGCTGCAGACCTGGTATATGCATCTTAACGGTATGAATGTATCCCCCGGTGATCAGGTGGACAAGGGCGATCTGATCGGACAGCTTGGCAATACCGGACGAAGCACGGGCCCGCATCTCCACTTTCAGGTGGTTAAACAAAATATTCCCGTTGATCCGCTGCTCTATGTACAATGAGAAACCCTGCGGACTGGCCGTTCATTGTGAAATGAAGATCAGGGAGGTTAGAACATGTTTAAAGCCATTACCAAGCCCTCACACGCCGGCACTACGACGGATACGCTGCTTTCCAGCGGCTCCTTCTTTGAAGGGACCTTGCATTGTGAAGCTCCACTGCGAATGGAAGGCAGATACCAGGGGGAGATTAAAAGCACGAATGTTGTCGTTATCGGCGAATCCGCCGTGATTAACGCCGACATTACCGCCGCTGAAGTCATTATTGCCGGGAAGGTCTTCGGAAATATCCAAGCCGAAAAACGGATCACACTCACCTCCACGGGAGAGCTGTATGGCAATTCGGCCTCCGGCGTGCTTGTCATTATGGAAGGCGGCATTATGAACGGCCACAGTCAAATGAAAGGCACAGAGGCTTCCCTGCCCGAAGAGCTGTCAGAATCTGAGTCCCTGGATGATTCATTGTCTGCCAAGCCTGCCGCGGAGGCCGGTTAAACTCACAGAAAAGCCCCTGTTCCCCTCCATGCCCGGACGGATAACAGGGGCTCTGTCTGACTCAAGCCGTTACATCCCTTTTGACAAATACGATCCAGCTGATTGCCATAAATAGGACATAATAAACGGCTAAAATCGCTATGGAAAAACCGAGCGTCATGCCTCCCCCGCCGACAGGGGAAAGCATATACTGACTGAGGCCCATGTTATTAAACAATGCATATTTGGCCCAGCTGTAGCGCTCAGGCGTAAAAAACACGGACAGCGTATTCTGCATAAACAGAATAAACAGGGACAGCCCGATCGTCAGGCCGCCGGAACGAAAGACAGCCGACAGCATAAAGGCAAACGTACAGATGATAAACAAATCGGCATATCGGCTGAGCAGGCTGAGTGCCGTATATTTTCCGACGCTCCAACCCGGCAGTATCATCTCCGACATGCTTCCCGTCCCTGGCAGCAGCAGCAGTGAAAAAACGGCGCCCAGAACAATCAGCAGCGCGGTAGCGGCCAGGCTGAACAGCACGACGGACAGATATTTGGATAAAAGCAGCTTGCCGCGGCTCCAGGGACGGATCAGCAAAAGCTTGATGGTGCCCGCCGAGTATTCTCCGGCCACGGAGTCGGCCGCCACAATGACGGTAAATATTATATTCAGAAAAAAGGCGACAGAAGCCGTCAGCAGCAACCCGTCCCAGGCCCCTGCCGAATCGGAAGCCATATAAATAAGAACGGGCACAACCGCTGTCACAAATGCCAAAATTCCGAGCATAACCCAGGTTCGGACACGCATATAAATTTTCAAATTTTCATTATGCACCAGTTTAAAAAAGTCAGCCAATACTTCCGCCTCCCGTCATCTCCAGGAATTGATCCTCCAGTGTTCGAACAGACCGGTGTATCGCATATACCCGGATTCCGGCCGCCGCCAATCTGGCATTCAGATCGGCAGTACCTTCCCGGTCCAGATCAACAACAAGGCTGCCGGCCTCAATCTGGCCGCTGCCGGCAATACGCTGCGCCTGCTGCGGGTCGTCTACCTCAAAGGCCACACGAGCGGTCTCTGGCGCCTGGGAAACAGCGTTCAAATCCCGCACTCCCATCAACTTGCCGTTCTGGATAATCGCGACGTTGTCGCACATCAGCTCCATTTCGGACAGCAAATGGCTGGACACAAAAATCGTCGTACCTTCGGTACGGCTCAAATGCCGCAAATAATCGCGCAGCTCGCGAATTCCCTGCGGATCGAGGCCATTCGTGGGCTCGTCCAGAACAAGCAGCTTCGGGCGGTGCAGAATCGCCTGCGCCACACCAAGACGCTGGCGCATGCCAAGCGAGTAGGTCCTCACTTTATCCCGGATTCTTCCTTCCAATCCAACCAGCCTAACTGCCTCTTCTATCCGCTCCCGGGTCACACCCGGATTCATGCGGGCATAATGGAGCAAATTCTGGTAGCCTGTCATAAACTTGTACATTTCAGGGTTTTCCACAATGGCACCCACATTGGCAATGGCGCGTTCAAAGTCTGTTTTGATGCTGTGGCCGCAAATATGTATATCCCCTTCGGTTAACGAAATAAGGCCAACCATCATTCGGATGGTTGTCGTTTTCCCCGCTCCGTTCGGTCCCAGAAAGCCGAATACCTGTCCGGCCGGTATGTCCAGTGTCAGGCTATCAACAAGCGTCCTGGAGGATTTGATCTTGGTAACCCCCTGCAAGCGTACAACGGGATCCATCTGCATGTGTTTACTCCTTCCATTCGGAAATAAGTACCCCAAAGGGAACCAATCCGATTTTAAACTATTGTACCATATCCTTGTATATCTTCTTCTTTTCGCAACCATGAATGAAAGTTTACAGAGGATGATAGATTAAATATTATAATTTACTTTTATTGACACAAAACTAGTTGCTTTAGTCACAATTTTAAATAATATGGCTGTATCGTTTCCGTTACCTTATAACTATATATGCTCAGAAATCCCGTCGTACCGCGAAAAAACTGTTCATTCCTCGTCTATTTATAGTAAAATGCTTATATGCTAACACTTTAACCCAGTAAAGATACTATATGTATCTTTATATTTTTGCGCATCACAAAATGTAACATTTGATTCATAGGACTCCTTACCCTCTCTAAACAACTTGCAACCAGGAGGAGATACGATGGATTATGGCACCCGCATTGCAGAACTACGGGAGAAAAGGGGTTGGAAACAGGAAGAATTGGCTCAAATTCTGGGAATTACCCGGGCCGCTCTCTCACATTATGAGAAGAACCGGCGTAAACCCGATTTTGACACGCTGACAAAGCTCGCCAATCTCTTCGGGGTATCGATCGATTACTTGATCGGCCGCATACCGCTCACACAAAATGACATGGAACCGGAAGTGAAGCAATTTATTGATCATCTTGAGCTGTCCGACATGGATATTCTAAGCCGCTTTAATCTTATGATTGATGGGCGCAGTCTAAGCGAGGAGGAAGCCAAACGCTTCATTGCTTTTATCCGTATGGAACGCATGATGGAGTAATGAAGGGGATTCCAACGCCTTGCCAGGCTGTTGGTTTCCCCTTTCTTCGTTCTCTCTGCCCGTAAGCGGTAATCAGGATTCACGGCGTGCAAGCCATTCACGGAGCCATTCCGGTTCCTCCAGGCCGCACTGCCTCAAAATATCCTGCACATCAAGTCTGATAACCCCGTCATGGCCGGTTCTCGTCTTTGAACGCGGCGACCTATCTATTTGGAATTCCTCATGCTTGTCTGCCAAATCGAATCCTCCGTTTAGTTGAAATCTCCGGATGCTTCTGCAAGCCTCTATAAAACTATATTATTTTATACCTAATTATTATAAAAGAAGAACAAAGAAATGTTGTCCTCTTCTGCGCGTATTACAAAAAAAATAAAAGCTTCCCCCCGTATTTGTTAGAGAGAAGCTTTTTCGTATAGTTAGGATAGTTGGGCATAAACCTGCAATTCATGGATGGACCAGAACATGGACGCGCCCTCAGTCAGCACAATTTTCACATATCTGGCTTCGATCGGATTAAAGCGGATATCCGTCCAGCTTCCGCTTCCGCGCCCCGAGTTGATCTTGGTCCAGTCCGTGCCGTTGACAGACACCAGCACGTCATAAGCGCGCGGGTAGTCATTTTCCGACGTTGCTCCATCCAGTGTAATTTGCCCGATCCGGCTCGTCTTCCCCAAATCGACCTGATAATAGGCGCCCGCACTCTGTCTGATCCCTGTGTCCCAGCGAGTGCGCGTGCTGCTGTCGATGGCTAGTCTGGCATTAGCCTTATTCGGGCTGGCGCTTGCCTTCCAGGCTGTCCGGTCGAGTGCGGCAAGACCTGTGTATTCGACTTTGGCTCCGGGAGAGATTTTCCCGGAGCCTGCCGCACGTATTTTGTAGGTGTAGGAAACGCCTGCTTTGACCGATGTATCAGAATAATTGGTTGCTTCCACCGCAGAAGCGATGACCTGATAAGGACCGTCGGTGCCTTCCGCACGCAGCACGTCATAAGCAAGAGCCCCCTCTGCTTCCGTCCAGTCCACTTTAATGTCTCCGTCCTGGGAAACATTGGCCGTTACCCAATCAGGGGCAGAGACGTCAGCCGTGCTGACACCATCGACCACCTTGGCCGGAGCGAGAATGTATTGGACGGATTCACCCGGACCGAGTGTTTCTTCGAAATCCAGGGTTGGAGAAGCCTGCAGACCGGTCAATGTGGTTTGTGCCTCAGCATAGGTGTCCCCAGGTCCAAAGCGTTCTCCCTGATAGGTACCCTGATTCGGCATCGTTACACGAACCTTAATGTGTTGGGTTGTCGGTTCGAAGTTCACCAAATTGACCAGCAGCTTGTTGGATTTCGCACTGCTCCCCGGCAGCGGATCAAGTGTGGATGTGTCCACCGCACGCACATAGACCATTTTGTCGGCGGTCTCACTCTTGTTCAGCACCTCATAGGTCAACGGCTTGCCATGAGTGGCATATGCCAGGCTGAGACGTCTCATGATATCGACGCGTGAATCAAGACCGCTTGAAAACTCATGAATTTGGGTATTCGCAGGATTGTGATTGTTCAGATCAAAGCCTGTTTCAAATAAAGTGAAATCCTTGTAGAAAGCGGCGTGCTGGACGAGCATATCGGCATATCCGATTTGTGACCGCATTATCCGGTCGAAAACCGCTGCCTGCGGCTGGCTCGCCCCATAAATCGGGTTATCCGTATGGGAGTCGGAGGTACCGAACTCTGTGTTCAGCATCGTTTTACTGAGCCCATCCTTGGACCCGCTGAAGGTCTGCAGGTTTTCAACAAAGCTGCCTCCCCGTCCCTGCACATACGATTCACCATAGGCGTGTCCGTTGGTCAGATCCGTCACATTCTCCAGCTCAAGACGCTGCTTGGGGTCCCTTTCCCATCCGTCCGGATTGCCGCATTCTTTCTTATCACCCGTCTGATTCTTACAAGATTTGACGGAATATGCCGGCCAATATGCCCATCCGGGAGCTACTGTTTTCATATAAGGGGCAATTTTCTTCCCTTCACTGTTCAGCCATTGGGCTACCGCCAGATTGACCGCTTTGGAACGGTTGAACAGCCCTGGCTCGTTGTCGACTTCAAAATACTGCACATACGGACCGTATTTTTGCAGATACGAAGTTAACTTCTGCTTGGCGGAATCCGGCAGCGTACCGTCCGCATTCAGCTTGATGTCGCCTGTATACAGATACAGGGCAACTGCCTGCATGTTGTACTGCTTGAGGGTCTTGTAATAGTTGTCCAGGTCGGAGCATGCGTTGCCGACGTTGCTCGCACAGGTGACCCGCATAATATTTCCGCTGTAGGCGATCCCCAGCCACTTCATCACGGCAGGAAGATGACGGGTAGCCCCTTTATCATAATAAAACTCGTTATTGTTTACATTGGTTCCCGTACGGATGTAGCTGCCATGAATCGGCTCAGCAGCCGGGGAAGCAAGCTTCTCAAGATTCAGGCTGTCCCATGTCCACCAGAGGCTCGAATTCTCTGCCTCCGAGCAGTACAGGCACCGGGCCACACGGAGCTTGAGCTGATTTACTCCCGTCTGCAGCTGTTCCTTCGGGATATACAATTGATAATTGCTCTTGAAGGTATACTGGCTTCCCGTTCCCGCCACACCTGCAATCTGGATCATGCCGGAAAGCTGGTTATTGGAAAACACGGCCATCTGCGGCACGGCCTTGCTGGCGTCCAGGATGCGGACATTAAACCGTACGCCATTGGCCGGAATGGTATCCAGCTCATATTCGAGCACGAGCTCCGGATTGGTCTCGGCATTCAGTCCTGGGGGAATGGATCCGTTAAGTTGAATAACAGGGGAGGAGGTCTTAACGGCCTGCGCCGCTCCTCCCGCCGCCTTTAACGCCGTCGCGCTCGCTGCTTGAACGTCCAGGGTGACGGATTCTTTGCCCGCCCCTCCCTTGAATTCAGCGGAGGAATCATCGCTGACGCCAAGCATCCATAAGGTTGTAGCGGCGTTCTTCTCATTTTCCTGATTGCTTTTGTTGGCATAACCCAAAAGCGAAAACAAGATAACCAAGCCAAGCAGGCCCAGAAGCAAATATGCATACTTGTTAGCCAACCAATTTTTCATTGTTCATGTCCACACTTTCTGTACAGGGTTGCCGGAAAGAGAGAGCTATTTCACAGTATGGAACAAAGCGCTCGAAGGAATGACCGCTTTGGACTCCTGCTCGCTCTCCCACATCAGGCGTGCCATGGCATCACCTGTTCCTTCGTAATATTCCACTTTGAGGTCGTAGAGCTGATCAGCCGCAAGGCTGATGCTTCCTTTGCGCTCCGTCCAGCTTTGCTTGAACCAACTGTCAATGATCAGCTGCCCATCCACCCATACCCGGATTCCGTCATCGGAAATCGTCGTAAAGGTATAGGTGCCGCTGTACCTGGGTTTTACCTTGCCTGTCCAGCGTACGGAGAATTGATCGGCAGGCACTGCCGGATCCGGCGCGGCACTGCGCCAGTTGAAATCCAGCTTGGCATCCGTGCGTGTAAGCACAGGTGTCCCGCTTAGCTCGATATTGTTGAAGAACTCGGCGTGCAGTCCCTCATACACCGTATCTGGAACAGGCTCGGGGGCAGGTTCCGGTTCAGGCTCCGGATCGGGTTCTTCCCCGACCGGTGGCGCTCCCGGAGGAGCAGTATCAGGCGGCTCCGCAGGAGGGGCTTCAGGAGGAGCAGCCATGTCTGCCGCCAATTCATCCCGAGTCAGTGTTCTGTCCTCATTCATGTATGCAATAATTTGATCGTTCGAATTGTTTTGTGTCAGCATGTTGCCCCAGGTCATGGAGTATGCCCATTTCGGCTGGGCTGACAATACCCTCTCGGAAGGCATCTCTCCGTGCTCGCCAATGGCAATCGGTTTTTCTCCGGCCAGACTCAGCAAGCCGTCATAATAGCTCTGCTTGAAATCATTGTCATAGATGTCCGCGGCCAGAATATCGACCTTGGACAAACCGGGAAACGTACTGGCATAAGGAGCTGACCAAGCGTTCGGAGCGTTGGGATTCCAGACCCACAGCAGATTGTTCAGCTGGTGGACATTCACAAATCTGTCATACATGATATCCCATAATTTCACAAAGTTATTCTTGTTTCCCCACCAGAACCAATCCCCGTTCATCTCGTGGTAAGGCCGCCATAGAACGGGCACACCCGCATCCCGCAGTTCGCCGAGGGACACCGCGACGCGATCCAGATCTGCGATCAGCCTTGCATATTCCCTGGTTCCTGGTGTAACGTACTTGTTAAATTGCGCCTGGGTAATCTTGGCCTGTACATTGGCCCAGGTCAACGGTTTGCCGGGAAGCGCCTGATGAAAGGTTATGGCGACGATGCCGCCGGCATTATGCCAATTAATCGCACTATACACTACATTGCTGCGCTGGGCCTCGGCCTCCGCAGCCGACTGGTTGGAAACAGCCCCCAGCTCATAGCCGTGCAGGCCGGCGTACTGCCCGCTGATTTTCTTCAGCTTGATGTTCAGTTCATCCGGGCTCTCCAGATAATCATGCTGACCTGTAATCATCCCTCTTCCGTCCAAATTGGACAAGTACGCATATAATTCGCGCGCCCCGGCTGAAGCAGCAGGATTAATGGGCGCTGCAGCTGCCTGGGCAGTGTGTTCCCGCGACAGCCCTGATGGGAGCAGAGAGCAAAACAGCACGACAGGCAGCAGTGTTTTAAAAAATCGATACATAGAATAAGTTTTCACCAATTCTCTCCCTCTCGGTAGCCAGGCTGCCATCCCTCGATGGGGTAAGGCCCTATAGCTTTGCGTTCACCTGCCTTTCGACAGGGTTGCCATTTTTCGTATGAAGGTCTATGAAGCTCCTTCTTATCCTAGAGTATCGACTCGGATTTACCAAAAATTAATAGATCATCCATGCTGGAACCCATTTTTTTCAGATATTTTGACAAAAAAAACCGTTAAACAACATCATTTTTTGCAATTATATGCGTAAAAACGCAACATGTGCGTTTTTTCAGCTAATAAACTGGTGCAGAGAGATGTCATTCCAATCCATGCAGAAGCGGACGATATCTTCTTCCACCAGCTCGGAACCTGTCTGCACTTCAATCAGCTCCACATCGGTCACCGCCAGAATGCTGTGCTTCGTGCCTTCCGGAATGCGGACAACGTCGCCGGCCTTTACTTTGTGCAGTTTCTCGTTCAGAATTACTTCCGCCTCGCCGCTGATGATCGTCCATATTTCACTCCGCTTGCGATGAAGCTGGTAGCTGATATTTTTGTCCTTCTCGATGCAAATCCGCTTGGTGAGCACTTCATTGCCCTCCGGATATTTCACATAATCCACAACCCGGTAATGCCCCCAACGGCGCTCCTCGTACATCGGACGCTGATTGTGAGCCTTCAGCACTTCCTTGATCCGCGGGCTCTCCGCCTTGTTGGTTACAAGAATGCCATCCGGACTGGCCGCAACGATCAGATCGCTGGCCCCGATAATGGTAACCGGAATGTCCAGCTCGTTGATTAGACTTGTATTCACGGAATCCTCGGTCATCACTCCCTTGCCCACCTGGCGCTGCGACATTTCCTCCGTCAGCGTGTTCCAGGTGCCGAGATCCTTCCAGAAGCCGTCATATGGAAGAACTACGATGTTCTCTTCCTTCTCTACCACTTCATAATCAAAGCTTATTTTAGATAATAGATGATATTGTTTCTGCAGTTCTTCATACTTCAGCGGAAGCCCCTTCCCTTCCAGAATGTTCAACAGATATCCCAGACGGAAAGCAAAAACTCCGCAGTTCCAGAGCGCACTCCGCTCAATCAGAAGCTCAGCCTGCTCTTTGTTCGGTTTTTCTTGAAAATGGCTGACCTGCAGGCAGCCCGCAATTCCAGCCGGGCCTTCTTTCGGAATGATATAACCGTATTTTTCGGATGGATAGGATGGGACGACACCCATCAGAGCAAGGTTGGCACCCGTTTTCTGCAGCGTGTATTCCATGCGCGCCACCGTGTGGAAGAAGGTCTGCTCCACGTACGGATCAACCGGCAGAATCGCAACGACCGTATCTGGAGATACGTCTGCGATGCTGTACAGGTAAGTGGCCGTTAACGCAATGGCCGGGAAGGTATCCCTGCGCTCAGGCTCCACAATGATGCTGACGTCGCTCCCGATCTGGCTCTGAATCATTTCGACCTGAGCTCTGCCAGTTGCAATATATGAGGACTCCGCCATTCCGGCGTCTCCAAGCTGTCTCCATACCCGCTGCACCATGGATTCAGGAAGTCCCTCCGGGCTTTCCAGCACCTTCAGAAACTGTTTGGAACGGGAATCGTTGGACAGAGGCCATAATCTTTTACCGGAACCGCCAGACAAAAGTACCAATTTCATAACTCCACTCTCCCTCCATGAAGTAAATTTCCTGAAAAGGTCATATTTTCCTGACCATTAATATTATACTGCACCTGCTACGCTTGGCGAAAGGCCGTTAAGCCCACTCATGCGCGGTCTGCCGACCGAATAATACTCCAATCCGGATTCGGCGATCTGCTGTTCAGAGAATACATTACGCCCATCAATGAGAACCGGCTTGCGCAGCACGGAGCCCAGCATGCGCAGATCTACCTGCTTGTAGTGATCCCAGTCGGTCAGCAGGCAGACGGCATCACAGCCAAGCGCCGCTTCTTCAGGCGTGGAGCACCACTGAATATGCTCATGATTAAACTGCTCCCTGAATTTATCCATCGCGATCGGATCATGGACTTTGACGAACGCGCCTTCCTTCACCAGGGTTTCCACAATCTCGAGGGACGGCGCCTCCCGGATGTCATCCGTGTTCGGCTTGAAGGACAAACCCCATACGCCCACATGTATACCGTTTAACTGCCCGAGGGATTCGCGCAGCTTGGAAATAATCATATAGCGTTGATCCGCGTTCACCTCCACTACGGATTTAAGCAGTTTGAACTCGTAATCCACGTTGCCCGCGATTTGAATCAGGGCATTCGTGTCCTTGGGGAAGCACGAACCGCCATATCCGATTCCCGCCTGCAGGAAGGAGGAGCCGATGCGTTTGTCCATGCCCATGCCAACCGCTACATTGGTGACGTCAGCGCCCACTTTTTCGCAAATATTGGCAATCTCATTAATAAATGAAATTTTCGTGGCCAGGAAGGCGTTGGAGGCGTATTTGATCATCTCGGCGCTCCGGACGTCCGTTACATAGATATTGTCCGTAAAATCCTGGTGTAGCTCGACCATCGTCTCACGCAGCGCTGGATTGTCAATGCCGATAATGATGCGGTCGGGATGCAGCGTATCGCTGATCGCAGAGCCTTCGCGCAGAAACTCGGGTGCGGATACAATATCAAATGCATGATGGGTATGCCGTGCAACGACCTCGCGGATTTTTTCGTTCGTTCCGACAGGCACGGTACTCTTGGTCATAATGATCTTGTGGCCGTTCATCGCCGCGCCCACATCGGCCGCCGCCCGTTCGATGTACTGCAGATTGGCTTCTCCGTTCGGCAGGGACGGTGTCCCCACCGCCAGAATAATAATATCGGAACGGCGAACGGCATCACCCAGGTCCGAGGTGAACTCAAGCCGCTCCTCCCGGAGATTCTGCTCAATCAGCTCTTCAATGCCAGGCTCGTAAATCGGCGACTCAGCCCGCTTCAGCTTTTCAATTTTCTCCTCGGCCATATCAACGCAAATCACCTTGTTATCCTTCAAGGCAAAGCATACTCCCGATACCAGCCCCACATATCCCGTTCCGATCACAGCCAGCTTCATCATGGCTTCAATCCCCCTTTAAGAAAGTTCACATAGGCTTGCTCCACATACTTCTTGAACTGTTCCTTGAACGTGTTTTCATCAAATTTACCCGCATGCCGTGTAATGTCGTCTACGTTCCACTCATGCTTTTCCACGGCTTCCACGGCTTCCAGCACATCCTCCACTTCATGCCTGCGGAAGAAAACACCGTTCAGATACGGCACGATCGTGTCGAGCGCACCGCCTCCCTGGAACGCTATGACCGGACGGCCGGCCGCGTTGGCCTCCAGCGGGGTGATGCCGAAGTCCTCAATACCCGGAAATACCAGCGCCCGGCACTCTGCCATCAGCTTGTTGACCTCGCTGTCCTCCAATCTGCCAAGAAATTGAACATTGGATTTTGCTATGCCTTCCAGCCGCTTCCGGTCCGGCCCCTCGCCGACAATGAGCAGCTTCAGGCCGTTGCGGTTAAAAGCCTCTATGGCCAGATCGATCCTCTTGTACGAATTGAGACGGGACACGATCAGATAATAGTCCCCAATGTGGGCGGATCTCTCAAAGCGGGATGTATTAATCGGCGGAAAAATAACATCCGCATCCCGGTGGTAGTAGGACTGAATGCGCCGCTTGACAACCGAAGAGTTGGCGACGAACTGGTTTACATTGCGTGACGTCTTCTGATCCCATGTTTTCAGACGGTTCATATAAATTCTCAGCATGCTCTTGAACAGATTGGATCGTGATTGTCCGGCCATGTAAGTGTCGTAGTCCCAAGCAAACCGCATCGGCGTATGACAGTAACAGATATGAAAAGTATGCTTTGGCACCTGAATGCTTTTCATAAAAGCGCTGCTTGAGCTCAAGACGATGTCGAATTCTCTGAAGTCAAAATCGCGGATGGCAATGGGATACAGCGGAAGCACGCCCTTGAAATTGGCCTTCACTCCCGGAATGTTCTGCAGCCAGGAGGCCCTTATATCCGCATCCTTCAAGTTATGTGATAAGCGGCTGTCACTGAACACCGTTGTGAAGATGGGAGCATTAGGGTACATGCTGTGAAATACCTCGACCACTCTTTCGGCTCCGCCCATTTGGATCAAATAATCATGTGCTATCGCTATTTTCATCAGTACCATACCATCCTTTTAAACGCATGATCGTTTACACACCTGCAAGCAAACCTTTGTAGTAACGAACGATATCTTTGACGGTATTTTCGATGACGAAATGCTCCTTCACCCGGGTCATTCCTTTCTGCCCCATCAGCTTCCGCTCTGCCGGATGCTCCAGCATCCACCGGATCGCCTCGGCCAGCTTCGCAGGATCGCCCGGCTGAATCAGCAGCCCTGTCTCGCCATCCACTACCGTCTCTGTCGGACCTCCTTCATTGGACGCAATCACCGGCAGGCTGGCGGCCATCCCTTCCACAATGACCTGGCCGAACGGCTCCGGTGTGATGGAGGTGTGAACCAGCAGGTCACAGTGTCTCATCAGGCCTTGAATATCGTCGACATGTCCGAGCAAATTGACGTTTTTCAGCTCGTAACGGGCAATCGTGTCTTCAAGCTGCCGCTTGTAATCCTGTTCGCCGAACAGCGCATCCCCGGCAAGCCAGAACTTGACCCGCGCATCCTCCTTAAAGGAACGCGCCGCCTCCAGCAGAATATGCTGCCCCTTCCAGTGGGCCAGCCGGCCCACGAGGACCACGTTGAACTCGCTGCTGTCTTTGCCTGACGGCTCCGCTTCGTCAACGGACCCTATCGTCTTCGCGAACGCGGAGTAAACGACGAGCGTTTTTTTATTCGCAGGCAGTTCCAATGCACGCAGCGTCGACTTGGAGTTGGCAATCACGCCGTTTGGCAAAAAACGGGACATCAGCCGGATGGCCTTCGCGACAATCGGCTTGAGGTACGGCGGTCCGATATGATCGCGGATATGCCAGATCAGCGGGATTCTCGCCGATTTGGCGGCTACGGCCCCGTAGATGGCTGACTTCAGCGAGTTGGTATGCACGCACTGCACATTTTCCTGCTTTAATAAAGGAGCCAGTTTTTTGCCATAAGACAGCATCTTGAATGCTGCCGCAGGCGCCCCGAAGTTAACGGCATTCCGGTTCCGGTTGCGGATCTCTTCATCCATGGGGACAATGCGGACGTCGATGCCCTTCTGGCGCAGCCGATCGGCCAAATCCCCTTCCTCCGCCAGAATGACCAGCGGTTCAATGTCTTCTCCGATATGGGTCAATATGTTGTATAGCGCTACCTCACCGCCGCTCCATCTGGCGGTATGATCGATATATGCCACCTTCAGCATCCTGCCGCCGCCTTTCTGTTCACGACTTGGTCGAATATATCCTCCACCTGCTCCGCCACCCGTTCCCACGTATAATTTTCCAGCACGTGCGCCCGGCATTCCTCACGGCCCGGCAGTAAAGTCCGTTCCCCCAGGATGCTCAGCATCCCGTTCTTGATCGCTTGGCTGTCCGTCCCGCTGAACAGGAGCTCAGGCCGGAACTTGCTCAGAATCTCCTTGCTGCCTCCAACCGGTGTCGCCATCACCGGCAGCCCCGATGCCATAGCCTCGACCGTGATCAGTCCAAAACCTTCCAGAGCCTGAGTCGGCACAATGAACATATCCGAGGCCTGGTGGTATAAAGGAAGCTCCTCGTCGGAGACATAACCCAGCAGCTTCACTTGTCTGTCAAGCCCATACTCCCTGATCTTCGCTTCAAGCTCTCCGCGCAGCGGCCCTTTGCCCCCGATCAGCAAAATATGGTCCGGATAACGCTGTGCAACATGCCTCCATGCTTCCAGCAGCTGAACCAGTCCCATCCGGTTGACCAATCTGCGCACGGTCAGTATGATCGTCGCTTCCTGCGGCAGGCTCAGGCGGGCCCTCACCTCGCTGCGGTCTACGGGAGGATGAAACCGTTCGACATCAGCTGCGCCGGGGATAATATGAATTTTCTGCAGCGGGACTCTGTACTGCTGATGCAGAATGTCACGGAACGTCTCGCTGAGGACGATAAACTTGTCGGCCAGGCCGTAGGCCTTCATTTCAATCGATTTGGCCATCGTTGTCTTGAGCAGATGTTTAAGCCCCTGGCCTTCGATTTTCATTTCCTCTGTCCATGGACCATGAAAGGTCATGACGACCGGAATTCCGCGTTTTCTCGCTTCCAGAGCCGGTCCCACGCCATAAGGGGCAAAATGGGAATACAGCACATCCACCGGCTGGCGATTGAAGAAGTCTGCCGCATACCGCTGCATCAGGTCCCTGCGCTTCCAGAGCGAGAGGTTGTTGCTGCCGATATTGTGAATCCTGATTCGATCGGGAGCCTCAGGTTTATTCTCGTTACAAATCAAGGCATCCAGCTGATTTTGTTTGGACAATTCCTCGCATATGGATTTGAAGTAGGTATTCAGCCCGCCGGGCTGCAGCGAAGGCCAGCTTAGCCCTGTTGCCGCAATGCGGATTCCGCCGCTACTGTACGACATAACTGGTTTCCCCCTTTTTTTTCTCGGCAGGCTCCTCTTCTGTAACAGTCAGCTGCTTTTGCCGTCGGGTCAGTTCATAATGCTTGAAGCAGACGAGAAACTCATACATAACCCAGAAAAAAGAGACGGCAAAACCCGCAAGCCCTTTACGGTACAGGCCGTGCAGGAAATATTTCTGCACAAAGCGGGCAGGGGGCCTGAACAGCAGGTTCGTAATCCGGAATGGCTTGCCTTTGTTATAGGCGGTCTGGGCCTCCAGATCCGTGTATTTGTTAAATCTCGTCACATGGTCGCTGATGCTGCGGAAGCCGTAATGCCACAGCACGCCGTTTAACTTGATCGTATGCTCTTCCGATACATCAGGCATCTCATGAACGAGACTGTTGGTAATTCCATAGATACGGCGGTTAAACATCCGAACCAGATATTCGCCCCTATTCATCCATTTGCCGAGGAAGTCGCCAATCCGGAACAAAGAGTATGCCTTGGCCGGATCATACAGCGTCTCTTTATGCTTCAGAATATCGGCCGCCAGTTCTTCATTAACGACCTCATCCGTATCAATCAGAAAAATCCAATCATAGGTTGCGTGCTGTACGCCGAACGTCCGCTGCTTGGCATATCCCGGCCACGGGTTGGTAAAAACGCTGCAGCCCAAAGACTCGGATACCTGGACTGTATTGTCTTTGCTTCCGCCGTCAATGACGACAATTTCATCGGCAAAGACTTTACAGGATTGTATGGCATTCGCAATTCTGACCGCGTCATCCTGGGCAATGATAACAACAGATATCTTGTTATCCGCCGGAACGCTCGACATGTGGTTCATTAGGGGGTGCCTCCTTTTTTCTTTAACCGTTCTCTGGTTTTCTCCGAATGTAGTTTGACATTGTTGTACGGAGCCATTGGATATCCTGTCTGGAAATCAACAATCTCGGTATTTTTGTCTTCAGTACAAATCTGACGTTGAAAAGAATGCAGATAAATCTGAGAAGTACTGATGACAGCATGGCTATGCCGGCCCCCGTAAGACCGTATGCAGGTACAAGTATAATCAGCAGCGGAACAACCAAAGCCAAGCCGAGTCCTTGAAGTATGGTAACAAGCTTAGGTTTGCCGAGCGCCATGAATGCCTGTGCCAGCACCATGGTCCCGCCTCCGATGGAAACCTCGAGCACCAGCAGCCTGAAGACGGTTAGCGCCTCTTTAAATTCGGGTCCGTACAGCAGTGTAAATACAAAGGGAGCAATCAGCATCAGTACGGTTGCCGCCAGAATGGCCGCGGTCGAAGTAATGCGAAAGGCTCTGAACGTGATGGCGATCGCATCCTCTTTTTCCAGGCTTGACGCCTTCGGGAAAAGAACGACGATAATTGATGTCGAGAACACGTTGACCATTCGGGCCAGGCTGACAGCCACTGCATACAAACCGAGTTCAGCGGGCGCCAAAAGCGCAGCGATCAGAATCTGGTCGATATAGTAGGAAACCTGCCCCATCAGATCATTGCCATAAGAGCCCATTCCGTAAGTGAACAGGCGCTTGAAATGCAGCCAGCCATTTTTAATTTTCGGCCTGTATTCCCGAACGAGCCGCACCGTGACAGCCACATACACCGGTACCGACGGAAGCAGGTAAGCCAGTGCAGAGGTATAGGGGGTCATATAGCCTGTTATAATTAGAAGTCCCAATAGAGCAAGCGTGCTGAGCGGCACAAGATAACGAAAAATATTGTATTGCTTATACTCGCCGCGTACCTGCATCATGGCATTGTTGATTTGCGAGATGGCAATCAAAGGACACATCACCATCGATATTTGCGCGAACAGGATCACACTCGGACTAAAGGCGTCGAGCCACAGCGGGATCAGCACAACCCCGACGGTTGACGCCAAACATCCGAACATGACGGCCAGCAGCAGGGCAATGCCATACAGTGTCCCGGCATCCTTCGGAGCTCTCTTGGCGTTGTAAATCAGCGCCGAAGGAACGCCAAAGGTCATGCAGAAGGCTAGAAATTGCGACCAGTTCACCATGGCCGTCTGCTCTCCGCGCCCGGTTGGCCCCAGATAACGTGCTGTCAGAATGCCTGTAAGCATATTCACAACAAGGATCAGTACGCTGACGATCATGGTCTTCACGGCAGCCGAGCTGTTGTCTTTGCTTCTGGCGAAACGCATGATTGTTCCGATAACTGCCCGGATTGGATTGGACAGCGTCTGTAAATTTTGCACCTGGTGCTCACCTTCTTTCCGCCATAGCATCTTTGGCCCACAATCCTACCCCGATCAGCGCCCAGACTACATAACCCCGCAAACCGGGAAAGCCGTTATCAGAGATCAGATTGGCACAAGCCCCCACCCATGCCGCAAATCCCAACCGCGCGTAAGACTGAAAAGAATTCCGTGCGGCGATCCGCGAAAGCAGCTTCTTCGCAATGAGGAACAAGCCTGCAAAAAAGAAGACGGCGCCCGGAATACCAAAGGTCAGAAGAAGAGCGATGAACCCGTTGTCCATAATGCCATGCTCGCCAAGATCTCCGCCGTTATCCAGCTTCGTTCCGGTTCCTACACTGCCGAGCCCCTGCCCGACCGGGTTGCCTGTCACGGCCGGAAGCATCGTATTCAACAGATCCAGCCGGTCATTGTAGGACCGGTCCTCTTCAAGGGACGTCAGCGTCTCCATCCGTGCGACCATTCCTTCAGCCCCCGGAAGCTTGGGGACGATGTATATGAGCAGCGTTCCCAGCACGACCAGCTGCAGGATCGTCTTCCACTTTCCCTTGGAGGAGGAAGTCAAAATATAGGCAAGCAGCATGATAAACACCAGCAGCCACGCCGAGCGCACAAGAGTGGTCATCAGACACACCAGCGTCAGCACCACGCCGAGCCAGCCCAGTGCTCCGCGCCAGCGCTTTTCCATCAGCATCGGCATCAGCGCTCCTGCCAGGAAAAAGGCACAGGGACCGGGGGAATTCAGGGTAGAGAATACCCGGATCTCCAGCGGATAAGGCAGTCCGATCGAATTCATCTCTACATGATTCATCCAGAAGGCGTCCCATGGCGGCACGGTCATGTACTGGATAATTCCGTATACGGAGACGGCAACCGCGATGTTGGCGTATGCGGACAAGAGACGATCGATGTCTTTTATATCAAACGGCCGTACCGCAAAATAGGGCAGAATCATGAGCGGAATGATATAGTTCGCCAAATCATAGGCAAAACCCATACCATTTTTGGCGACTCCGATCAGACTCCCGTAACCCAGTGCCACCCCGAAATAAAGCACTATTCTGGCCAGGGGCTGCTGCGCCTGATGGATGCCGCGCAGCACCGGGATCAGGATCATGGCGCTTGTAAGCAGCGGTGCGATGCTCAGCAGTGACACAGAATGGTAGGTCCCTTCCATCCAGTCCACAATCCGCCGGATCTCCGGTCCTATGGCCCACACTACAAGTGTGTAAGGAATCAATGCCCTGGACTGGATGACCGCAAGCACGAATGCCGGAAATACCAAAGCAAGTACAATGGCCCCTTGCTGGCTCATGGTCGGACTCATTTTGGCGCTGATAAAACCGATGATGAACGGAAGCATGCACGCTGCCGCCCCCATAGCTAATAAAGAGAAGCTGCGGCTGTTCCACATCGCGGGCGATTGATTGAACAAACGGCCTTCATTTCTCATTTCAGGCCTCCCTTTCGGCCCAAGCTTCCGAGGAAATCGTCATTCCGCATTTCCTCCCTTCAGACGGTTGCGTTTGAGCATTTCTTTGGCAAGCAGGAGCACAAACTGCGAATCCTCGATCAGATATCTTTTCCATAAGCGGCGCGGCTCCTGCGACAATCTCCAGAACCATTCGAACCCGGCCTTTTGCATAAAGTTCGGGGCCCGCTTCACGGAGCCGGACAGGAAATCGAAGGTGGCGCCCACCCCGATGGATACCGGTGCGCGGTACGTATCATAATGCTGATAAATCCATTTTTCCTGCTTCGGCGCTCCGACACCGACAAATACGATATCCGGCCGGGATTCAATGAGCATCTCCACAATCCGCTTGTTTTCCTCTTCGTTCTTCTCAAAGCCGTAGGATGGAGAATAACAGCCGACAATGTTCATTCGTGGAAATGATTCCTGCAGATTGCGCATCGCCTTCTCAGGCACTCCTCGTGCCGACCCGAGAAAAAACAGCCTGTAATTCCTTTCCTCAAAAGCCTCGCCGAGCTTATGGAACAGGTCCGAGCCGGATACCTTTTCCTTCAACGGTTTTCGCAGAAGCTTCGATGCCCATATAATCGGCATGCCATCGGCAACGACTGCCCCCGCATCCGAATAGACCCGCCGGAATTCATCGTCCTTGCGGAGCTTGATCACATGGTCCACATTGCAGGTGAGAATGTAAGAATGATGCTGCGTCCGAATGGCTCTATCAATAAATTCGAGTAGATCATTAAAATCGTAATTATCAAAGTTGACATCAAACATGTTCACTCTGCTCATCGTATCACTTCTCTTTTGCGGAAATCGTATTGATTGGATGTCTGGTAAAGACAGTTCAGATACCAGCAGAACGGGATAATCATTTGAACTGTCGACAAGGTGTTATCGGAAAAAGAATAAATCAGAAATCCGGCAATTAAGCCTGCGTAGTACGGCTTGATCAGTTTGGGAAGAGACCTGTAAATGAGAACGAACACGATCAGCAGCGAGAGCATCAGCAGACCGCAGCCGATATACCCTGTATCAAAATAAAAGCGGATATACTCGTTATGCGGAACGACAAAACCACGGAATAGCGTTCCATCATTCGCTACGGTTACGGCGCCCAGTCCCCTCCCCGACCACGGATAATCCTGCACCCTGTTCAAGAAATATTCCCAAGCCTCCGTTCTCCCCGACAAATCGATACCTTCGGATGTCTGCCGTTCGAAGGAACGCTTTTGCAAATTATCCCACTGCAGGGCCAAAGCACCGAGGACAAGAACGAACGATCCTGCCAGAGGAATCAGATAGTTGATTTTCCCTCTGAGATATTGCCGTGAGATGTCACACAGATATACCAGCAGCATTAGAACCAGCGCGAGGATCGGTCCTCTGGTGCCGGTAGAAATCAGAATCAGAAAATTCAAGGCAAGCACTGCATAAAAAAACACCGTCTGCTGTGGTCTGCGCTTGAGCTCAATCAGCGCAACCGCGATGCCAAGAAAAGCAAGCATCGCCAGATGCGGCGGTATATTGGCTCCCTGCACCCTCACAGCTCCGGTAAACTCGACATCCGTAAAAGAATGAAGGCCTGCCACTGACAGGAGCAGGCCTGCGCCTACACTGATGATCGGCAGCAGACTGATCATGGTAATGTGCTTCTGCGCCACTTCCTTCTTCCACTTGATCAGCAGAAAGAAAAAAGGAAGCGACAGCCCGATAAACGCTTTAATCGCAATCGAAGCCGTCAAGGTCGGCAGCCATACCGAAAAGGTGAAGGTGATGCCCAGCATAGCGATTAAGGCAAAGATCGGATAGCTGAATTTGAGCCGAATGCCATACACCAGCATACACGGCACAAGCAGCGCCAGAATTCCCAGCTTGTAAAGGGATAGAATCTCTACGCCAAATACACTCCCGGAATACAAAGTATCGACGGACACCGCTGTGCTCAGCAGCACCACATAGCTGATCCGTTCCGGATGCCGGAGAGAAACCACCAGAAGCAGCAGCAGACATACCGCGGCAAGACTGACGATCGGCTGGTATGTAGCCGCGACCCCTACAAGCAGTGCGGCCGCAAGAAAAATAAAACCGTACTGCAGGGTGTTCATTCTTGCAAGCCATGGATAGTTACTCATCTTTCAACACCTCTCACCCTGCAGCAGATTGACTTTTACGATTGCGTATCGTATCCATGGTTCCACGGATGCTTTCCAGCCTGCAGCGGATCAGCATTTTGCTGCCCTCAGAGCGTGCCTTCAGGGAACTGACCGCAATATACAGCAGCTTGGCTGCTGTCTTGCCCATCAGCATAACCCTTTCCTTCAGACTGGTGCACTGAACCGCATGGGACATCCCCTGACAGTAATAGCGGTTCATAATCCATTCTTTGGTCAAGCGAGCGGCAGGCACGAAATGGTCAACCGCCATGTCCGGATGGTATTTGACCAGACCGCCTTTTCCACGGATTTGCTGAAACACCCAGGATTCTTCTCCAGACAGAAGAAGGTTCCCCTTTCTTCCCAGATGGAGAGGAAACAGATTCCCTTCCAAAGCCTCCCTGCGCATGGCCATGTTGGCGCCGAACGGATTCAGGCTGCGCGGGTATTCTCTCTCCTCCGTGCCTAGATTGACTATCGTGTAAGGAAGCTCAAGAGGACCCGTTAGCCATGCCGGACGTTCGGATTCAAAGATGGGAGCAATGGGCCCGCCCATTGCGCTCATGTCCGGATTCCGCTCAAAGGCGGAAATCATCGTGCGAATCCAGGAAGGCGCCGGAATGGCGTCATCATCCAGAAAGGCGATAATATCAGCAGCCGCCAGCCTGATCCCCGCATTGCGTGCCGCAGAAAGCCCCTGCTCGGCTTCAAAATGATAGGTTGCATTAACGAATTCACCGTGCGCAGCGATAAAGCGCTGAACAACCTCTGCCGTATGATCGGACGAGCGATTATCAACCACGATAACTTCGGCCCGATCCAGCTCATGCAAGCTCAGCAGGGAAACGAGCGTTTTGTCCAGCAGATCGGCGCGGTTATAGGTGCAAATAATGACCGACAGCTCTGGTCGGGGAAAGTTGGGCTTCTCCATCAGTACGCATCCCTTGAGAAAAGCATCATGAAGGCCGTTTTCACGATGATTTTAAGATCAAGCCAGATGCTGCGGGCATGAATGTATTTCAAATCCATCTGCACCATTTCCTCAAAGCCGACGCTGTTGCGGGCCGATACCTGCCAGTACCCTGTGCAGCCGGGCGTGACCAGCAGCCGCTGTTTATCATAATCGGAGTACTGTTCCACTTCGCTTGGCAGCGGAGGACGCGGACCGACCAGACTCATGTCGCCGATCAGCACATTCCAAAGCTGGGGAATTTCATCGATGCTCGTTTTGCGCAGAAATTTGCCCATTTTGGTGATGCGGGGATCGTTTTTAATCTTGAACATCGCTCCGCTGACCTCATTCAGTGCCATTAAATCCTTCTTCAGCTCCTCCGCATTGGAAACCATGGAGCGGAATTTGTACATATAAAACGTCTTTTCATTTTTACCGACCCTGAGTTGCTTGAAGAAAACCGCGCCTTTGGGGTCCTCCAGTTTGATCAGAATCGCTACGACCGCAAACAACGGCAGCAGTACAATCAGCCCAACCGCACTCAGAACCATATCCATCAAACGCTTGGCAACCAGATAGGACGTCTTGTCCTGCATTTGTTTCGTTCCATATGGCATGTAAAACGTCGTCCCCGGTATGACAGCCTCATAGTCGTCCGGCAGCTTTTCCATGCTCATGCTTTAATGGCCTCCTCTCAACCGACAGTTGTTGGATGTTCAGCTTTAGCCAGCCATTCCGACATGGCTTCCAGCACCGGCTCGCGCAGATCGCCGCTTTTCATTGCAAATTCAAGTGTAGTCAGCACAAAGCCCAGTCGTTCGCCCACATCATAACGGACGCCTTCGAAGTCATAAGCATACACGCGCTCGCTTTGATTCAGCTTTTGAATGGCATCGGTCAGCTGAATTTCGCCGCCCGCTCCTCTTTCCTGCAGATCCAGGTATTTAAAGATTTTAGGTGAAAACACATACCGGCCCATAATGGCCAGATTAGACGGCGCTGTTCCTTTTGGCGGCTTCTCCACAAAGTTGTTCACCCGGTACAGTCTGCCGTCTTGAAGATCCGGCTCGATGATCCCATATCGATGTGTCACTTCGTCAGGAACACGCTGTACACCGATGATCGAGTTTTGCGTATCCTCATATTGTTCAATCAGCTGGCGCAGGCACGGGGTCTGGCCTGTGACAATGTCATCTCCCAGCAGCACGCCAAACGGCTCATCCCCGATAAAGCGTCTTGCACACCAAACAGCATGTCCCAGACCTTTCGGTTCTTTTTGACGAATATAGTGAATGTCCACTTTGGAGGAGCGTTGCACTTCCTGTAAAATTTCAAGCTTGCCGTCCTCCAGCAATCTGGATTCCAGCTCGAATGCGTTGTCGAAATGATCCTCGATGGCGCGTTTGCCCTTTCCTGTTACGATGATGATGTCTTCAATGCCGGATTCAATCGCTTCTTCCACGATGTACTGAATGGTCGGCTTGTTGATGATCGGAAGCATTTCTTTAGGCATAGCCTTGGTCGCAGGCAGAAAGCGCGTTCCGAGACCTGCAGCTGGTATAATCGCTTTTTTCACTCTTTTCATCGCACTCGTCCTCCTCAAAGTTTTGTGAGCGTTACTCCCTTGAAACTTCTTCGTACAAAACTACTTCGGAAGCATACGCTTAGTTTTTTGTGTATTTCATTTCACCTGGTTCATGACGATACCCAGCAGCGTGGCTCCGGCCTGTTCCATGAGCTGTTTGGTCTTGCGCAGGCTCTCCCGTTTGGTTCTGGCATGCTTCGCTACCAAAATAACACCGTCTGTGCGCGCAGCAAGCAGACGGGCATCCGCGTAATCCAAAGCTGAAGGGCTGTCGAGCAGGATGAGATCGTACTCGCTCTTCAATTCATCCAGCAGCTCAGCCATCCGCCCCCCACCAAGCAAGTCGGGCGCGTTGTACAGGTTTTCTCCGCCAGGCACAACGTACAGCTCTTCTCCGCCCTTGCGGACAATTTCCTTTGAAGTCGCACCTCCGCGCAAATATGCCGACAGACCGTTGGTATTCTCCATCCCGAATGTTTCATGAAGCGAGGATTGGCGCAAATCACAATCAATCAGTACCACCCTGCGCCCTTCCTGGGCAAAGGAAACTCCCAGATTGGCCAGCAGAGTTGTTTTTCCCTCCCCTTTATCCGGCGAGGCAAACAGCAGAACGGTCCCTTGGTCTGTACGACGCAGGACCTGCTGCCCGATATAGGTACGAAGGGAACGAAAAGACTCCGAGATATAGGAGGCCGGATTGCTCTCGGCAATCAGCGTGTCATTCAACTGCAGCATAAGTTCGTTCCCCCACTCGTTCTTTTGAATTCACTGTGCCGCCAAGGTCTTTCTTCCGTATCATAGGAATGCTCCCGATCACCGGGAGACCCAGATCGGCTTCGGCTTCTTTCTCACTGCGCAGTGTGCCATTAATGCTCTCCAGGAAAATAATCGTTCCCAAAGCAACCATCAAGGACACCAGGAAGCTGATCGCAATATTCATGACCGGACTGCCGTTAATCGGCTCCGGCTGATTGACTGTATCCGCCAGATTCAAAATTTTTACATTATTCATATTCATCAATTCAGGAACGGAACGAACGAACGTCTGGGATATGGAATTTACCATAGCGGCAGCCGTCTGGTAGTTCTCCCCTTCGATGGTCAGGCCGATGACCTGGCTCTTGTCCGAGGACTGAATCTTCAGTTTTTCAGCCAGCTGCGCTGCGTTCAGCCCGAATTCCGGATGATCCGCCACGACTTTTCCCATAATCGTAGGAGATGTGATAATTTGCTTGTAGCTCTCTACCAGATTAAGGCTTGTGTTGACTTCATTCAGAACGTTGCTGCCTTCTGCTCCGGTAAAATTATTAATAAGCATTTGACTGGAAGCAGAGTAGACCGGTTTCACAAAATTTTCACTGACATAAAACGTCGTGATACATGAAATCAACACGAATGCCGCGATGAGCCACAGCCTTTTCCTTATTAACACTAGATAGTCCAATATCGTCTTCTCCACAGAAATCCTCCCTTCCGCCTTTTTTTCTACTTATAAAAAATATATTTTCATTTTATCAACGGCACCTGTAACGCACATGGACCATTACGGCACTTTGATCGGAACGAAGGTAGTGATTTGTTTGCTACTTTCGTTCATGCTTTGGTATACTTTTGGACCATCTTTTTTAGAAAATAGAAAAAACACGGAATCGCTTCCGTGTTTTTACTTTCATTTAAAATTTTATTTGATTTTTAATAACATTCCGCGCATAAGCATCAGATGGTGGTAATCGGTTCATATTTTGCAAGACCAATGGCATTGGCATAAAGCGCTGCCTGCGTCCGGTCCGCCAAACGCAGTTTGGCCAGAATCTGGCTGACATGCTTTTTCACCGTAAATTCACTGATAAACAACTTGGCAGCAATCTCACGGTTGCATGCCCCCTGTCCCAGCTCAATGAGAACTTCTCTTTCTTTGGGCGTCAGTTCGTCGGTAAGTGATCCGGCCTCCTCACGCAGTTTGTTCTCCAAGATGGTCGGATCATAATACTTGCGTCCCTTGCTCACAAGCTGAATGGCATACAGCAGTTCTTCCGGAAGCGCCTCTTTCAGCACATATCCATCTACGCCTGCTTCCTCCGCTTTCAGAAAATCTTCACGGCTTGCAGAGGAAGTCAACAAAATAAACCTGCCGCTGAAGCCGATACGGCGTGCAGCTTTGATGATATCCAGACCGGATTCATCCGCCAGCTTCAGATCCAACAGAACCAAGTCCGGTTGTGTTTCTTCGAGGACCAGCATCGCTTCCCGCTGATTTTTGGCCTCTCCGGCAAATTGTACATTCGGCTGCATGGATATTACCGCAGCAAGTCCTTTTCTTACTAAAGGATGATCATCTACAATGACAATTTTCATCACACGACCTCCTGTTCCTAGTGGAATGATTCAGTTCACTGCATTCGTTCGGCTGCCTGGACGGGAATCCTGATCACAATCTCGGTTCCTTTCCCGACTGCGCTGGAGACACTAAACTCACCTCCCAAAGAGCGTGCAAGATATTCCATATTTTCCATACCGAGTCCACCCTCTGCTCCAATCTCCTCCCCTCCTGCGGCAAGCTTTTCAGTCCTGAAGCCAATACCGTCGTCCATGATGGTTAACTCGATCTGCTGCAAGGTCAGCGCAAGATGAACTTGAATCTGTTTGGCATGACCGTGGCGGATCGCATTACCGGCAGATTCCGATATCATGCGAAACAGTGCTTTCTGGTATGAATAAGGCAGCGTGTATTGTTCTCCCGTGTTGTGCAGCTTGATCTGAACATTATTCAGCCTAGACAGCATATGTAAATGGCTCTTTACCGTTGCCATCCAGGTCGGTCCGCCGCTCTTCTTGGAGCTCAGACTATGAATGGCAAGCCTTAATTCCCGTACAGCCTGATTCGCCGACTCCTGAACCAATTCAATCTGCTCATCCACCTGGGCTTTGTCCAACTGATGCCACGTTTGCCGCAGCGAGTGAGTGGCATAAACAATTCCGAACAGACTTTGCGATACATTGTCATGCATTTCATTGGCAATCCGGTTCTGCTCATTCGTCACCAGCAGTTGGTTTTCGACTCGTTCAAGCTCATAACGTTCGAGGAAAATCGCGCTCAGCTCCGCAAGAAATATCAGCTGCTGCACGAGCCAGCGTCTTCTCTCCATTCCTTGCTCCGGGTCGAGCTTTATCCCGATCACCGCTGCGAACCGTGTCGTCATCGGCACCGTCATCATCAGAAAATCTCCCCATTCCGGGAAGCTTTTGAAGAAGGGATCCCGCTCAAACCGGAATTGCTCACGATGAGCAGCCAGCTTCTGGAACAGTTGCCGCTCTTCCTCCGCTGTCCAGCCCGTCTGGCTGCTCTCCGGCGCATCCTCGATTTCCCTGTTATCCAGCCAGAAGAAAGCTTTGCTCTGCTTGGTGAGCTTCACTGCATAGTCCGAAATGACCTGCCCCATGTTCATGGCTTTATTATGGCTTGCCGTTTCCATGATGTGATACAGCGATTTGATGTGGTCCATCGTTTCATTCGTGCGCTCGTTCGCTTTTATTAGCTCCCTCTTCATCGTGCCGATCACCTGCATGGCCATAGTGGTTAAGGCAAGCACCAGAATCATATTCATATTCTGGAGCAGCACATCGAGAAGGCTGAAACGGCTCACATTGAAGAAGGCATAACAAAGCGTAAGCTGGATGCCGATATAAGCTACAAGCAATGACCAGCAATACAGGGCGTTCAAATATACTCCGGCTGCCAGGATCGGATTTATGACGTACCATTTGTACGGGCTTCCCATCCCGCCGGTAAGGAACTGCAAAACTATGATGCCCACGGCTTCTGCGGCAATGAATAATTTCAGCACCGTCCCATGCTTGCGATATCTACGGTAAATGTACGTAAACACCGTCACAAAAAAGAACAACAAAAAAATCAATGCCAGCTTGTGACTGGGCGTGCCCGAGTCATTTAATGCATAAGCAAGTGATGTGAAGGCCCAGGATGCATACCTGTATATAAAGATCATCCTGCCTTCCGCTGTAGCCCTCGCTTTCATCCTTTCACCCTATTCTTTGATTAGTAGGGAAGATGAAACATCCGATGTGTTACAAAAATGATAACGAATAAAAAAAGAAATAACAAGTCATCTTGATTCTAGTAAACGTTTACATTGAAAATATTTTGGTATATTTTATGTCAAATTTCATGTTTCAGTAAACTTTAAACGGGGTAATGTCGCAATTTGTTGCAGCTGTCAATAGGATTTTTTTTCATTCTCCAAAAAAATAAACCTGCTGTCAGGAGACATATAAATCGTCCTGCAGCAGGTTATTTTTTTGTAATTATTTTTCCATTCCAAGGAAAGTGTGCTGTCGAATCAGGTCAGTTCGTGCCTGTGCGAGCAAGCTCACGCATGTTGGCTTCAAATGCGGCCAGCAGAGCCTCATCACCGGTCAAGCCGGCAGCTTCCACCTTCTCGATCTGCTCCAGCATCCGTTTATAATCTTTAGGGATGACACGGACAAAATGCTGAAGCGAAGCTTCCCAGTCCTGCAGAATACGCTGTCCCGCCTCACTGTCTGTATGGGCGACATGACGCTCGATCATACCGCGTAGGTCTGCAGCCTCAGCCGTATCTTCCACACGCTCAAGCAGCACCATCTCCAGATTGCAGCGATCAAGGAAAGAGCCCTCAGGATCATATACATAGGCAATACCGCCCGACATGCCTGCCGCAAAGTTGCGCCCTGTACCTCCAAGTACTACAACTCTGCCGCCGGTCATATATTCGCAGCCATGATCCCCTACGCCTTCAACAACAACCCTTGCTCCGGAATTCCTTACAGCGAAACGCTCACCGGCTATACCGCTGATATACGCTTCACCGCTGGTCGCTCCGTAGAAGGCCGTGTTGCCGATAATGATATTCTCTTCTGCTTTAAAGGTCGCCTTGGACGACTTCTTAACGATGATTTTACCGCCGGACAGACCTTTGCCCACATAGTCATTCGAATCGCCCTCAACCGTAATGGTAATACCCTTCGGAATGAACGCTCCGAGGCTTTGCCCCGCCGAACCGACAAAATGGAAGCGGATCGTGTCCTCAGGCAGGCCGGCAGCTCCATATTTACGCGTCACTTCACTGCCAAGTATGGTTCCAGCGGCACGGTTGACATTAGTGATTGGAAGTGTCGCTTCGACCGGAGTCTTATTCTCCAACGCCGGGGCCGCAATGGAAAGCAGCCGCTGTTGATCCAGCGTTTCCTCCAGACCATGGTTCTGGCGCTGCGTGCGGTACTGCTCACTTCCCTCCGGAAGCTCAGGCGTATGCAAGAGCAGACTCAGGTCCACACCGCTCTTCTTCCAATGCTCGTTCGCAGCGGCTGCATCCAGGCAGTCCGTACGTCCAACCATCTCCTGGATGGTGCGGAAACCGAGCTCAGCCATAATTTCACGTACATCTTCCGCCACAAAGCGCATAAAGTTAACGACATGCGCCGGATCTCCCATATAGTTCTTACGCAGCTGTGGATTCTGTGTAGCCACGCCTACAGGACATGTATCCATTTGGCACACACGCATCATGATGCAGCCGAGCGCAACCAGCGGCGCTGTAGAGAAGCCGTACTCTTCCGCACCGAGCAGGGCTGCTACGGCAAGATCGCGGCCTGAAAGCATTTTACCGTCCGTCTCAAGCACTACGCGGTCTCTCAGATTGTTCAGAATCAGCGTCTGATGCGCCTCGGCAAGACCTAGCTCCCACGGCATGCCCGCATGGCGGATGGAGCCCTGCGGAGATGCACCGGTACCGCCGTCATAACCGCTGATCAGAATGATATCCGCTCGGCCCTTGGCGACACCGGCCGCAATGGTGCCTACGCCCACTTCGGAAACGAGCTTCACGTTAATGTCGGCACGCGGATTTGCATTTTTCAGATCATAGATCAGTTCAGCCAGATCCTCGATGGAGTAGATGTCATGGTGCGGCGGCGGGGAAATGAGGCCCACGCCCGGTGTTGATCCGCGCACTTCCGCTACCCAAGGATATACTTTGCGCCCTGGAAGCTGTCCGCCTTCGCCCGGCTTGGCTCCCTGCGCCATTTTGATCTGAATTTCGTCAGCATTCACCAAATAATTCGAAGTTACCCCGAAACGGCCGGAAGCAACCTGCTTGATGGAGCTGCGGCGGGAATCACCGTTCGCGTCCGGCACGAAACGGGCCGGATCCTCGCCGCCTTCACCGGTATTGCTCTTGCCGCCGATACGGTTCATGGCGATCGCCAGGTCTTCATGAGCCTCCTTGCTGATGGAACCGAAGGACATGGCCCCTGTCTTGAAGCGGCGCATGATCGATTCGGCAGGCTCCACTTCTTCAAGCGGCACAGGTTTGCCGTTTGGTTTCAGCTTCAGCAGGGAGCGAAGCGTAAGCTTCTGCTCATTTTCGCCCTGAACGAGTTCCGCATATTTTTTGTACAGCTTATAATCGCCCGTACGTACCGCCTGCTGCAGCAGATGGATGGTCTGCGGATTGAACAGATGCTGCTCCCCGTCATTCCGCCACTGGTACTCACCGCCGGAATCCAGCACTTTATCGTTGCCGTCCTTGTTGGTAAAGGCACGGTTATGATGAGTCAGCACTTCCGCTGCAACCTCTTCAAGCCCGATGCCGCCAATGCGGGAAGGTGTCCACGTAAAGTATTTATCCACAAATTCCTTCTTCAGGCCAACGGCCTCAAAAATTTGCGCGCCCCGGTAGGACTGGATGGTGGAAATGCCCATCTTGGACAGAATTTTAACGACACCCTTGGTTGCCGCCTTAATGTAGTTCTTCACGGCCTTCTCATGCGAAACCCCGCGCAGCATTCCCTGCTGTATCATGTCGTCCAGCGTCTCGAACGCCAGATACGGATTGACGGCGCTCACGCCGTATCCAAGCAGCAGCGCATAATGATGGATATCGCGCGGTTCACCCGATTCAAGCAGAATGCTGACCTTGGTGCGCGTTCCGTTCTTGATCAGATGGTGATGAAGTCCGGCAACAGCAAGCAGCGCCGGAATGGCCGCATTCTCCGCATCCACGCCGCGGTCGGACAGAATGAGGATATTATGTCCCTTGGCAATGACGCGATCAGCCGACTCGAACAGCTCTTCCAGAGCTTTGCGCAGCCCTTCCGCTCCTTCCTTGGCCGGGAAGAAGATCGGAATAGTCATCGATTTGAAGCCAGGACGGTGAACATGGCGGATTTTGGCAAAATCTTCATTGGAAAGCACGGGAGTCTCCAGACGGATCTGGCGGCAGCTCTCCGGCTCCGGATGCAGCAGATTCCGTTCCGGCCCGATCGTCGTGCCGGTCGATGTAACGATTTCCTCACGGATGGCATCAATCGGCGGATTGGTTACTTGCGCAAACATCTGTTTAAAATAGTTATAGAGACGCTGTGGCTTATCGGACAACACGGCCAATGGAGCGTCATAGCCCATGGAACCGATCGGCTCCGCTCCTGTGGCGGCCATGGGCTCCAGCAGCTTGCGCAGCTCTTCGAACGTGTAGCCGAAGGAAAGCTGAAGCTGGTTCACATTATCATGCTTTGGATCCGGCAGCTCTGGCGAGTCAGGCAGCTCATTCAGATCGATGAGGTGCTCGTCAAGCCACTCCTGATAAGGCTGCTCGGAAGCGATTTGCGCCTTGACCTCCTCATCGGAAACAATGCGCCCTTCCTTCGTATCGACCAGCAGCATCCGTCCCGGACGAAGCCTATCCTTATACTCCACATTTTCCGGCGGGATGTCGAGCACGCCCGCTTCGGAGGAGAGCACAATCAGATCGTCCTTCGTTACATAATAACGTGCAGGACGAAGTCCGTTGCGGTCCAGAATGGCGCCGATCTGAATGCCGTCCGTAAATGCCATTGCAGCCGGTCCGTCCCAAGGCTCCATTAATGTGCTGTGATATTCGTAAAATGCTCTCTTCGCCGGGTCCATGCTGTCATGGTTGTTCCACGGCTCAGGAACCATCATCATGGCTACATGAGGCAGCGAACGGCCGCTCAGGTACAAAAATTCCAGTGTATTATCAAACATGGCCGTATCTGAGCCATCCGGGTTGATGACCGGCTTGACCTTCTCCATGTCCTCACCGAACAGCTCGCTCCGGAACTGTGTCTGGCGGGCATGCATCCAGTTTACGTTGCCGCGCATCGTGTTGATCTCGCCGTTGTGGATCATGAAACGGTACGGGTGCGCGCGCTCCCAGCTTGGAAACGTATTGGTGCTGAAGCGGGAATGGATCAGGGCTATGGCCGAAGTTACCCGGCTATCGCGCAAATCCAGATAGAACTGGCCAACCTGGGCTGTGGTCAGCATCCCTTTGTATACGACCTTCCGGCAGGAGAGACTTGAAATATAGAATGTTTCACCATGCTCTTCGTTCTCGCTGTAGCGAATGGCAAGTTCAGCACGTTTACGGATGACATACAGCTTCCGTTCAAAGGAGAGTTCATCCTCAAAATCAGCGCTGCTGCCGATGAATACCTGACGCACATGCGGCTTGGCAGCCTTGGCTGATTTGCCCAGCATGCTGTCGTCCGTCGGCACGTCACGGAATCCCAGCAGCTGCTGGCCTTCCTCGGCAATAATGCTCTTCAGCACTTCTTCGTGGCCTGCACGTACAGAGACGTCCGTAGACATGAACAGCATGCCGACGCCATAACGTCCGGCCGCCGGAAGCGCAAAGCCGAGCTCTGCCGCTTCTTCCGAAAAGAATGCATGCGAAATCTGCAGCATAATACCGGCACCATCGCCGGAATTTGGCTCGCTTCCTTGACCGCCGCGGTGCTCCATATTCTCAAGCATGGTAAGCGCCTGGCTTACAATCTCGTGCGAAGCCTTGCCCTTGATATGTGCGACAAAGCCCATCCCGCAGGCATCTTTTTCAAATTGCGGATCATAAAGCCCTTGTTTTGGGGGGAGTCCTGTCTGTCTCATAGAACGCAACCTTTCTGTATTGAACTCATAAAGCCGGGACCTGCCCGGTATGGGACCTGAAGACGGTGGCGACAAACTAACATTCAGCAGGAGCTGAAAATGGGGGTACGACGAAACGCCGCCTCTTGGACACCAAGGGCGCGGCGCCTGACAGATTGAATGCGGGTCAAAGCGGCGGAGACCGCTTTAATAGAATGCAAATTCAATAAATATGCACTTCACGCTTTTGATATAGATTAGTTCTATCATTTTAACATCGACATAACGCGTTAGCAATTCAAAGTTTTTATGATTGTGATAACAAATTTTTGGAAGCAAAGCTTTACCGCAACAGCGCGACAACTGAAGAAAGATATGTATAAATATACGACAAAATGAAAGTTTTATTTGTATTGCAGTGTTCAGCCGTTGATTCAAGGCTTCAAAGCCCTATTTCAGGCTCATAGATCCCTTAAGAAATTCATATTTTAAACTAACGATGAAACCAGGTTTCCAGCCTTCAAACGATCTCAAAAAGTAGGTGCTTTCATGTTATCCAAAAGATTCCTGATCTTGTCCGAAGGCTTCGGCACAGGCCATACCCGTGCAGCCGCTGCTCTCGCCGACGGTCTGCACCAATTGTACCCGGGTGTCAGCACACAGGTGATGGAGCTCGCTACAATGCTGAATCCTAAAATAGCTCCGGTCATCTTTTCTGCCTACCGCAAAACGGTATACACGCAGCCGAAAATGATCGGCAGACTGTACCGCAAGCAGTATCACAAGCAGCTGAACAAGCTGGCCCGCATCGTTTTGCACAAGCTTTTTTATACAAGAGCCGTAAGGGTGATCGGAGGCTGGGAGCCGGATGCGATTGTCTGCACCCACCCGTTCCCCAGCGCGGTCGTGGCACGGCTGAAAAAGCTCGGCTTGGATATCCCTCTCTATACCCTGATTACGGACTATGATGTCCATGGAGCCTGGGTCAGCCAGGAAGTGAATCAATACCTGGTTCCTTCACCTGAAGCCGGGAAAAAGCTCCAGGCCAGAGGTGTGGAGAGCAGCCGTATATCAGTCACAGGCATTCCCGTGCATCCCGATTTCTGGGATCATGGCGACAAGTCCGCGGCTCGTGCCCGCTTCGGCCTCCATGATATGCCTACAGCTCTTGTCATGGGCGGAGGCTGGGGCATTCCGCTTGAAGAGAGCATGATGAACGTGCTTGTTCAGATGCCGGATCAGCTTCAGGTCATTGTGTGTACAGGCAGCAACGACAAGCTGCTGTCCAAGCTTGCGGCAGCTTCGGCATTTCGGCACCCCCATATTCACGTGCTTGGCTTTACCCGCGAAATCAGCGCGCTGATGGATGCATCCGACCTGCTGATTACAAAGCCTGGCGGCATGACCTGCACGGAGGCGATGGCCAAAGGGCTTCCGATGCTGTTCACGTCCTCGCTTCCCGGTCAGGAAGAAGAGAATTGCGGATATTTTGAAAAAAAACGGCTGCGCCAAAACGGTGACCGGTCCTGCCCAGCTGGAGCAAAGTCTGCGTAATGCAATACATAATATTCATAAAAATAATGGCGATGCTCGTTACACTATGCAGTCTGCCGCGATGGAACTCAAATACGATCCGTTATGCTGTCCGGCAACCGTATTCCGTTTAACTACCGAATCCGCCTTTCATGGCCGGTCCGAACTCCGCTTGTCCGGTACGTGAAAGCTGTCTGCTCACTTGTAAAACGTATGCTGGCCTATCGTTTTCACTTTAGTGCGCGAGTGATGGACCGTAAGATCATCCGCTAAAGTCAGGGACAGAAAATAATAAGTATTATCCGGGACGGCTTTGTGCCCTTCAAGGGCTTCGTTGACTGCTTTCACAGTTTCCGCGTTCGGACGGACACGGTTAAGACGCCCGTTGGCTACCGGACTGAATTGGGCTTTTTGATAAATTACTTCGCGTATGGTATCTGGGAAATTGGCTGACCGCAGCCGGTTTAAGACAACGTTAGCAACTGCCACTTTGCCTTTGTACGGTTCGCCTTCTGCTTCCGCCATGACGATCTTTTGCAGCAGAAGCACTTCTTGCGCGGTGATGCTGTAACTCCATGTTGCCTTGGCCTGATCCGCCTGGGCCAACATGGCAGTCCGCGTAAAGAAGAGTTTTTTAGGAGGGGATTGGGATTGGATTTTAGCTTTGCTGACGGCTGGAGCAGCCTGTTTTGCAGCAGAGCGGGCGTTCTTCGCAGCTTGTGCCGCTTTTGCGTCCAGTGCCGCCTTTTCCGCGTGATTGTGCAGCAGAAGGGTGGGCATGACGCTTTTCAAGCTGTGCAATTTATTTATGGACGGGCCGGTTTGCTCCACAATATGCATGGGCCTAGACCTGTCCTGTCCCTGCTCAGTAGCTGCAGCAGCCGACGAATACAATGAATCGGCTGTATTTGCCGCAGTTCCAGTCTGTTTATTCTGACTTTCCACAACCACACTGATCCCCAATATACATACCATAAGCACGCTCATAAGAGGTGCGATCCAACGATGCTCTTTAATGATTTCCATTTTGTTCCTCCCGTTATTTAGGCACATTCTTCAGTTATGTAACCTAAAATCCACCTTTTGAATAACGCTGAATCATAGTATCACTAAGTTGACACCAATTTCAAGGCCGAGAATATGGAATCGGAAATGTTTGCAGAACTTCATACATCGGTTTCCTGCCAAATCTTGTCGCAAAAAGCATAAAATCGGCAACGGCCCAAGAGGTGTCACTCTCACCATTTTCATTGTCAGGCATGGGCTGTACGGGTTCGGAACCGGTGTATGTTCTTGCAATGGTGATGTGCGGGCTATAGGGTCGTTCCTCCGGTACGAAACCAAGCGGTATTGTGTGATCTACCACGGTTTTCTGCAGCAGCTTGAGCATATCCCGATCACCTTCAATTCCTCTCCAAAGCACCCTTGGGAAAGCTGGTCTCCCGAAGGTTCCCGCCCCGCCCAAACGAAGCTGGAACGAGCCGCATTCGGCTGCCGCCTCCTTCAGTGCCTCTGTTATGGATGGTATGGTTTTTATATCCACGTCACCCATAAATTGAAGAGTAATATGATAGTCGCGCGGATCGGTCCATGTGCGAAAGGATACATGCTGCTTTATGCCATCCCGCCAAACTTTTACCTGTTCCTGAAGATGTTGGGGAAGCCGAATGGCCGTAAACAGCCGCTCGCTTGCAGCGCTTTCTTTTCCGGATTTTGACATAAATTGCCGCCTCCTTTAACAAAAATTGATATGATTCATCATTCCACAAAGGCCAGTCATTCACACCCGTATTTACATTCCTGTGTGTAGAGCCCCCAATCACTGCTGATGGGAGAATTTGCTTCCAAATAAACGAACATATGTGCTATAATTTTGGCAATGCACTTGAAAACCGAATGTATCGTATCAGCAATTCGCATCATGATGACTCCATATCTGGTATCCTGATTATAGATGAAATTTGAATAACACAAAAAAGTACGCTCTGGAGGTAATGATTGATGGGCAAAATCGTTAGTATGCAAGTTCTGTCACCCGAACAGGAATCCCTTATCCGGGAAACGGCCCCAGGCTATGAGATTATTCAGGGAAAGGCCAAAGAAATCGATCCCGGTATCATCCGGCAGGCAGAAATTTTACTGGGCTGGTCCAAGCGATATGAAGAATCCGCGTTTGATCCGGAAAGCCCCCTTCGCTGGGTTCAGACCAGATCAGCAGGAATAGACATGCTGCCGCTGGAACATCTGGAAGACAACAATATTATGTTAACGAATGCCAGCGGCGTGCACGCCATCCCGATCACGGAAATGATCTTCGGGTTTCTGCTCTCCCATACCCGGTACATGCAAGCCTCCACGAAGCTGCAGCAGCAGCAGACATGGAAAAAGCCGGGCTACAACTCGCTTCAGGAACTGCACGGAAAGACGATCCTGATTGCCGGTGTGGGGGAAATTGGTACAGAAACCGCCCGTATCGCCAAAGCATTCGGTCTGAAAGTAACGGGAGTGCGCCGCTCCGGCAGGGACGTTCCCCATGTGGATCAGATGTACACAATGGACGGTCTGTTGGAAGCCGTGGCGGATGCGGATATCGTCGTGAATATTCTGCCGCTGACGGACGAGACGTTGCATATTTTTGATGAAAAGGTGTTTGCCGCTTTCAAGCGTGGCATGTTCTTTATCAATGTCGGACGCGGCCAGACGGTCAAAACCAGTGCCTTGATAGAAGCTCTGGAAAATGGCCAGGTTGCTTTCGCTGGCTTGGACGTCTTTGAGGAAGAGCCTCTGCCTGCCGACCATCCGCTTTGGACGATGGATAATGTGCTGATTACTCCGCATGTTGCGGGAGATACGGTACGTTATGATGAGCGCGTTTTTGATATTTTCCTGGACAATCTGAAAGCCTACACAGCCGGGCGTGAGCTTCCACGCAATTTGGTGGATTACAAAGTAAAATATTAAAGAAAAAGGAGCTCGTCCCGCTGCAGAAAATTCTGCTTCTGGGACGACTCCTTCATTAATAATGAGCTTGTCTGCTCTATCTGCAGATATAGATCTCCCTGACCATGCCGGCGCGCTCGCCTTTATATAACCTGCATTCCGCTTCAATCTGCCAGCCGGCAGCCAGCAGCGCCTCACGGATCGGTTCAATGCTTACGACAACGGCTTCGTCGGCAAACCTTCTGAGACTTGCCAGCATCTGCTCTCTCTCCGGTTGTGGCAACACCGAGCAAAGATTGTAGGGCATATCCAGGATAGCGGCATCATAATGCCCTGCCAGCAAATTCATATCTCCAAGCGTTACCAGCTTTTCCGGAAAACCATAATGGCGTAGATTCACACGTGCCCCTTTAACGGCCAGCGGATTCATGTCATTGCCACGGATGCTGATTCCGTTCATCAGCCCTTCGATCACTACATTTCCCATGCCGCAGCAGGGGTCGATCAGCTTCCTGCCCTCCGGATAGGGGGCAGCCAGATTCACAAGTGCTTTTGCCGCCAGCACGGGAAGACCTGTGGAATAATTTTGCGGCTTATGCCGGCGCTCCAGCCAGGAACGGCTGCTGTACACACATCGGCCCAGCAGCCATTGTCCTTGCAAGCGGACGATGCCAAAGACGATGTCGGGCTCCTTCATTTTGGCTTTGCCCCGGATATGCCGGCCAATTTCACGTTCAATCTCTCTTTGTCTTGTATAATCTTCTGTGCCTTCCCCTTCTTTGATAAAAGTTACTTTAAAAGTGGCTTCTCTCTCTACGGTCAATTCTGCTGCGGCAGCTGCCAGTTCCGCCAGATCCCCGGCCGCTGCCAGCACATCCAGCCTGAGCCGGATAAACGGGCTTACGTCCGGTTCAATCAGCCGGTTTGCCGCAACCAACGAGGGTGTAAGCGGCCGCGTATCAAACAACCGCAGCATTTCCAGCTCACACAACTCTCGTTCGGTCTCGTGGCATGTATACATATATACATGCCGAAACGGTTTGCTCAGCCCGCCGCTCATGATGTCTTCCGAATCTCGAATTGGGATACCGATTCCAGCAAAATATCCGACAGCTCCTTCAGCGAGCTGATGCTCTCCGTAACCGTTTCAATGTTGGATACCTGCTGCTGCACCGATGCTGATGTCTGTTCGGCCCCGGCGGCAGCCTGTTGGGAAACGGCGGAAATATTTTGACTCTGCTCGTTCATCTGTTCGCTGGCCTCCTGCATGCTCTGCAGATTGGAAGAGACCTGTGCGATAACCTCCACCATGGAGGCCACCGATTGATTAATATCCGTAAATGCCTGGCCGGTGATGCTCATCTGCTTGTTGCCCTCCTCTGTCTGCAGCACTCCAGCCTGCAGCAACTCTACGACTGCGCGCGAATCGTTCTGAATATCTGTAGTAATGCCCGTGATTTGGGATACCGCTTGCCGGACCGCTTCAGACAGGCTGCTTACCTCCTTGGCTACTACTGCAAAGCCGCGCCCGCTTTCCCCGGCTCTTGCCGCCTCAATCGCCGCATTGAGCGACAGCAAATTGGTCTGCTGGGCGATCTCGCGGATCGTCTGTACCAAACGATCGATGTTGCGGTTTTTGCGGTCCAGCTCCATTACCTTGTCCATGGAATCGGACACCAGACGGGAGATCACTGACATTTGGCTGACAGACTGGTCCATAGCGGCCTTGCCGACACTGCCTTTATGAAGCACAAGCTCGGAATTGCGCTGCAGTTCCTCTCCATGCCGCGCATGCTGCGTAATCCGCTCATTCAAATGCTCTACAGAAGCCGCAGAATCAGTAGCCGTCAGTGCCTGATCCTCGGCTCCCTTGGCCAACTCCGCCGCCGTAATGGCAATTTGCTCACTGCCCGCCTTTACTTCCAGGGCGGAAGCGGCCAGCTCGGCGGTGCGCTGATTCATTACCCCGGAAATATCATGGATACTTTGCACCATGGCTGTAAAGTTGCGCTTCATCAGATTCACTGACTCGGCAAGCTCTCCAATTTCGTCCTTATAGGCAACAGTTATATTGTCGCCGGTAAGATCCCCTTTGGCGATGACCTTAACATTGAAAGTGAATGTCCGTAATGGGGCAATCACACGTCTTGTAATTTGCCGGTTTGCCGCAACTGCCAAGGCAACAGCCAAAACTAGACAAATTCCTGTGATCGCCTGCGCCCAGACAAAGCTGCTGCGTGTTTCGCTTCCTGCCGCCGCAGCCTTCTCCCGATTCAATGAAACGAGATAATCCAGATCTCCCTCCATGGCGGTAAAAGCACTGGTGCCCTTGGATGCGACTTCCGCAGCCAGATCGCTTTGCCCATCATTGCTGAGATTGATCGCCTGCATGTTCAATTTAAGGTAATTATCCCATTTTTCATGAAGCGCCTGCAAATGCTCCGTCTCTCCGGGCGTCAGTGATCGCGCTTCAAGCCTCTTGAAGCTCTGCGCCGCCATCCGCACCATTTTATTGCGCTCTTCTTCAAGCAGACTCTTTTCACCGGGGTCGCCTGTGGAGAAATGACGGAAGCTTAAAGTTAATACATGCTCGGTGGCATATCGTATGCTGTTGACATCCTCCAGCACAGGCATTACGTTGTCCACAATGTTAGACGAATTTTGCTGCATTTTGTTCATTTGCAGCAGGGATACGACACCAAAGATCAGCAGATAGACAATCAGGCCGGCAAAAATAAAAGCTGTAAATTTACCGACACTCTTGTTGATCCCAAACCAAGTGTCAAACCGCAGCCCTTTGCCCGGTTCCGGACGTCCCTTCCTTTCCGGGAGCCTCACGACTTTGAACTTTTCTTTGATTTCAGACCACTTCACCAGTCGGTTTTTCCCATCCTGCTTCTTTGTGAGCTCTCCGCGTTTGTCCAAAAGTTTACGATTTTTCATCTTTTCAGACATCCCCCTTCATCCTACTCCTCTTCTATGTATGGTCTGTGAAGAAATCCTGACGTGAATCGCTGCCGGGATTATATACCTGTAAATGTGCGGGCTTATCCCTAGAACGAAGTCGGCTGCACAATTAAGTGTATATCTGTTTTTTCGGAAGTCCGGGAGTGTCTTTTTAGTTCTTTAGTCGTGAAAAAGATGAATTTTCGCTGTTTTTACGAAAATTTAACGGTTATACATGAAAATTTACTTTCATTCACGAAAATATTCTGACAAAAGACGGTAGCTTTTCAACCGCTCCTCATAATCCGCGATCTCTGTTACAAGCAAAAAATCATCGGTTTGCAGGTGCTGCTGCAGTTCACGGAGCTTGTCCCCCACTTGGGATGCGGACCCGATCAGCCAGCCGCCCCCTTTTCGCTCAGGTCCCGGCATCAGGTCCCCTTCCCGAATGCTGCGAGCCTGTTCTGCCAATTGGTATGCTGCTTCCTCGGTTTCCGCGCAAACGACACCAACCGCCACCATCGTTCGAGGGGCAGGCAGATTGGCCGAAGGCGAGAATGCTTCACGGTACGCCTCCAACATCTCGCGCCCATCCTGATCGCTCATAAACTGCCCGAATACATAACCAGTCCCGTAGCGGGCCGCATACTCTGCACCCTTCCTGTTAGTGCCCAGCATCCACAAGGATGGCGGAAGCTCGGGCACCGGCTGTGCAGTTACCGGCACATCGTCGTAACGATAGCTTCCCTCAAGCAGCTCCTTTAATGAAGCAATTGTTTCGGGCATCTTTGCCACCCGCTCCAGAAAGTTGCCGCTCAGCGCCATGGAGGCATGTGCTCCGCCGCCAGGCGCGCGCCCGATCCCAAGCTCCACGCGGCCTGGATAAAGAGCAGCCAGCAGGTTGAACCATTCCGCAACTTTAAGCGGGTTGTAATGCGGCAGCAGGATGGCCCCGGAACCGAGTTGAATGGAAGAGGTCACCGCGCCAATATGGGCAAGGAGCACCTCGGGGCTGGCGGAGGCAAGGCCTTTTATATCATGATGCTCGGAGGTCCAATAGCGGTGATAGCCCCAGGCTTCCGCCAGGCGTGCGAGTTCTCCCGCTCGGCGTACCGCTTCCTCGGCGCTGCTGCCGCCAAGCACCGGCACCAGATCCAGCACCCCCAATCGGATTGGCTGTTTTGTCATGTCAGATCCTCCAATCATTTTCTTAATGGTGTATCTTTCGCTCCAGCTTCTCATACGAAAAAAGCAGCCCCTCAGGACTGCTCCTTTACTTCAATATAATGCATCGGCTAATCCGCTTCAATCCGGCCTTAATCCAGATCATAGATGGACCCGACCTTCAATCCATATAATTCATTGTAGATTTTCTCCGCAAACGCATCCGTCATGCCGGCAATATAATCGATGATCATATGCTCCCATGTCCACATGGGCTGTGGCTTCGCCTGATCACGTTCAAAACGGAGCAGCCAGTCGCTCGGAACGATCGCTTTGGAGGTTTCCGGATCCACAAAGGCCTGCCACAAGCGCTTCAGCATCCATTCGCTTCGTTTTTGCAGCCGTTGCACCCTGAGATCGCGGATCATCGTAACCCAGGCAAAGCTCTTGAGCACACTCACTGTCCTGAGCATATCTACATCCTCAACGCCTTCATGGACAAAGGTCACCTTCTTCCAGTTCCCGTCATCAATGATGCCGAGGCTGTTCACAAAAAGGCTTACCCAATACGCCTTGACCTCGCGCCGGGTGCGGGAATAATCATTTTCGCAGAACGGCATTTTCGCATTCCACACCTTGAGAAATTCCTTGAGCACCGCTTCAACCTTAAGCGCAATCTGACCGGAAGTCCAGTCCTTCCAGAACGGGTCCTCCAGCGTGGTGATTTTTTCGGTAATGAGCTTATTCAATAAAGGGTCATACAAAAAATGCTCATGCACCTCAATTTTTCCTGCTTTGATGCCATCCTCCAGATCATGCGCGGAATAAGCAATATCATCGCACAGATCCATCAGCTGCGCCTCCAGCGTTTTTTTACCGTCCGGAATACCCCAGTCCCGGCGGATCGCCTCGATATATTGCCATTCATGGAGGTACATGCCCTTCTTGTTCACCGTTCCGGGATAAGGATATTTATTAATGCCCAGCAGCACCGCATCCGAAAGGTTCAGCCCGTCAATATCCTCCCGCTTCTCCAGAAACATGATCAGCCGGAAATTATGGGCATTGCCTTCAAAATGCTCATATTTGAGCCGCATCTCCTTATGAATCTCCAAAGCCGGCTCCGACAGAGGCGGAAGTCCAAGCGCGTCGGCTGCCTCCCTTGCCCGTTGCTTGACCAGTTGGTCCAGGATGCCATCCAGCACCTCCTCGCCCTTATGGCCGAAAGGAGGATGCCCGAAATCATGGGCAATGGCTGCGCATTCCACAACCTCGGAATCAATGACCAGCCCGGGATTATCCGCCTGTTCGAAAGCAGCATCAGGATATGCCCGGATCAGGCTGCGCGCCGCTTCACGGGCAATCTGCGCAACCTCCAGCGAATGGGTGAGCCGTGTCCGGTAATAATCGCCGGTGCCAGCACCGAATACCTGGGATTTGCCCTGCAGCCTGCGGAAGGTCGGCGAATGGATTAAACGTGAATAATCTCTTTCGTAAGCCGCACGGGAGGCATCGGAACGAATCTGCTCCGGATGCTGGCGGTGTTCTCTTTTAGCGGTCCATGTCATGCAATTTCACTCCCTACATAGTTGGAGTGATTATACACATTTTTGGCCTGTCGGAAAAGACAGTTATCCATTCATGACCTATAGGCGGATTACCCGCTCATTTCGGTTTCATGCGTGGATCCAGCACATCCCTTAATCCGTCCCCCAGCAGGTTGAAGCCGAGTACCGTCAGCATGATAGACAGCCCCGGAAAGACGACGGTCCACGGTGCGGTCTGGATAAACTGTCTGGAATCAGACAGCATTTTGCCCCATTCCGGCTCCGGCGGCTGTGCTCCCATGCCCAGAAAGCCCAGCGCGGCCGCCTCAATGATGGCCGTACCAATCCCGAGCGTTCCCTGTACAATGATGGGTGTCAGGCTGTTGGGCAAAATGTGCTTGATCAGAATCCGGGAGTTCTTGACCCCGATCGCCCGCGCCGCCGTAATATATTCCTCTGTTTTCAGACTGAGCACCTTGGAGCGCACCAAGCGCCCGTAGGTCGGCACGTTGACGATGGCAATCGCATACAGAGCATTCTCAAGTGACGGGCCCAGAATGGCGACGATGGCAATCGCCAGCAGGATGCCGGGGAAGGCCAGCAAAATGTCGAACAAACGGGAGATGAGCATATCCCACCATTTTCCGTAAAACCCGGCCAGAATGCCAAGCGTCGTCCCAAGAATAATCGAACCTACAACAGATAAAAAACCAACCCAAAGCGAGATACGCGCACCAAATAAAGTCCGTGTGAAAATATCCCGCCCCAGATCATCCGTACCAAACCAATGCTCGGCAGACGGCGCCTGCAGCCGATCTGTCAGTGACGGTTCCTTATAATCATAAGTGGATAACAAAGGCGCGATGATAGCGATGATGATGAATAAAATAATGATGGACAAGCCAACGACAGCTGTCTTGTTCCGCCGGAAGGCCTTCCAGGCATCCCGCCACGGTCCTGATGCCCGTTCTGCGGCCGGGATGCCTGCCTTTCGTGTGTTCATTGAAATTTGACTCATAATTTCCTCCTGCCTGTCATTGCCTCACCGGAGTGGCAGCCGTTTAAGATGGAGTTGCGCCGGATTATTAGTAACGTATGCGACGGTCGATCACGGCATACAACAGGTCGACAATAAGGTTGATAATGACGAACAAGAATGCGATAACGAGAATACCGCTTTGAATGACTGGATAGTCCCGCGAACTGATCGCATCATAAATATAACGGCCTACACCCGGCCATGCGAAGATCGTCTCTGTCAGTACCGCCCCGCCGAGAAGAGAACCTGTCTGCAGGCCGATGACAGTCAGCACCGGAATGGAAGCATTTTTAAGCGCATGCTTGTAGACCACGCGAAATGGCGCAAGCCCCTTGGCACGAGCTGTCCGGATATACTCGGAATTCATGACCTCAAGCATGCTGGAACGCGTCATTCTTGCAATGACGGCCATTGGAATTGTACCTAAAGCGATGCTCGGCAAAATTAAATACTTAATAACAGTCCAGATTTGGTCCCAACGTCCGGCAATAATGGCATCGATCACGGCCAAGTGCGTCACCGCCTCGATAGGGTCACGCGGATTCATGCGCCCGATGGAAGGAAGCCAGTGCAGCTTGTTGGCGAAAATCCACTGCTCCATGAGACCGAGCCAGAAGATCGGCATGGACACACCGACCAGCGCAACCACCATACTGGCATAATCAAACCAGGAATTTTGCTTCCAGGCGCTGATGATGCCTGCATTAACACCGACGATCAGCGCAAACAGCATGCTGGCTGCCGTCAATTCCAGTGTAGCCGCCAAATAAGGCAGCATTTCCCGGGCAATCGGCTCGCGCGTGCGGATGGAATCTCCCAAGTCCCCGCGCAGCAGTTCCCCTAAATAAGCTCCGTACTGCTGGAGCCACGGCTTGTCCAGTCCGAGCTGCTCCCGCAGCGCCTGCTTGGACTGCTCTGTGGCTTTATCCCCCAGAATCGTGTCCGCAGGATCACCTGGAATGGCATGAATGATGGAAAATACGATTAACGTCATGCCAAGCAGTACAGGGATAAGTACAGCTATTCTTTTAATAATGTATGCGCTCAAATCGATTCACCGCCCGCTTGCTGTGGGTATGAACATGGCGGCGGCTGCCCCGTACGGCCAACTTTCGACCGCGGAACACACCGCCGGATGTTCACTCATATTTGATATTTCTCAAAACTGCAAATGAGTCCATACACTTGACCTTATTCAAAATAAATGTTTGCGTAAGGCTCAGTACCTGTTGGCGAAGGCGTGTAGCCCTTCAGATCCGCTCTAGCGGCCATCAGTGGTGTTGTGTGCACCAGCGGAATCCAAGGAGCGTCTTTTTTGATAATTTCCTGTGACTTTTCATAAAGTGCAGCACGTTTATCCTGATCCGTCTCCTGCTGCGCTTCAACCAAAACCTTGTGCAGCTCTTCATTTACATAGAAGCTGCGGTTGTTGCCCGGAATGGTATCCTTGTCGAGCAGCGTATAAATGAAGTTGTCAGGGTCCCCGTTGTCACCCGTCCAGCCAAGCATGTAAATATCATCTTTCTCGCCGGCCTTGAGGTCATCAAGATAAGTCGCCCATTCAGGGGACTGAATGTTGACTTTCACACCGATTTTTTCAAAATCCGCCTGGATAGCTTCAGCTACTTTCTTGCCGTCAGGCATGTAAGGGCGGGAGACAGGCATCGCATAGAATGTCACTTCTTCAGGCAGGCCGTTTGGATAACCGGCTTCGGCCAGCAAGGACTTGGCTTTTTCCACATCGTATTCATAATCCTGGATGCTGTCGTTATAACCCCACAGCGTCGGCGGCATTGGGTTCTTCGCCGGAATTGCGCCGCCTCCGAAGAAGGCATCTACGAGCGCCTGTTTGTTCACCGCATGATTCAGCGCTTGTCTAACGAGCGGGTTATCAAACGGCTTTTTCTTAACGTTGAAGCCGATGTACGCCACATTGAAGGAAGGACGCTCGATCTTTTGCAGATTCGGGTTGCTTTCCAGCACCGCCAGATCATCCGCGTTCAGATCCTCCATAATATCAATCTCCCCGTTCTGCAGCGCGTTAAAGCGTGCAGTATTATCAGGGATGGAGCGAATGATGACTTTATCCAGCTTAGGCAATCCCTCTTGCCAGTAGTCGGGGTTCTTCTCCAGCGTGATGGAGTCATTGCGCTTCCATTCGACGAACTTGAATGGTCCAGTACCTACCGGCTCACTTTTGAAGTTCTCTTTCTTCTCTTCAATGGCCTTAGGGCTGCCGATACTGAAGGAAGTCATGGCGATATTTTGCAGGAACGGCGCTTGTGGCGCATTCAGTGTAAATTGAACAGTCAGATCATCGACTGCCTTAACTTCCTTGATCACCCTATTATCTGGTGAGCCGAACATGGAATCGTAATAGTCGAAAGAATCTCCTTCAAACTTGTACGGGCTGTTCGGATCGGACCAACGGTTGAAGTTGAATGCCACAGCGTCGGCATTGAAGTCCGTTCCATCATGGAATTTCACGCCAGCTTTTAATTTAAAAGTATAGACGAGGCCATCTGCGGAAACTTCATAGCTTTCAGCCAGTGAAGGTTTGACCGTTGTTGAACCTTCTTCATAAACAAGCAACGTATCGAATATCTGCTTCGAGACTTTCGAAGATTCGCCGTCTGTAGTGATCGACGGATCCAATGCCACAGAGTCGCCACCGCGGCCGAAAATCAGTGTATTATTTTTCGCCCCATCCCCTTGATCCGCAGGCGGATTGGCAGCCGGATCAGCGCTTTCCCCCGATCCTCCTCCGCAGCCGGCCAAAGCAATCACAGCCGCCAGCATCATAACAAACATGCTGTACCATCTTTTTTTGCCCATTCTGAAACCCCTCTCGATTTGTATGTTTATGTTATAAATGTGTTGTTACCGGATTGAATAAAAACTCTCTTTTTGGTAATCTAATACAGAAAATATTTGGTAAAAAAAGTATTAAACCCGTGTTAACGAAAATAGAGTTTAATAATTTTCATCAGGCAAAAGTCGATAAAATTCGTATGGAAGAAAAAACACAGGAAGTCGTCAAGTGTTATAATTAATAACATTATCTCGTCATGAGGTATGTACTTAGAGGTTATTTATGGATACTTTACAACAGGAAGGCGTTTTTAACAAGCGTTTTTTAGCAGATTGCGATATTTAATTTTTCCATGTGTGAACTATTATTACAAGTAATAATATGGAAAATGTGATCTCTATATTAATTACTAATTAAATAACGGTCAATAAAAATCACATTTTACACGAGTGCAAAGCAATTCAAGAACCGGGTTCACAGGGATTTTTATTCAAAACTAAAAAAGAACACAGACCCAATAGGCCCGTGCTCTCTACTGCTGGCAATCTATTATTTTTTATCAAACAGACCCATCCGGTGCATCACTACAAGCAGGCGGTACACATCATAGCTGGTGGCGCTGTTTACATCAATAAGCGGCTGCTGCGGGTTATAGGCCGCCGCGGCCGTTACCGCTTCCTTTGCCCAATCGGGAACGGGCATGCTGTGCAGGGACTGCAGTGCCGCTACCTGCTGCTGCAGTGCCTGAAAGGCTGCTTTTTCTTCATTCGTCATCGGTTCTTCATCTCCTCCGCCTTTTGCAAATTCCTCACGCAGTTCTGCTTCCGTGCCGCTGTATACATTTAAATCCACAGGGCCCGCAATACCGTCTACACGGCCATTATCCGAATACTGCCAGAAGGCCCACTGCTTCCAGGCTGGTGTATCATACGGGGCACTGGTACTGTATCGCGCAACCCACAGCTTGTACGGGCTGAGTGAAGCGTCAAAATTAGCGGCAAATGAATTGCCTGAATAAATAATCGGCCGACGGCCCGTTACACTCTCCAGTTCGGTCAGAAAAGCTTTGGCGACACTATTGATCGCCGATTTGCTGAGACCGGCGGGATTGTTTTCATAATCCATCACAGGCGGAAGGTCCAATGCGGCTGCACCGCCAACCCGTTCAAGCACCTCCGCAAAATGGCGCGCTTCCAGCCTGGCGGCGCTTGCGCTCGCCGCGTCCAAAAAATGATACGCGCCGATCAGCACCCCGGCCTCCCTCGCCCCTTTCACATTGGCCTCAAACGTGGGGTCTACATAGCTTTGCCCCTGGCTCGCTTTGACGAAAGCAAAAGCTTTGCCGGCCGCGCGCACCTTCCCCCAGTTAATGCTGCCCTGGTATCGCGAAACATCAATACCTTCGGCATTCGTAGAGCCGCGATTCTGCATGTGACACTCCCCCTTTGTTCATCCGCAGAATCTGGATTGTTGGATATTGTTGCAATCATTTTGAAAGGATGATTATTGTCTTACGTTATATTCTATGCTTGTCTTTATTTCTTGTACGGGCCGTTATACTGTATCCCGGCGGAGGCGCAAAAAAATCGGGCTGTTTGGTGTTTATATTAAGGCCCTTTTTTCGGTTTTTCTTGTTGTATGTGACCATCATCGGGTTCACCAGCACGATGTGCTGGCCGCCTTCGCGAAGCCAGAACACTAGGTTGAAAAAAATAATGGCCGGGCGATTTGGCACCAAAGATAACTTTAGTTAGGCCATAATCCCTCTTCAAGTCATATATCCAGTGCATCAACTTCTCATACCCCTAAGCATCATTCCTGAACGACAGAGTGCAGCTAAACTGGATTACCTCGGAAATTGACAGCCCCGGCTACATGGGTTTTCTTGGCGATATCGATCCCCACAACGAGGTGATTCGTGATAATGCGTTCAATACGCCGATTTATAGCGCTCGATGATTTAAACTTCGTAGTAGAGCGTCCTCCTGGGGTGATAAGTCATAAGGGCCTATGACCCGTTGACAACCCTATCTTACAGGAGGAGCTCCTTTTTTTTAACAAAGGCGATATCTTAGCCCCTATAGGAATTTTATTTACATTTGACCTGGATTGGAATATGGCAACCGCGTTGAGCAGAATATCCCGCATCGGGACACCCATTCTACCCACATTTTCAATAATGGATAGCAACTCGTTCGCCAGATAAAAGAAAACGACCGCATCCCGGAAATAGTGTTCATTTCCAAGGATACCGTCGATTAGATGTGCAATGGATATCAGCAAAGATACAGTGATCTTCCGAAAAAAGCCGTAATATCCAGACCGGTTCTTGAGCTCGCCATTGATCCAAGCCGCAGTCCAGCCAACGAAAAAGGAACCACTTCTGGATAGCATTAAGTATGAGTTATGTTTACCTCATTTACGGCATCTTTCAGCCGACTTCACCTAGCATTCTACACTTCTTCTATTGCAAGAGTTTGTGCAGATCAGTGTTTAGGGTAGCCCTTTCAGGGCGCTATCCCATCATTCCACCTATCGGAATACCATTTCTGCCTTTCCTTTGGGTTTTGCCCTTGGGATTAGGCGGCTGACCTTTTCAACTAGCAACGAGTCCCCCTGGTCCAGCTTATACATCCGACCATCACCAAACTGACCCAAACTTTAACCCGTCCGCTATTGGGTGTAAATGTCATGGCTTATTACCTCCCTCACACCTGTTGCTCAACTGCGATCATCTTAGTCCAGCTTAGATACCTGATCGGTCAGCGGTGCTTCATATACTGGCTCTTGGGCTTCGTCATCGTAGTAATTAAGCATCAGATTGCCTGTCTCTAGGTTAACATAGTAGCTTAATGCGTGGGCAAAATCATCAGTGTACTGGCTGTATTCCAATTGCAAGATTCCAATTTTATCTTAGTCATAACCTTGAAGTTGCGGAAAAAACTCAAAATCCTCTTCTATACTTGTCTCTTTGACGATACCCGCCATTTCGAGGTTTTAAAAATTACTTCTCCAGAAGCCTTGCGATAAAAAATCTTATGTCCAATTTCCATTTATAACCTTCCTTATTGGATGGCGTACCATTTGCCGACAGAGAAAGACATATTCCCTGAACCTGAACTCAGCCTGTACGAATGTGTGGACGTAGCATCAAACCCTCCTGATACAATATTTAAAGAAAGGGATAATTGGCGAATCGCCCTATTACTATTCATAGTGTTAGACAAACTAAATGAATCAAGATTGGATAACCATACCGAAAGAGTCCCGTCACCATTGAAAGCTTGAACCATTACATTCACAAAAACATATCGTGGAGTAAAATCAAGCCCTCTTACACTTCCGCTATAAGTTCTAGTTGTTGTTGTTGAGCTGTCACAAGGAATATCCTGTTGGAAAATATTAAAATCCCCACTCGCTACCTTGCTTAAAGTGTTGATATTTCTGATGGCCGCTGCCATTGTTGCAAACGGATCGCTGCCTTGTGATGCTTGTCCCTTGTCCCTAATGGCGGCAGCGATATCATTTTTCCCATTAGCGACAGAGGACTTTAAATTGTCAATAGCTACGGCAAGATTCTCGTAAGTGCCGGACGTATTTTTGAAATGGAATTCTTGCCCTATGAGTCGTACAGGCACTTGATTGTTTGTGTAAAAATCAATCTGTCCGTCTGCTACCCAATCAAAGCCCGTGTCACTATCTCCAATTGCCAGATCAAGACCTGTAGCGGTTCCATATGTTGTGTTTTGTGCTATCCATAATCCGCCTTTAATTGCCCCGCCTGCAATAGCCACCTCGTACCATGCTCCCCACGTGCCACCTTCTTGTTTCCTTATATGCATCGAACGAACGCCACTATTAAAAATGTATGCTTTTTGTAACGTATACCCGTTGTTATTCGTGTGCGCTATAACTTCGACGTACCACCAAGATGTGCTATCTGGAGCATTTTTAAGATTACTACCGTTATAAAACCCTCCGGTGGTTATATTGTTTAAATCTTGTCCGGTTATATTTAGGGCACGCCCATTGATGTCAGTTAGGCTGTATTTTTGCCAAGCGGAAGTCTGATCAGATGTTACAACCTCCTTCCACGCTCCCCAAGTGCCGTTGTACAAACTACGCTCATAGATTCTCAGGTTGGTAGGGTAATAAGTTGTGAAAACCTGTATAACACCTCTACTCTCTCCTCCTGCTCCGTGCTTCTTGACCTCTAGATTAAATGCCTCTGCGTTGGGCACATTAGCAATAGTCGCTGCTGTCGCAGTAAGGGGGACATAATATTGCCCCTCTGTTGTATAGTCATTCAAATTTGAGTTAGGTGGTATCTCAGTGGCGGGTCCGATCTTACTATTCGCCAAGTCATACGCAGCCTTCACCGCTTTGGGCGTTGACGCTAAAGTCTCGGATGTGCTGTTTGTAGCACTACTTAGCTGCACAATTCCTTTTTGCGTAGTGCTTCCCTCAGGAATTTCAGGGTCCAGATTAGCGATTTCGTCTTGTAAACCTCCTACAGCTTCATCTAACTTATCCCAGTTGTCATTCAGCATCGTTTGAATGTTGAAAGTTTCATTGCCATCAGTTAGGGGATCTTTTTTAAGCAATTTTAAACGTTCGGTATCACTTGCCATATGAAGTACCTCCTATAAGCTTGGATAAAAGGGGCTCGAAGTCCCTTCTGTATTTAGAACACGATTTATCTATGACATTTTGAAAAGCGTCATCTATCATTGTCTTTCCAATCACTACATGATCTGGCCTTTGGAGCGAGCATCTGTCTCTTGATCGTTCTTTGCATCCGGGCCAGTCATGCGCTCCTTTGCTTTCAGAGCAGCTTCTGGGTCTACAAACATCGTATGCAGCAGATCCCTGCTACTATCCTGATTAGTCTCAGAACTCTGCTGAAGAACGCTTTCTTGAGACTTTTGTGCTTCACCGATCACATTCTGCTGTGCATTTTGTACTTCCTCAATCTCATCCTGCTCTGACTTCCCCTTGCCGCCTTTGTTCACTGCTGACTTGGATTGAAATATTGCAACCGCGTTGCGTAAAATATCCGGCATCGGCACACCCATTCTTCCAACATTTTCAATAATGGATAGCAGCTCATTCGCCAGATAAAAGAAAACGACCGCATCCCGGAAATAATGTTCATCTCCAAGGATACCGTCGATTAAATGAGCAATGGTTATAAGCAAAAATACAGTGACCTTTCGAAAAACACCATAATATCCGGACCGGCTCTTAAGCTCGCCATTGATCCAGGCCGCCGCCCAGCCAGTGAAAAAGTCGATAATTACCATCCACCACAGCAATGTCAGCATCGTCGTCCAGCCGCCGAAAAGATAATCTACCACACCCCCGGTGGACAGAGCCATAGGCATAAAAGCTGTCTGTTCATTCATAGCTTCTCCCTCCTTCTTGCTGTAGGTATGTTGTGCACACGGTTATAACGGCTTTTTACGAAAAATAGCATGATACCACTTGCCCTTGATGGGGGCGGACTGCTCCTCTCCTACGGATCGCAGTTCGGGACGCTTGGCATAAACCTCCGTGAGCACAACAGTCGCATCCTTTTGATTCAAGGCGTAGGTGCTAATGATATCACTCAAATTCTGCTCCCCTTTGTCATAACGAGAAATACAAGCCTGTGCACAAATGCGCAGCTGCTCTTCTGTGAGTACAGACATGCATATTAGCCTCCTTTACTTTTATTTGCCAGCCAATAGTTGGGCCAGTGCTACTTCCAGATCCGCGATCCGCTGTTTCAATTGCTCGGTTTCGTTAAGTTCGTGCTGTGATGAAGCCGTCAACTCGTCAATCTCTTCCTGCGTCAGCCCTTCGATCCAAAGGACTGGTTGCTCTGGAGGGACATATACAGGAGCATCGCCGCGTTCTTCCTCGGGCAGCACGGCCCATTCTTCATATGCGGACTGATATTCGCCCAGAACGCCGCTGATTGCCTCCTGGTATGCTTTCCAGGCGGCCATATCAAACCGCGGCTTGTACAGCCCAGCAGGGACCGGCACGCCGACAATATACCCGGCTGGCCCCTTTTCCGGCTGCTCCTCCTCGCTATCAGTTTCAGCAGGCAGGTCCGCCGGATCAGCATAAAAAGGGACGACCCTTGTAAAGGAATCGTCCATGATCACGTCCTCGATAAAGAGGCCGTTCGTATTTACTTTCGGGACTGCTTTCATAGATTAGAGCCTCCTTTATTGTTCTGCTAGAAATGAAATACCAAACAATTGCAGCCAATAATCCGTATTCCCTCCACTTATATCGGACGCCAATACCACCGTTCCATCCCCTCTTACCGTTACGCGCGAGTAGTACGTTGTTTGAGTAAGTCTGTGCGCCTGGGCGACAATAAATGTTTCCGGGTATTTAGGTCTAAATCCTGGAGGTAATGTAAACAGGATCGTTCCCGCTGCTATTGACCCAGACGTTCCGCTACTAATCAAGCCCCTTAAATAAACCCTGCTCGTACTATCTTTATAATACTGAGCTGTTCTGTAACCTGTGGTATCGCTTTGGTCACTGTAACTTGTCCAACCGTTAAGCAGCGTCGGAGTGATCCACGCCGGATAGTCCTTCTCCGCCTTCTTATTCTCGACGACAGACAAGCGGATCTCTTGCTGAGTGACGCTATCCACCAAGTCCTCCAGCAATGACTTTTCATTTCCGGCATAGGCTCCGGTCATGGGTTGGATCGGTGACGTTGCAAGCATCAAGTACGTAACGCTGTAAGTTTTTGTTTTATCAAACGTTCTGGCCGATTTGTAAAACCTTATAGGACCATTAGCATCCGCATTTGTTGACTCACCCCACCCACGATCTTTTTCACTATCCGCGAATACACTCAATAGTTTGCTTGGGATATATTTGAGAGGATTCCCTGCCGCCTTACTATTAATGTAATAGACATTGTCTCCGCTATATCCTGACATTCCCGGTCTTGTACCTTCCCGTAGCACAATCCCCGTCCCCACTTCCACCTGATTGCTGCCCTCGTTAAACGTGAGCTGACCCTCGGAAACAATCGGTTCGACAGTAGGCGTCGCAAGTTGATATACCAGCTCGTAAGGCGTCCAGTTTGACGATGCTTGTGTTGTTGGCACAGTAGAAACAAAGTTACTTGCATCCCTCGCAAGCTGTGGCGTCCATACCTTTGTTCCCGTACCATTGTAACCAGATGCTTGACTTGTCGGATTTTGCCCTGCTGTGTACATATACCAACCCAGGAAATACGCCTTAATCTCGTCGGCTGACGGTGTGTAGTTGTCGTCCCATCCACTGTCGGAGTTGGAGACAGATAGAGAAAACAAACCATCATCCCCGCGTAGGCCATTTGTTATATCAGGACCACTTGCAAGCGTACCGTTTGTTAATATTTTCCCGTCATACTTAACAGTAATCGCGCTTCTATCAGACACAGGAAGCGGAGTTATAGAACTGATACCCACCTGCTTAAAACCCGTAAAATTAATCTGAAGTTCCCAAGGTAAAAAACCATCCAATACAACACGACGCCACTTCTTCGCCTTGAAATACTGCCCGCCCTGCTCGAATACCGAATCCGCATTCGCGCCTGTCACAGGGTCAGCAAATAGGTCAGTCTGCAGCGAGAGTATAGCATCCTCACGTGGTACGAACGGCAGAGCTTCGCTGCCGATGTTTAGCTTAGGATTTTTGTACGTATGTGCAGAACCTGTTGCATTATTGTTACCTAGCATAAGGCGTAGTGCATATACATTATCAGGAACAGTTACGGTAATGGATTGGTCTGTAAGCCATTGACCAAAGCCTGGAGCACTCACTGTTACGACATTTCCGTATTTATCAACCCCGTTAATACCGATAACTCCATCATGTTCCATAGAGTAAACATACGTTTTTCCAGGTACCACTGGGACGGTTGTATAATAATTTATTGTTTGGATACCGTCTCCGCTCGGACGCGCTACAAACGACGCCGAGTAAGGGCTATCCACTAAGAGCAGTCCGCCTGTATTACTTATGGACGCTGACCAATCATAGAACGACGGCAAAAGGTTCTCCCCGTACCGGATCGCATACGGATTACGAACAGGTGTAACACTGTCCACGTATGGATATCCTTCAGCTATCTGGTCAGTTTTCATGCCGTCAAGGGCTGCGAATTCAGCGGCGCTTACTTCGTGAACGCGAATCGCCTTAAAGTAAGCGGAACCTCCCGCTGACACCTGTTGCCTCACTATCAGATACTTACTGTTCGCAGCTGCTTTAAACTTGAATTGCACAGTTACGAATTTAGAAGTATCTGTAACCTTATCTACCACATTACCATAATCCCCTGTAGCACTCGCATTAGAAGTGTTATCCACCAAGGTTACGGGGCGAAGCCAAGCGGAGCCTGTTATAACCTTAATCATACCTACGACCAAATAATAATTACCTGCGGTTACAGGGATATAACGATCAAGCGAGGGACCAACAAAACTTTCCCCGCTCGTTGCTGTTGATACAACCTTAATACAGCTGGATCCTTCCGCACTGTTTGTGGTGTCAATACTCAACGTAGCTTGAATAGGTATACCCCACCCTGAAGCAGAATCTCCCTTGCCCATCCGACCAAGCAAGTTAACCAATGTCCGCCCCTCAAGCCCTTTCAACGAAAACGGTGCGGATCTAGCTGCTTTAACAATCTGGACTCCTGCATTCAGGACAACTTCTTCTTCAGCCTTTGTATTCAAACGATCCTCAAGGTTCTCAATGCTCGCCTTAGCTTCGCCTGCAAACTTATCGATCTTCTCCCAGTTGTCGTTCATCATCGTTTTCACATTGAAATATTCGTGACCATCCAATGTTGGGTCTTTCATTAACAAATCCAGCTGTGGCGTTTTCGCGCTCAAGTTTCTCACCTCTTCATTCATAAAAAGCTGTCAATACAGGTGTGCCTTTTACCAGCAAAATCCCGCGTCTGAGCGGTAGTCCTATTAAACATACTGCCCGTCAAGACGGACGCCTCCAGCAAACTTGTGCAATAAGGTCTGCTCCATCTCTGTAAGGGTCATCACTTCATGGATGTCACGGATCAAGAGGTAACTGAATTCGTATTCAACCGCCAAGTGGGCGGGCTTGATCTCTTCAATAACGGCCTTCAGGTCCTCAAGATTCGGCGGAATGCCGATGGTGTCGACAAATTTGACCGTGAAGCTCCATTCCTGTGGTTGAAATGTGACATCAACGGTGCCTCCGTCATACGCCTCAGCCACATTTTTCACGAGCCGGCCGGTAAAAGAACCGGCCCCCCGCAGCTTTGACTCCACCACAGCGCGACGTTGCTCTATCGGCTTGGTCAAATCCGTTGATATCCCAAGCTCGCTTTCCCAGCGCTCCAGTCCCCAGGTCGCCGTGCTGACAAAAAACTGATCCACCGTTTCGTTCAGCGCCGCATACAGCAGATCCATTTCGCCGCCCTGAGCGTCCATCATCGAACCCATTATTCTTGATGTGCTATAATAACCCGGCAAATATGAAAAAAGCTCGCTTCCCCTGCTGCTGATCATCTGCAAATTACTCACTGACGCTCACCGTCCCCAGTACCGCTACCTGGCCGGTCTTAATCTCGATATTTTGATTGCTCATACCATTAACAAGAAGGTCCGAGTAATCAATAATGATGGGAATATCCAGCAAGATGGAAGCGATCCGTGTATAGCGCACAAGTGGATCATCATCGTTAAAGGCCAGCGTTTTGAGATATTCCCTTACACCGTCTTCAATCTTCTTTTGCACCTCAGGCAGGGTGGATGGCTGTTCAGTGGTCCGCTGGACCTTCACCGATACGTTGATCGGAATCTCGGTGGCTGCCATTACAGTTACAATTGGTCCGGCAGGCGCCTTGCCCTCCCCTTGTCCATCCTGGGTGGGATCAATGCTTTGCTGCACTGCCTTGACAATATCTTCACTCGCAGCCTGTTTGTCTGTATCCAACAAATACACAGCCACGGTTCCAGGTCCTTGCCATAAAGGCTGGACTTCAACCCCGCCTACACCAGCGATTTCGTTAGCCCACTCAATATAATGGGCTTTATTGCCGCTTGTACCCTGGTTGCGCACTTTGGCATAGAACCGCTCCAGCAGCAGTTGGTCGCTCTCCACGTCGGTGCCGCTTCTGGTCGCCGAAGGATTGGTCACCAAAGTGACCCCACTAACTCCAGATGAAACAATCTGGATCACATTGGGAGGAACATTTCCGCTGCTTCCCGGGTTTACCGCCCTTACAGTCGCTTCCCCAACGCCCTTCTCATCCAGTGTAACAGTCGCTGTTGTCATAAACTCGATGGATTCCTCGCCGGACACATCATCCGCCGGTGTGGCAACGACCGTTCCAGCAGGTATAACCGTACCCGGAGTTCCCGTAAAAACGACACTTCCGGAGGCAGCCACCGCTTCACGTCGGGTAATGCCGTGCTCGGCCGCTCGCAAATCCAGCTCAGGAGAACGGTAATCCACCGTATCGCTCGCTGCCGTGCTGGCAAATCCGCGACGCAGCAGCTCCTGTGCCCAGATCGCCGCCTCGGACAGCATAAAGGCCACCGGAGCCTGCGCGTCCCAAATAAAAGAGCCTTCGGATGTATCAATATCCGAAGGCACCTTGTCCAGCATACGCTGCATAATTTCTTCTTCTGTCTGTTCCTGCAAATATTCCGGCAGTTCTGGTAAATCCGCCATTAGATCACCACGCTTTCTATTATCTCAGTTTCATCTCTTACGTTGCGGATACGGCAAGTAAAGGTGCAAGCCTCTTCCTCCCATGAAAAGGTAAATTGGTCTACAGCCTCCGTACGGGCATCCGCCAGCAGCGTTTCCGTCACGATCCGCTGGATTTCACTTTCCAGCACCGCATGTCCAAAGCTGCTTCCGATTAACTCCTCAAGTTCGCTCCCATAATCGCGTGAATAAATTACGTGCCGGTAGCGGGGAGTGCGGATGGCTTTCTCGCACCACTGCACCCAGGCTTCTTTTTCATCCGCTACAGCAACCTTGCGGGTAGGAGTGACAACAAATTCACCGATCTCAAAATCAAAGCGCCAGCTCCTGCCAAATACCGGCGTGACTCCCTCCAGCAGCTCGGTCTCGGTTACATCGGTCCAGGTCATTTCATCCGTTTCTGGAAATAAACTAGGCACCTGCGCTCACCACCCTGCATACGACAACAACATCGTTGCCGCCGTTTACTCTTACCGCCAGAACGCGGTCCCCGGGCTTCAACCCCTGATTCAACTCAAGCCGCACATCCTCTATGTCCATTTTTTCCATATAAAAGGATGTGTCAATCTTCTTGTCATCCCAATAAGGTTCCTCCAACTTGGTCGTTGTGCCGGTTCCCATATACCGCGGCAGAGCCAGCATACCTGGAAGTTCGGCAATCATGTAGTCCTGCAGCTCATGTTTGAAGTCATCCAGCTTCAGCCCGGTGGTCGTAATGGTACCCAGCACGGCACCGACACCGCTAACCGCCTGTTTCGTTTGTTTTGAAAATGTGGAATGGAGCGCGGAGGCGAGATTTGAGTATGGGTCTTTATTCAAGGTAAAACCTCCTTTTCACATCGTCGTAGGTGCCAAGCTCCAGCGACATGCTGCCCGGATTGCCCAGTTCCCTGCTGACCGAGATGACGATCAGCTTCATCGAGCCGAACATCACCGCATCTCCTGCGCGGATGGTGTTAATATCCGGAGCGGTGACGGAAATGGTTTGTTGAATTCCAGTCAGCTTACTCTTGGCGAGCTTCTGTGCGGCAGCACCGGATTTGACCTCATCGTCCTGAACAATGGCCTGCAGCGTACCGTATATTTCAGTATCCTTTTCCGCAACAGCAAGCACCTTCGATGGTACTTCCTTATCAGAATCAGCCGTTGCTAACACTTTAACTTTGGTTACTGTTCCTTCCAATGATCTGCCTTGTGTGACCTCTGAAATACGCTCTAAATTAACTACATCTTTATTACTTCCGATTAGAAATAATTCTAATCCTGCCGACGTCATTCGCGGGTGATACAGTTCGCCTCCAGTTTTCACAGTTTCTCTCAGATCAGCATACATCATTGAAAATAAAGATTGCGAACGATATACCGCCCTCCCTAATTTAACTTTCGTGTCAGGAATGGAAGCCAGCTTTATTTGCCAATCAGAAGCATATTTCTTAAATCTCTGACTGGCAGTCTGCCCCTTGGGAAATAAGTACTCATCTGTAGATTTGTCCAAATAGATCGTCCGGTCATACAAGGTCAGTTCCATTTTTTTTAATCCATTATTTGAGCTATTCACTTCCCAAATTACTGCAGGATGGAGTAAAGCAGTCATTGTATTTTTGCCGTAAGGTACTCCACTGACACGAATTGCCATACCAGGGGACAGTTTAGGCATCGATGGGAGGACAGTAATGTCGATTGTAGCTTGATAGGCAATTTGATCCAGAGAATCACGTAAATTTATCTTTTCCACAGCAGTTGAAATATCATATTGGTCCTGTACTATCACCCGATAAGTCATGGCATCACCAGCTTTTGTCCAGGAGAAATAAGGTTTGGATTATTTCCGATAGTCTTTTTATTTAATTCATATATCTTTTTCCACAGAGAACTGTTTCCAAGTTCCAACTTAGCAATTTTTGAAAGTGAGTCCCCTGACTTCACAGTATATGTTTTGGCTGGTTCTTTTAAATCAGTACGTGATGTTGTCTTTGCCCCCTTGGAACTTGGCTTGGTTGAAATTTTCAAGTCCCGCCAAGTGCGAAATGATACATCAAACAAAACATCACCTGTTTCAGCTCCTCGTAAAGTAGTGTTATGAGACGCAAGGAAAACTGGTACATTAATAGGTGTTTCTGTGATAATAAAGCGTAACGGAGTTTTAGCCGTCAAAAAAGTATTCAATAAATTCATTGCTTTAAGCGGATCAGGAAGATCAGGGTATTTGCAGTAGGACGGATCATATTCTTTTGGAAAAAAAGAAGAGAAGGATATTTCTTTTATCCTCTCTCCTTGTGGAAAGTCATACTCTCCGTATGACAAGATATTTATAGTTTCGAATCCTTTTTGCCGAGAAATGTTTACTTCTTCGGGGTTTACAGGAAATATAAATGATTTTCCCTTACTGTCAATTAATAAGAACTCCAAAATAAATCCCCCCTCAGGTTAAACAGTTGCAGTTCTTTTGTTCTCCGTGGCCCGCTTATACTCCGTAACAAAGCGTTGTCCAACCTGTAATGCAAGTTCTGCAAGGTTCACAGGCTGTCCTACAGAAACTTGTACAGCGCCCTGTGGCATATTGACGTTAGTATTGGCAGTTGTTCTGTTGGAGTTTTTCACTGATGTGGTCGCCGTTTGAGTATGCTTTTCGTTTGCTCGATAGCTTTTGGAACTTGCAGTACGAGTTGTTGATGTTCCGATCTTCTTTGTTCCGTTTACATCGGTATTGTTGTTCAATGAGAACAACCCCCACGGATTAAAATTAAAATCAAACTTTTCTGGTAAGTCCACAATCATCTGTACATAATCACTAAGACCTTTAGCACCAAATTTTACGCCACTTGAAACTGCATCTGCTCCGTTCTTAGAAACCTTCGCCCCAGAATCTAAGAATTTTTTTGCACTTTCACCTACCTCATTTACAACATTTGCAGCATCAATACTGTTAATTTTATCCACAAGATTGTTGCTTATATCCCCTATACCATTTTGAATAGTTGGAGTCCATTCGTTCACCAATGGAGACAGTGGACTGTTGTTGGATGAAAGAAAACTATTAAAATTCCCAAGTGCGTCTGTTAGCAGGTTACTCCCCTTATTAACATTAGTCGAAGTATCAGATAACCAGGAATCAAGTTGGCTTGTGGCTTGAGGAATTAATTGATCAACTTTATTATTCAAAGTCTCGTTGATGTTGTCCACACCTGTGCTGAAGGAAGCATTAAAAGAGTCAACATTTTCTAAAAAAGAACTTGTCCACCCACCTAAGTTCTCTTTGACGTGCCAAACTCCCTTTCCAATCCAGCCTCCAGCCCACTTTCCAGCAAAGCCTCCTACTATCCCACCTAATGCTGCGAAGAGTGGAACTGTAACCAGTTCAGCACCAGGTACTAAGAGACCCGCCCCCGCCCCAGCTCTTGCCCCAGCCGATCCGCCAATTAGAGACAAGGCCGTACTGAATAATTCCTCATACTTTTTTTCACCCTTTGCATTTCCAATTTTAAAAACACTAACTATTCCATCTAAAACCTTTAAAGTAGCTCCCGCAAACTTGGCACTCGTTTTTAACCATGCTGGCGAACTGCTCCACATGGAGGAAATCTTTGTAAAGATTGAACTTGAAGTAATTTTAGTACCAATACCATCTAAATAAGTGTAGATACTTTGCATCCGAGTTGACATACTAGTAAACTGTTGAGCTGTAATAGATTTAAAACCGTCCACAGTTTTTTTCAACCCTTCAGCAATGTCTGTTGCCAGAATTGCCCAAGTTAGATCGATTCCTGACTTTGCTGGAACATTTGTGTTATTGGTATTTACTGCGGTAACGTTGCTTAGCTGAAAAGGTTTTGTCAGGAGAGCACCAATAGACCGATTGCTTTCATTTTGTTTGTTAGAACTGACTTGTTGTCTGCTAGGACTGACTTTATCATCGCTTTTTGGTATATTGGCGTTCTTAGGATGCTGAACAATTGTTGTACCTAGCTTTCCTCCAAATCTAATACCCGGAAATCGTCTTGCTAATTGATTAACGTAATATAGTTGACGAGCCAATCTTTCTAGAGCAAAGGTTAAACGGTTTATTGACTCAGTTATACGGTCAATGAGATTTTTTTTCCTTGCCAAGTCTTCAGCCTTAAATATCTCTTTCCTTTTTCGAAGGCTTTCAAGGTATCCAGAAGTGTATTTCAGCTCCCGGTTCGCCCTACTCAAACCACCTATATCCAGAGCTATATCCATACATTCCCTCCTTTCTAAATTACTGGATTTCGGCCAGTGCATCCAATTCCTCTTCCGCAAAAGCCATCAGCAGCAGCCGCTCGCCGCGCGGAAGTCTCCAGAACTCTCCGGGACGGAGGTGATGCCGCACCCACAAGTGATACAGCATCGTCGTCATTCCCCCGGAGCCGATCAGTTTTTTAGGTCACTGATCTCAACGCCAAAACCGGACAGCTCCAGCACCTTGTCCCCTACGGCATCCAGCTCACCCGCCAGCAGCATACGGCGCACGGCCTGCTCACCGCCAGACAGCTTCAGCCGGCTTGTGATACGCGGATCGCCCCAGCCGTTCAGCGTCAGTCCCTTCACTTCCAGCTTCGCTGTCGCTTCGGAAATCAGCAAGGCGTTGAACGTCTCGGTATCGACCTTTTCATCCACCTGCCCCTTCACGGTGCGGCGGATGGTGCAGCGTTCGCGGATGCTGTCCACCTTGCTGGAGGTCAGTCCGCGCAGCACCAGCTGCATATCCAGACGGCGAATGTGCACCGTCTCTTCAGGCAGTTTCTCCGCCGCTTCAAACAGGCTGTCCAAAATTTGTTCTTCTGTCATATGTTCGTTCAAGCTCATATTCAGTCTCCTTTTAATGAAGAATTAAGTATCGCAATTTTAAAAAATCCGTTCTGTTACTCAGCTACGATAGGATCAAGCAGTTCATAACCCTCGAACGTAAACGTGGTTTCCTCTTGCACTTCCTCGCCGGCCGTCCAGTTGGCCAGTTGGATTTTGTCCGGCATGCAGCGGATGAGGCGAATGCGCTCATGGCCGTAGGACTCGGGATCATCCAGCTTGGTGATGATTTCGAATTTGGTGAAGCCGCGCTTGATCATGTCCGACGTGACCTTGTAACCGCTCATGGTGCCGGTGCCTTTTTTAATGCCGTTTTTATGCACCTTCCAGTCGCTGCCCACCAGGTTCAGCTCACGTTTTTCAATCTCCACACTGGCTTCCAGCTTGTTGATATGGGTCTGCCATACCCCGTCGATATACGCCTGTCCGTACGTTCCCAAAATAACTCTTGAAGCATCCAACATATTAATTCCTCCTCGAAATGATCAAAATTTAGGTTTGAATGAGGGAGCCTTGCAGCTCCCCTGGATTTAATTACTGAACATAAAATGTGCCAAAGAGCTGCTCCATCACATCGGTCAGCTTCACATTCCACTGCAGGAACACCTGATCCGGCTCCGGTGTAACGATCGGGGAATCTCCGTAATAAGCAGGGTCCAGGATGACATCGTACCCAGATGGCTCGATGACATTGCTCAGCGACAGCTGTGCCAGATATTCCTTGATTGCGCCGATCAGGGCAAGCCGGCCTTCCTCGGTGTTGTTCACTTTGCCGATGTATGTCTCTTCGGCCGCACGCTGCAGATCCGCATTGATGGCGTCCATGACGCGGATGGAGCGGATTTTCTTCCACGCGTTGTTTTGACCGGCGGCAGGAACGACAAGGCTGTTGATGCCGCGCAGCGCCTTGACCTGGCGTCCGTCATGGAAGAGGATAAACACGCCGTTTTTGATGGCGCTCTCCTGTTCTGGACGGGTCCAGCGGCGGGTTACATCCTCGAATGGAGTTACCGCATAGGTTGTCGATTCATTCAAGCGCTGTCCAGCCATCAGACCGGCCACATAAGCGGCCGTTTGGGCGGAGCTGTAATCCGTTCCGGACAGGCGCACGCCAGTGCCGACGTTAATGATGCCTTCATGGTTCAGGGCAAGGGATCTTGCTGCCGCCAGTTCAGCTGCATTCGGCGCAGTGTCGTCAGCCTTCGTGCCGCCAAAGACAGCGACCGCTCCTTTGCCTTGATCACGGATTCGCTTGATCCAGGCGGCAAAGCTTTGCAGCAAGGTCATATCTGCCGCATAATCCAGCGCCAGCACATTAAAGTCCTGTCCTTCGAGCGCTTCCTGCATCGCGATATAGTCGGCATTGGTCAGCTTGCTGTTACCGCTGACACCACCTGCAAACGGCACGCTTGTCACATCCGCCGGAACGGCTGCCCCGTCGACGGCTTCCGCTGTAACCCATACATTTTCGGCATCTTCGTTGACTGCCGCCGCTGCAGCAGCAGCCGTATTACCCGCGGCCGTAAAGGTCTTCAGCAGTTTGGTTCCTTCATAGAGACGGATTTCCTTCGCCGCACTGTTTTCGAGCGATGGCTGTACGGTTACGGCAAATTGGTTGCCGCGCGATCCCGTATATTTGGCCGTCAGCTTCAATACTTCAGCATCGTCCGCATTTTTCAGGCTGACCGATGCCGCAGCTGCTGTAGTATCTGCCAAACGGTACGCCAGCAGCTTCTTCGGTCCGCCAAGCAGCGCGAGATACAGGATCGAGTAAGCCGTTGCCCCATCCTCGTTGCCGTTGGAGAAGACTTGGCCGATGGCTGTCTCACTGCCGATTTCCACAAATTCGCGCACTGGTCCCCAGTTTGCCTTAACCGGTACTACAACCGTACCGCGCGAGCCGCCTTGAATAGCCGAAGCAGCCGCTGCCTGAAAATTCATATACAAACCCGGCAATACCGGTTTATTCGTGCTTTCCCATGTTCCGCCTGCCATATTACTCCACCTTCGCTTTCATAAATTCGTTAATTTTTGCTTTCGCTTCTTCCACTGAGCAGACGGTTTGTCCGCTTCCGTAAAATGCGCCCGCCAATACTTCTTCCTTCACGGAAAACAACTGCTCCGCTTTTTCCTTCAGCTCGTCCAATGTGTAGCGCGGAGCGCTGTTTTCACGGACGGCTTTTGCCGTTGTTTTTTTCACTGCCATACGATTACCTCATTTCAATTTGGGTTGCATCTCCACTCTGCGGATCAGCGCAGCCTCCTCGAATGGCCTTACATGCCGCTGAGCCAGTGTGAGACGAAGCTGTCCTTCAAGGATCGCATCTGCCTGCAAATCAGCTCTAATCTCTGCGGCTGACAGGTATCGGCGCTGCGCAGCATCAAGCGGAAGCTGGATTTGCGCGCTGAGCCGTTCGGCCAGCTGAATAACGGTGCCTTGCTCGCTTGCCGTATCAGGTGCGATCACATGGCCCGTAAAGCTTTTCCTCACTTCATACATCGAAGCTCCCGGCAGTCGGGTCTCATAACCCGTCATTCTCCACAGAATCGCTCTGCTGCCAAGATCAGCCGGCCACTGGTCACGGTAAACCGCCCAGCTGTCTTTCAGCTGTTCTTTCGTCCAGACGGCAAGTGCGGCAAGCCATTCATCTGCTGGCGCTCCAGCCTGTGCATCGCCCTGGGATTCAGGAATATAAATTCCGAATCGGAGCGCGCGCACGGTAGTGCCGGAGCTGCTGTCGGCGCTCTCTGCTTCGCGGCTGCCCAAATAGTGGAACATCACCTTAGATGCTCCGTCATCCGTGCTTACCTGGACCGGGATACGATGCAGACCATCAATCAATCTACGTGCCTGCTCGTCCCGCAAAGGAGCATCGTTCGCGCTGCCATGCAATCGGACCCGAACAACCTGCCGGTACCCGGCCCAGCCGGATTTCCATATTTCCTCGCCCAGCACAATAACAGCAAACGGTGTTTGCTGCCCCTCTGGCGGCAGAACATCGAAGATCCTGCCCTGCAGCTCCGGAACAAGCTCCGCAATTTTTTGCTTGATTACATCTCTCATCCGTTATGTCCGCTGCGCTGCATTGAAACCGTTCCCTTCCGCATGGCCTGCGGGCTGCATCAGCATCAGCAGCCTTTTATATAACACTGCCAGCCGCAGCCGCTTTCGAAGCATGTCAGCCTTGGACCGGTTCATTACACAGCCCTCCTTTCCTTCAAATTGCAATCTCATATCCCCCGGTGAAGACCAGGTACGGAAATGAAACAAGACGAGCAAACCGCAGTAAAAAACCGGCTCATTGGCCGGATCACGATAACGGTGTGGGTGTTCGGTTGTCCCTTGCCTTCATTCCCGATGCTATAATCTTACACCCCCAAAACGTATGCGCTGACGCGAAAAAGCACGAATATCGACCGAATAAGAGACAACAATCGGCGGCAAAAAGTAGAACACATGTTCGCGATTTTATGATACAATATGTTCAGCCCGGTCCAGGCGCGAAAAAACCGGATCAGCCTGCACGGCCAATCCGGTTTTGTTTACTTTCTACATATCATTTTGCTGCCGCTTTCTTGTATAAATCGTCGACCTTCAGCCAGCCAAGATCCGCAAGAGCCAGCGCCATTTTGTAAAAAGCGCGGGCGCGGATTTTCATATAGGTGTCCTTACTGACCGGCGGATCAAAGACATGATTGTAAATTTTATAATCGAACACATCGTCCTGCTTCAGGTAGCGTTCCCTGATCAGCAGCTGTTCCCGTTCATTCAGGCGGCTCACGATGCTGTCCACCGTATCGCAATAGGCGGCTCTTGCAGCAGGGGCATCTACATTATATATGGCGGTGCGCGCAGTGGAATCGGATATCAGATTCGTCGGGCCGTGGGGCCTGTCTGTATAGGAGGCCGTTACGGACACCTCGCGGTCCATGAATGTGATCGTTTTATAAATGCGGTATTTTTCAAACACAGCCTCCAGGGCAGTTTGTGTTTTGCGGCGGTCCAATTCAGGTAAATAAATATTCATCAGCCAGTCTCCTTTTCTATGCCTTTTGGCAATGATTTAAGTGCAATGAAGGACCTCTGCTGTCATTCCGAAATGTTGATTCTTCACGAGGTACAATAGAAAATTTACATTTTGTTCGCATTTTTGTTCGTGTTTAACCATAACATACCACTTTATGATGGACGAACCAAACCGCATATTAGCCCGTTTTTCCCAAATAAAAGTGGCTGTGCTTTCATTTCCTATGCCTTTTGGCATGATTATTGCCATTTTCCTTTACCTATTGGCATCACGCTTTTATAGTATTACATAGGCTGGCCTGATTGAATGCTCGCCTGCGCTATGCTTTGGATCCTGTATAAAGGAGTGTCCGTCAACGTGGAAAACCCTTCATTCGGAAAATACCTGAAACAGTTAAGAGAACAAAAAGAGGTAAGCATTAATCAGCTCGCTGAAGCGGCAGACATCAGCAATTCACAAATATCACGGATTGAGAACGGCTTGCGCGGCATACCGAAGCCGGCCACGATCCGCAAGCTGGCCGACGCGCTCTCGGTGCCCTACGCCGAGATGATGAAGCAGGCAGGGTATCTTGAACACGACGCAAGCGAGGAAGCCGCAGTCGGCTCTCCGGCCTGGGCCACCTCTAGGGACCGCCGGGACTTCAAAAAAATGCTTGAAGAAGACGGAGAGCTGATGTTCGACGGCATCCCGCTCGATGAGGACGACAAACGGCGGATCAAGGATGTGCTCACAGGACTGTTCTGGGAGGCCAAACAAATGAACAAGCGCAAACCTCCATCCGCCAAGGGGAAATGAGACCATGCCTCCATTTATTAACCGATAGCAGGTGAACACTATGCATGAGATGATACAGAAGCTGGTTAAAAAATACCGAACCAACTGTCCATTTGAAATCGCCCGCTCACTCGGCATACATATCCGCTACTCAGATTTGGGCAAGACAACCAAGGGGCTTTACTTCCGCAAGCTCCGGCGCCGCTTCATCGTGCTTCATAACGGCCTGACTCCGGAATGGGAACGCTTCGTATGCGCCCATGAACTGGGGCATGACCGGCTTCACAAAGGAATCAGCCGTTTCTTTCTGGAAGAGCACTCCTATTTTCAGCCGGGAAAATGGGAGCGGCAGGCCAACCGGTTTGCCGTTCTGCTGCTGAGCGAAGGCCAGCCCCCGCACCCGGACGAGCCCTTGGACGCGTATCTTCCGCGCATCGGCCTGCCCCGCGAAGCCTCCATGTTCTGGCCGCAGCCTGCAGAGCGGGAATCTGGCAGCTCCTGGCTCACCGATATAGATTAAAGGAAGCCTGCTCCATTCAAGCTCCTTTCATCATTTCAGAGAAATCTGGTATTTTGTCAGCTCCATGGCATCTATTTTTACGTAAAACTCAAGATTTATTTACAATTCTTTGATAAAATATCAGCTATGATAGATTTGTATTTATTTGTTGTGGGAGGATGATGTATTCAATGAATCAAAAGAAAAGGTTTGCTTCCGCCCTGCTGAGCGCCACCGTACTGTTCGGCAGCTTCAGCGCTGCTGTCTCCGCGGCTCCGGCGGCAAATGGTGCGACTGCCCCTGAAGGCAGCAAGCACATCACGATTTTACATACCAATGATGTTCATTCCCATGCTGTTGAGAACGGGGAAGAAATGGGCTATGCCAAGCTGGCCGGCATCATTGACAAGTACCGCAGCGAGAACCCCGACTCGCTCCTGCTCGATGACGGCGACGCTGTTCATGGAACTACATTCGCCACGCTGGTCAACGGCGAAAGTGTCGTGAAAGTGATGAACGAGATGGGCTATGATGCCATGGCTCCGGGCAATCATGAATTTAACTATGGCTGGCAGCACCTCGTGAAGCTTGCCGGCGAGCTGAAATTTCCGGTGCTCAGCGCCAATGTGAAGCAGTCCGACGGCAGCCGTTTGTTTGAGCCGTATACCATTAAAGAAGTAGACGGTGTGAAAATCGGCATTATTGGCCTTACTACACCGGAAACGGCATACAAGACCAATCCAAAGAATGTAGAAGGCATTGAATTTGCCGATCCGGTTAAAGAAACGCAGGCCATGGTGAATGAAATCAAGGATAAGGTTGACGTGGTTGTTGTCCTTGGTCATATCGGACAGGATGAGGCCAGTGTGGATACCAGCCTGAAGATTGCCCAGCAAGTTTCCGGCATTGATGTATTCATCGACGGACACAGCCACACTGTGCTGCAGGACGGACTCGTTGGCGGCAACAGCACACTGATTGCAAGCGCCGGTGAATATTCCAAGTTCCTCGGAGTGGTTGACCTGTATCTTGATGACAAGAATGACGTGATCAGCAAAAAAGCAACGCTGGTGGACTCCAAGGAAGCTGCAGATATCAAGCCTGATGCTGATGTAGCCGCCCTGGTTAAGTCCATCCAGGATGAGCAAAAGCCGATTCTGGAAGAGAAAGTGGCAACAAGCGCGGTAAACCTGAACGGGGAACGTGAACACGTGCGTGCAGGTGAAACCAACCTTGGTGATCTAATCGCCGATGCGATCAGGGATGTCAGCGGCGCCGACGTCGCTTTGACGAATGGCGGCGGCATTCGTACCTCCATTCCAGCCGGTGACGTAACCAAAGGCCAAGTCATCAGCGTGCTTCCTTTTGGCAATCAGGTCGTAACTCTTGAAGTAACCGGTGCGGATATCAAAGCTGCCCTTGAGAACGGTGTGTCTGCCTACCCTGAACCAAGCGGCGGATTTCCGCAGGTGTCCGGCATGACGTTCCAGATTGATACGTCCGCAGCTGCGGGCAGCCGTGTCACTTCGCTGATGATCGGCGGCAAACCGTACGATCCGGCAGTAAAATACACTTTGGCTACCAATGACTTTACGGCGGTAGGCGGCGACCAATACACCATGTTTACGAAATACCCGCAGGCAGGCATGTTTGGTTCGCTGGATGAGGCGCTGATCAGCTACATGCAAGAGCTTGGGGCAGCCAATGTACAGGCAGATGGACGCATCACCGAAGCCGCCGCAGGCGGAAGCACAGAGGCTGAGCCTGCGCCAGCTCCTGTTCCGCAACCTGCTCCAACACCGGCACCAGAAACAGTTCCAACACCTGTACCTGAAGTCGAGGAGCCTGCTCATGTACCTTCTCCTGTACCTGCTCCTAAGCCAAGCATACCAAAAGATCAGGACACGGCAGCAGGCGAGGTATATGTTGTAAAATCCGGCGATACGCTGTACGCGATTGCCAAGCAATACGGTACAACGTGGCAGCAGCTGCAGAAGCTGAACAAAATCAAAAACGCACATTGGATTTATCCGGGACAAAAAATCAAAATCCCTGCATGATGTCCAAACATTTCACTCAGTATAAGTGAGTGTTCAAAAAGTCAGGTTTTCAGCACCGAGAAGGTTGGATGAAGATAGGGACTGAGGAGCGGAGCGTACTTGGGGTACGTGAGCACCGGAAGTCCCGGTTGAATTCAAGATTCGATGTCGAGTCCGCTTCCTGACTTCCTTCGTGATCAAAAGATGACTTTCTGAACTACCTCTATAAGCAAATAACAGCATAAAGAGAGCGGAGCATGCCTTGTTGCATAAGCTCCACTCTCTTTTTTTCGGCCAGCTCTGTCCACGTATGCTGACATACGCTTCATTTACATGTAAGATGGATTAGAATAACATGCAAAAGGAGCAGTTCTTATGGTTTATATCATATACGACCTGGAGTTTACAGTCAGCCGCGATCCCCGTTACTCCTCCGAAATCATAGATATTGGCGCAGTTAAGATAGAAAAGCAGGAGGCCGTACTGGAGATTACCGACACCTTTCATACTTTCGTCCGCCCCTCCAACAGACCCGTGCTGTCTGCGGAAACCGTTCGATTCACCGGTATTACACAGAAGGATATTGATGCCGCTCCCCTTTTCCCGCAAGCGATCAAGCAGTTTAGCGATTGGCTGGGCTCTGATCATGCCTACAGCTTATGCGCCTGGGGACCGGATGACCGGATGAAGCTGGTTTCACACTGCCGCACTCATCATGTGGACCTGTCCTGGATCGTGAATACCAACGATATCCAAAAGCAGATTTCCCGGATTTTGAGCGGGCAAGGCAAATACCGTCAGCTCAGTCTGAGTCAGGTGCTGGAATTGTGCCAAATCGAATTTGACGGCCGCCAGCACAGCGCCCTCGATGACGCTTTGAACACTGCGCAGGTCTTCATGCGTTATTTTGACAAGCTTGTCATGGAAACCAACAGCGCCACCGACAATGAAGGCTCAGGGTCCAAGTTGGTGTATTCCAGCACCGATGAGGATGACAGTGAACCCTATAATCCATTCGGCAATCTGGCTGATCTGTTCAAAAAATAAATCATTTCCCCAGGGCTCCGATACTTGTCACTGGGGTTCTTTGCTTGCTGCCACCTCTTGTTCGTGCTCCGGTGTAACATACAGGCGGATCCAGGAAGCGAGCATGTCAGCAAATTGCTTGCGATGGGCAGCGGGTTGCAGGATTTCAGCTCCAGGCCCAAACTTTTTCAACCAGTTCAGAAATTCGTTTTCGTTATTCACCACGACTTCGAATAGCAGACTGCCATCCGACATTTGCTGTATATCCGGTTTCACGAACAGCTCTTCAGCCCGGACAACCCCTGCCCATTCAGGAGAAAAGCGGACAACAAACCGGGTGGTGCTGCCGCCTCCACCCTCCACTCCCCACGTATTCCTGAAAAAGGCTTCCACTTCCATTTTATCTTTGGAAAAGGTATGGGGAAGAATACGGACATTCCGGAAGCGACTGATGCGGAACGTTCGAACGGCTGAACGGTAATGGCAGTAACCAAGCATGTAAAATCGCCGTTCTTGTGGAATCAGACAATAAGGATCAATACGCAGAGTAGAAACCTCTTCCTCATGCGAGACAGGATGATACTCTGCTTCTATCGTATGCTGTGAGAGACTCGCCAAAATAATCGGCATTAAAAAATATGGCTGATCTTCCTGATCTGCCTGTCTCCCAAGTTGGATGATGTTAGATACCTGCTGGGCAATATGGGCCTGCTCGATCTTTTTCTTGTGTGTCGAAGCCATGACTTTCTCGTACGCCCGTTCAAAAGCCGCAGGAAGCATCGGTTTAATTTTGTCCATAACGCCGGACAGCATGGAAAAGGCCGCAGCCTCCTCTTCTGTCCAATTCGGAGGATATAAGGCAAAATTGCTGATAAAGGTATAACCCTTGCCATGTCCCAGATTCGTAATCGGAATATGCATCGCGCTCAGCGCCTCCATATCCCGGTAAATGGTCCGTTCGGAAGTCTCACATCTTTCCGCAAGCTCTCTGGCAAGTATACCTGGATTAGCCTGCACGATGGTGATAATCCGCATGAGTCGAATTAGTCGGTCGGTCAATAGAGGCCCTCCTCTCACACACTCGTTATGTTGCGAATTAGACCTACACAATTATCCTGAAAGTACAATATTAGTCATAATTCTGCGAAGTTATCGGCATTTCCGTTGCCTTTTTTGGACAAATTTTTACATTGAAATTAAGACTTATGAGCTGTGTTTAATGTTTCTCTCGTAGGTCTCGTCCCATTGTCTCTGTAAGCCTAAAAACATCTCTGCCTCATGCAGATAGTCCAAATCACCTGTTCTTGCAGCCATCAACAACAGCATATCTGCGCGTCTACGCAACATCCAACTACCTTCATCCCTCTTTCCCTTTTCGTAAAAACGAAGGGTTTTCTTTAGCACATAGGATGACTCACTCAATTTCATAAATTTCTCCACTCTGGGATCGGCGGGAAGCCGAAGAAGGCCCAGATGATAGGTAAACTGGATATAGATACGCTCCGAGCGGACCACCACCCTTTTTCCCGTCAGAGGCTTGTGCCAGCTCCATTCCAATGTCGCGACCGGCTGCTTCCCGCTGTTATGCTTGTCGAAGAAAAAAAGAAAAATAGCATGCTTATGCTTGCCGTTAAACATGTGACCGCAATGAAATACGGTTTCTTGCTCATAACCAGCCTGCTTGGGATTGATTTTGGGACCGCTTTTATGTATCACCCTAACTCCGCTCTCCGGTATAATACGCAGCTGCAAGTCGAATCCGACCAGCTTCGGTTTGACAACCGATTTTCTTTTGGGAATCGCGCCGCAGCCCCATTCTACAAGCAAATGCACCTGGTCGGCACCCTTCGCTAGAACCGCCTCCCTGTCCCATGTGTAATTAACGTTGATAGTTGAATTCATTTTCCAAGTCCCCCCCATTCTGTAAATCACCTCTTACGTTAGCAGGAGACCTCGACACTATATTGTCAGGGAACATATGTTTCATGATAAAAATACCTTTTTTTTATACGAAAAGTATACAAATATGTAAGATTATCTTAGCATTGACGAAAAAACTTTCATAAAAACGAAAAAAGCGCCCCGCATAAGCGGGCCGCTTGTACTATAAAAACTGGGCCGTTTTAGGAAAGGGCTGAGGATCGACTCATTTCTCCCTTATTAACCGCTTTCTTTTGAATTGGAGCGTACGTTACGCTGTCGACTACCAGTTTTTCATCAAGAGGTTTTCCGTTGACTGTGATCGTAATGGTTTTGAATGCTTTCTCCGCATTATTCATAGGTTATCTCCTTATACTATAATATTCCATAATGGCATCCGGGATAGAGCATACACTTGTGAAAGGCGGCTTGCTGCGCCACTTTCTTCATATACCCAATTTAAGGTACACTTAAACCATTAAAATAAAACAATTTTCAAAACACACATGCTTAAATGAACGCATAAAGGAGGGGCGTGGATGAAAATCTCCGCCAGGCGCAGGCTGGCGCCATTCATTCTTGCTGCGTCCCTGCTGGCCGGTGTCCAGCTCACCTTCCCGGACAGCGCGCAGGCAAGCTGGAGCGGCATTGTGGAAGAATGGGAGCGGTACTCCAATCTGCCTGAAGAGGTCAATCGGCTGCATGAAAACTACCAGCAGACCCAGGAACAATTAAAGCAGGCCCAGGAAAATCTGAAGTCCTACCGGGAGCAGAACGCTCAACTACTGGAACAAAACCGCAAACTGACCGAAACGGTAACTGAACTGACCCGGCTTCAACAGCGGCGGGAAGCGGCCCTGCACCGGAATAAAATTATCTTCTGGACCTCACTTGGCCTGCTGGTCGGTTATTTTGTTTTCATCAGGCTGATGCGATATATGATGAAACGCAGGTCTGACCGGCTATAAGACTGATGAACATCCGTGCACAGGGAAGAAACAGCACAGTATGAAAGGAAGTGCGGGTTATGAAAGTTACGGGTGGTGAATACCAGGATGGCTCCTCGGGCACAGCGGTGACCTTTACTCTGGAGGACAGGGAGCTCGTTCACGTCCTGCATCCGCAGCAGATTATTGCTTACCGCGGTCCAAGCAGCGGCCGTTCCGACAAGCTGATGAATATCAAGGGAATTTATCGCAAACGGAAGCTGATTCAGGGCGATTTTTCAGGACCCTGCCGCTTCACCGCGGCGCTTCCCCCCGGCTTCTCTCTCAAAATGGTCACTCTGGAGGACGGAAGCGACCTGCTGTATGATTTCAAGCACCTCTTTTGCTACTCAAGCGGAATCCGCATGAAGACCAAGGTGCTGAGCATGAAAAATATGCTGTTCACCCGCGATGCCGTTAAAATCAAATTTGCAGGAAGCGGGCAAATCGGCTTATTGACCCAGGGTGTGGTCTGTCAGGAAGTGCTGCACCCAACGGAGCCGCTGTATATCGACGCCCGCAGCGTCATCGCCTATCCTGAGAACGCCAGCTTGGAGCTGACCGTATATGGCAACAATCTGGCGAGTCAGCATATGAACTACCATTTTAAAATGACCGGCAGAGGCACGGTGCTGTTTCAGGCAGGTGAATATAACCGGCGGCTGGCGCAGGATCTGGACGACGAAGGCGTGATCAAACGCTTTTTGCGGGAGGCGCTTCCGTTTGGCGGTGTTTTCATAAAATAGAACAAATCCCGCATTCATGTTATAATAGCCCCTGTGCCCTTTTGGACCAGAATCCGTAGGGACCCATAACTGAAGAGAATCCATGCGCCTGCATGGGAGAGGTTCGCGAACTCCCTCTATAAAAAACTAAGGTTGCTTTGCCCCGGATGGTGCGCCATTTCCGGCAAGGCCTGTTTTTTGTTGGATGTCAGTTCAAGAACTCTCTTTCTTCCCCGATGCAGAGCCGGCGGCTCTGTACAATTTTAAGAAGATGGAGGGTTTTTTTATGCTTAAAAATGAAAAAGCTGTTGTCGTTTTCAGCGGCGGCCAGGACAGCACGACCTGCCTGTTCTGGGCAAAGGAGCAATTTGCCGAGGTTGAGGCCGTGACGTTTGATTACGGCCAGCGCCACAAGCTGGAAATTGAGGTGGCGGCCGGCATAGCCCGCGATTTGGGTATTCCCCAAACCGTGCTCGACATGAGCCTGCTGAACCAGTTGGCCCCGAACGCCCTTACACGGAGCGATATCGGGATTACCCAGAATGAGGGAGAACTGCCAAGCACTTTTGTGGATGGACGCAATCTGCTATTCCTCAGCTTTGCCGCCATTCTGGCCAAACAAAAGGGCGCCCGCCACTTGATTACTGGCGTCTGCGAGACCGATTTCAGCGGTTACCCCGACTGCCGGGATGTATTCATCAAATCGCTGAATGTAACGCTGAATTTGTCGATGGATTATCAGTTTGTCATTCACACCCCGCTGATGTGGCTGAACAAGGCGGAAACATGGCGGATGGCCGATGAGCTGGGGGCCTTTGATTTTGTCAGATCCCGCACGCTCACCTGTTATAACGGCATTCAGGGGGACGGCTGCGGCGAATGCCCGGCCTGCAAGCTGCGCAGAGCCGGTCTGGAGCAGTACCTGGCCGAACGGGGCACTGCCGGCAAGGGAGGCTCCGCTCATGCGTGAGCCAGGCACCTTTCGTATTGTCGATAGGCTGCAAAAGTTCGGTGAGGATATCTTGCCAGAGCAGCTTCGCTATCACCGTAAACGGGTGATGGTCAGCAAAGAATTCACCTTTGATGCCGCCCATCATTTACACGGCTATGAAGGCAAATGCAAAAATCTGCACGGCCATACCTACAAGGTTGTGTTTGGGGTAAGCGGATATCCCGGTGATACGGGGCTTGTGGTTGATTTTGCAGACCTTAAAAGCATCTGGAAGGAACGGATTGAAATCCATCTCGACCACCAGTATTTGAACGAGACGCTGCCTCCGATGAACACGACGGCGGAAAATATGGTCGTGTGGCTGTTTGAACAGATGGACACCGCCCTTTCCTCTCCCGAATACAGGAAGCGCGTGCAGGGCGGTCGCACCGAGTTCGTGCGGCTGTATGAAACGCCGACCAGCTACGCGGAAGCGAGACGGGAGTGGATGCTGGATGAGTAGCAGTATACCTAATACAGCTGCAGCCATCCCAGTGCTGGAGATATTCGGACCTACCGTCCAGGGCGAAGGCATGGTCATCGGACGCAAAACGATGTTCGTCCGGACCGCAGGCTGCGATTACCGCTGCTCCTGGTGCGATTCCGCCTTTACTTGGGACGGCAGCGCTAAGGACCAGATTCGCCGCCTGAGCGCGGAAGACATCTGGCAGGAGCTGCAAGACCTTGGTGGCAGCCGTTTCTCGCATGTGACCATTTCCGGAGGCAATCCGGCCCTGCTGCCGCAGCTCGCCGCATTGGTGGAACTGCTGCGCGGCCAGGGCATCACTACCGCCGTAGAGACACAGGGATCACGCTGGCAGGATTGGCTGCTTGATATCGATGAAGTCACCATTTCCCCCAAACCGCCCAGCTCCGGCATGAACACCGACTGGGATGTGCTGGACGAAATGGTACACCGGCTTTCCGTGCGCCCGCATCCGTATGCCGTCAGCCTGAAGGTTGTTATTTTTGACGAAACCGACCTGGAATACGCCCGCTCTGTTCATGAGCGTTATCCGGATCAGGAGCTGTACTTACAGACAGGTAATCCCGATGTGCATTCCCTTGATACGGAAGGCCAGGCCGCTTCGCTGCTAGTCCGCTATGAATGGCTGATTAACCGGGTCATGGAGGATGACAAATTGAACGACGTGCGCGTGCTTCCACAGCTGCACACCTTGGTCTGGGGCAATAAAAGAGGCGTTTAACGGTGTAGAACAGTATAGAATATTTTTATAAAGGAGATTAATCATGGCAGGCAGAGAACGAGAGGAAATGCAGGATATTACGCTTCTTGGCAATCAGGGGACCAAATACAAGTTCGAATACGATCCGGAGATTCTGGAAAGCTTCGATAACAAGCATCCTTACCGCGATTATTTTGTGAAATTCAACTGTCCTGAGTTTACAAGCCTGTGCCCGATTACGGGGCAGCCGGATTTTGCGACCATCTATATCAGCTATATTCCGGATATCAAAATGGTGGAGAGCAAATCGCTGAAGCTGTATCTGTTTAGCTTCCGCAATCACGGCGATTTTCACGAGGATTGTGTCAATATCATCATGAACGATCTGATCAAGCTGATGGATCCCCGCTATATTGAGGTATGGGGTAAATTCACGCCGCGCGGCGGCATTTCCATCGATCCGTATTGCAACTACGGGCGTCCAGGCACCAAGTATGAGGAAATGGCACAACAGCGGCTGTTCAATCACGATCTGTATCCGGAAAAGGTCGACAACCGATAATTTGCTTGGAGGCGGGCATCACCCGCCTCCTTATTTATTTTAAGATTATAGAATTTTTAAATTTTCAGCGGAGCTGAACAATTCTATAATCGCAAGAAAAACTTCCGCTAAAAGCGGTCTGTCTTCTGTGAATGCACGTCGATAGACGTTTTTCTTACAGCATATAAGTTATTCCAAATTGTGTAAATGGGGGTTGCCGGGATGGCAGCACTGCGTTATCTTAAAAAATATACATATCAGCGCTGCTGAAGACGCTGTTACAACCGGAGGTACTCATGTCAATGAAAACTGCTGTCAAAAGCGCTGGCAGCCCGCTGCCCATTTCCGGCCAGAAACCGCAGGCCACAGTATTCGCCATTTTGCTGGCCATCAGCCTTGTGCATCTCTTTAACGACACCATTCAATCGGTGATCCCGGCGATCTTCCCGATTTTGATGGATTCGATGAAGCTCACTTACACCCAGCTCGGCTGGATTTCCTTTGCCATTAATTTTACGGCTTCCATCATGCAGCCCGTCGTCGGCTTCTTCTCGGATAAAAGGCCCACCCCTTCTCTGCTGCCGATCGGCATGGGCTTTACCTTGACGGGTATGCTGCTCCTTGCTTTTGCGCAGGATTACGCAGCCGTGCTGCTCGCGGTTGTCTTCGTCGGACTTGGGTCCGCCGCCTTTCACCCTGAAGGCTCACGTGTCTCCCATATGGCTGCCGGGCCACGTCGGGGTCTCGCCCAGTCCATCTTTCAGGTCGGTGGCAATGCCGGCCAGTCGCTCGCCCCGCTGCTGACGAGCCTTGTGTTTGTTCCTTTGGGCCAGTTCGGGGCCATCTGGTTCACCGTGGTTGCTGGTGCGGGCATTCTCGTACAGCTATTCATCGCCCGCTGGTATGGACGGATGCTGCAGACAGATCTGTACCAACGCAAAAAGAACGCACAGTCACACAAGCTCAAAGCGGACGTTAAAAACCGCATCCTGTTCGCATTGGTCGTTCTCATCGTGATTGTGTTCGTACGTTCATGGTATAACGCTTCTATCGGCAGCTATTATTCATTTTATATGATCCAGGTGTTCCATTTGCCGCTGGAAAAGGCCATGATTTACATTTTCCTGTTTCTCGGCGCAGGTGCGGTCGGCACCTTCCTGGGCGGTCCGCTGGCAGACCGCTTCGGTAAGCGCAACATGATCTTTCTGTCGATGGTGCTCGCCGCGCCGCTGGCCCTGCTGCTGCCGTATGCCAATCTGTTCTGGACCGGTGTGCTGCTTGCATTAATTGGCTTCATCATGCTGTCCAGCTTCTCGGTAACGGTCGTATATGCCCAAATGCTCGTTCCGGGCAAGATCGGCACCATTTCCGGCCTGATTACAGGGCTTGCCTTCGGCCTTGGCGGCGTCGGCGCGCTTGTTCTCGGGAACTGGATTGACAAGGCGGGCATTGAGCATGTCATGATGCTGTGCGGCTTCCTGCCCCTGCTCGGCGTGTTAAGCTTCCTGCTTCCATCCGACAAGCAGCTGAACCGCTGGGCCGAAGAAAATGGAGCTGAAGTATAAGAGCAAACCATTCTCCTGGAGCTCTTCCTTTGCGTGTTGAGAGACGCTCCGGGAACGAACCATTCCTACAATCGCTGTTGCCCCCGAATTTCTAATGATTTTTTTAGAGGTAGAAATTCGGGGGCAAAGGCGAACGCTCCGCTTTTCCGGAATTGCTTCGTCCCCTCCGCTGTTGCGTGCATAACTTCTACGAAAAGAACCAAAAGAAATCGCAGTAAACCTTGCGTTTCCTGCTTTTGCAACAAGGCCAAGAACAGAGGCAGCTTTTCTCTGTTCTTGGCCTTTTGTATTGATTAAGAACCCGCTGCTTCCTCCTCCGCAAGCCTCTGCAAAATGCGGCGCTTTTTGTACAGCATTTTGCCTGCCTCCGCCACATCACCAATGGCGCTGCGGTTAATGAGCGAGCCGAACAGCATGCCGGCAACAGGCACGAGCTGGAACAGCTTTTTCCAGCCGAAGTTATCCATATAGCTGGTTACAACCTCCCGCCAGCCTTGAATTTGCGCAGCAATCTGATCTTCGCCGTCCCGTGGCTCGTCGTAGCGGGCCAGTTCCTCCAGCACTGCCTTCTTGCCGACGATGTCGGAGGATGCAAACTGGAGGCATTTGATGATGAACACACGCTCGCGCTTGTCTTTTGGGTCGAAGCCATAGCAAATGGCCGTCTCCTGCAGCACCTTCAGCGACAATCCGAGCACAAGCGGAATATCTGCGGCTAATGTAAAAATACCCCCGATGCCCGTAGTCGCTCCCTGTGCCGTGGCAAAGGTGATCCGTCCGGAAGCGAGCTCGTCTGCGGTCTGGTCCATGACAGCTATCGGAAGCCCGGAGACCTGTTCCAGCGTCAGCGGCTCTTCCTTCTTGGCGGCCTTCTGCACCTGCTTAAGGACCGTGTTCTCGCTAACAAGATACTGGCCGCCGCTCTGCACGAAGCTGCCCAGCTCATTCAATGCGGCGCCGATTTTGTCCTTGATTGCCTTGGGCGTAATTTTATCCAGCAGCATAAAAGGAATGCGGCCGATTTTTTCCCAAAAGAACACATCCTTCTGCTCCTTCTCCCACCGCTCAATTTTCCTGATTTCGTCCTGCAGATATTCCCGGCTTTCCGGTACCCTGGTCTGCTGCTCCATAATCTTGCCCCTCTTTCAGAGATGTAATCTATTCTAGTTATTACGCACATAACATGGAAAAGGAAACAGTCCACCGTTGACAAGTCCGTTCTTTTTCGCAAGAATATGTAAAGGTATACAGAACGGAAAATATTCGCTTGACAGGGCACGGCGCGTCAGAAGAAGCGCCTGCCCTTTTCTTGCCTGACGGTTCATCCGTCCGAAAGGAGCGAGCCCTTTGAACGATAAGGAACTATTAAAGGATTATGTCAGGAAGCATTGGGCGGTATACATGGTCGCTGTTCTGCTCATCATCGCCTCCAATATCGATCAGGCCCTGCTTCCGCTGCTGCTTGGACGGTTTACCGACCTTCTTCAGCAGGAACTGCTCACCATGCAGGATGTGATCCGCTACAGTCTGCTGCTGGTCGCCGTTGCCGTATCCTACAATGTGCTGTTTGCGCTGGGGCAGTACACCATTATGAAACTGGGCAGACGGTTTGAATTTTTCACACGTGACAAGCTGTTTGGCAAATTTTCCGAGCTTGGTGTGCAGTATTATGCCAAGCAGGGCAACGGCAAGCTGCTCAGTTATGTCATGAATGACGTGACCTATGTGCGGGAGGCCATCTCAAACGGGATCACCCAGACGACAAACGCCGTTTTCTTACTGCTCTCCTGTGTCGTGATGATGCTGGTGAGCGGGATACCTCCCCTGCTGATCTGCATCAGCGCGGGTCCGCTGCTTCTGATCCCTTTTCTCGTCGTCTATTTCGGTCCGCGCATCCGCAAGCGGTCTAGCCGGGTGCAGGAATCCATTGCGGCCATGACGGAGGCGGCCGAGGAGCAGCTTGGCGGGATTCGGGTCTCCAAAACGTTCGCCGTCGAAGACATCGCGCGCGCGCGTTTCGGAGCCAAGGTGGACGACATTACGGAGAAACAGCTGAAGCTTGTGCGGATGTCCTCCCTGTTTCAGGCCTTGCTTCCGTTTCTGGGCTCCGTCTCGCTCGTCATTTCGCTGCTGATTGGCGGCATTATGGTCATGCACGGCAGCGTTACACTTGGCAGCTTCGTGGCCCTTACTTTGTATGTGCGCATCATTGCGGGACCGCTGCAGCAGATCGGCAACGTCATTAATATGATGCAGCGCTCAGGCGCCTCTCTGGAAAGGGTGAACAGGCTGATGGCGGAAATTCCCGACGTCAGCGACCGCGATCAAGCCACGGCTCTTTCTTCCGTCCACGATATTGCGCTGCGCGGGTTGACCTTCAAATATCCTGGCAGCAGCCAGCCGGCACTTAAGGATCTGAACCTGCTGATCCGCGAGGGGCAGACTCTCGGCATTGTCGGCAGGACCGGCAGCGGAAAGAGCACGCTTATCCATTTGCTGCTGCGCATTTACGACCCGCCTGAGGGAAGCGTATGGATCAATGGCAGGGATATTCATGCGTACACGCTTGACAGCCTCCGCTCTTCCATTGCTTATGTGCCGCAGGACGGCTTCTTGTTCAGCACCACGATCCGCGACAACATCGCGTTCAGTGATCGCTCCGCGACAATGGACCATATCGAGGAAGGGGCCAGACAGGCCATGATTTATGACAACATCATCCGCTTTCCCGACCGCTTCGAGACACGGCTTGGCGAACGCGGCGTCACCTTGTCCGGCGGGCAGCGGCAGCGTACGAGCCTCGCTCGCGGCCTGATCAAGAATTCATCGCTGCTTATTCTGGATGACAGCATGAGCGCCGTAGATGCCGTAACGGAGAAGGGCATTCTCGCAAGCCTGCGCAAAATGCGCAAAGGAAAGACAACGCTGATCGTCTCGCACCGCATCAGTGCGGTCATGCATGCGGATCATATTATCGTGCTTGAGGAAGGAAGATTGGCGGAATCCGGTACACATGCCGAGCTGCTTGCGCGGCAGGGGATTTACGCAGCCATGCATAAACTGCAGGAGGAGGGATTACAGGATGCAGCAGACCAGTACCGTGTCAACAGGTCATGAACCCGGGAGACCGGCGGACGGCAGAGCGAGTGCGTTTCGCGCCATTTTAGGATACGCCCGCCCTCATGCCTGGACCTTCACAGCCATCGCGCTGTGCTCGCTGCTTGGAATTTCCGCCGACCTCCTGCAGCCGTATCTCGTAAAAATTGTCATTGATGATCATCTGGCAGTCGGCCGCAATGATATTGGCTTTCTTGTCAGCATCAGCCTTGTATATTTTGCTCTGGCTACCGTCAGCTTCGCTTTCACTTATTTGCAGAACAATTTGCTGCAGTATGCAGGGCAAAGCATTGTGGCCCGTATCCGCAAGGATCTGTTCGGCCATATTTCCCGCTTGTCCATATCCTTCTTCGACAGGTTTCATATCGGCAGTCTCGTAACCAATGTCTCCAGTGACACGGAGACGATCAGCCAGTTCTTCACCCAGGTGCTGCTCAGTCTTATCCGTGACGGCATGATGCTGGTGCTTATTATTTATTTTATGTTCAGGCTGGACCCTATGCTGGCCTGGTACGCGCTGCTGATCCTGCCCGTCGTCGGTATTATCGCCGTCTCCTTCCGCACCTACCTGCGGAGAACCTATCAGCAGGCCCGCAGCCGCTTATCCCGCCTGATCGCCTTCACGGCCGAGAATCTGGCAGGCATGTTCCTGATTCAGGCCTTCCGGCAGGAGAAGGAGCAAATCCGGCGTTTTGACGAGCAGAACCGGGATTATCTGGCTGCCAACATTAAGCAAGTCCGGTCGAACGTACTGTTTAACAGAACGTTTGACATCCTCGGCAACGCCGCACTGGCGCTCATCGTCTGGCTTGGCGGCAAAGCCGTGCTGGACGGCGCCATTCAATTCGGCGTGCTGTACGCATTTATCAGCTATATCCGGCAGTTCTTCCAGCCGATTAACCAGATTACCTCGCAATGGAACACGCTTCAGTCCACAACCGTCTCCATGGAGCGAATCTGGCGGATACTATCGGCAGAGCCGGAGGTCCGCGATCCCCGTCCGGAGAAGACTGCCCTTCTACAGCCGGAGGATGTGAAGGGACGGATCGATTTTGAAGATGTCAGCTTCGGCTATAATCCTGACGTGCCGGTCATTGCCCATCTGAACCTGCACATCGCGCCCGGACAAATGATTGGCGTCGTAGGCGCAACAGGAGCCGGCAAGAGCACATTAATCAGCCTGCTCAACCGCTTCTATGACGTACCTCAGGGCCGCATCCGGATCGACGGCTGCGATATCCGCAGTATCCCGCAGGAGCTCCTGCACCGAATGGTCGGCCTGATCCAGCAGGAGCCGTTCCTGTTCTCCGGCTCCATCATCGACAATGTACGGCTGTTCCGGCAGGACATTTCCCGCGAGCAGGCCATGGAAGCCTGCCGCTTCGTAGGAGCCCACCCGATGATCGAGCGCCTCCCGGAAGGCTATGATACCCTGCTGTCCGAACGCGGAAGTGGACTGTCCGCCGGGGAACGGCAGCTGATCTCCTTTGCCCGGATCGTCGTCTTTGAACCGAAAATACTTATTCTGGACGAGGCGACCGCCAATCTGGATTCTCATACCGAGCAGTTGGTGCAGCAGGCTCTGCAGACGGTTTCCGCAGGACGCACCACGATCGTCATCGCCCATCGCCTGTCCACGGTCATGCATGCAGACAGCATCATCGCCATGAAGGACGGGCAGATCGCCGAGCAGGGCACGCATGAAACATTGATGGCCCTGGACGGATATTATGCGGACCTGTACCGTCACGCCAAGGAAGCTGGCAACGCAGAGTAGCATAAAGCTTTTTTACCAGAACAGGAAAAGTAAGAATGAAAACAGCTCCTTAATTGTGTACAATCCAGTTACATTCATAAGCTCATCGTCAAATAAGCCAGAATACAACAAACGGCAAGCCCGCTCTCCCCAAGGAGTGCGGACTTGCCGTTTTTTTCACCTTACACCAGTTGCCATGCCTGACAGAGCTGGAGATTATGAAGCAAGCGGAAAGACTATACAGACCTTTTATTCTTGTTGTAAATATCAAATGCCACAGCCAACAGCAGCACAAGCCCTTTAATCCCCTGCTGCCAGTCGATGCCGAGACCGATCAGTGACATCCCGTTGTTCAGCACACCCATAACCAGACCGCCGATGATGGCGCCGAACACGGTACCGATCCCGCCCGAGGCCGAAGCGCCGCCAATGAAGCATGCCGCGATGGTATCAAGCTCAAAGTTGGTGCCTGCCCGCGGCGTCGCCGCATTCAGACGGGCCGCGAAGATCAGACCGGAGACGGCGGACAGGACGCCCATGTTCACAAACACCCAGAAGGTGACTTTTTTCGTTTTGACACCGGATAAACCTGCCGCTTTTTCACTGCCGCCGAGGGCATAAATATGACGTCCCATAATCGTCCGGTTCATCACGAAGGAGTACACCACAATCAGGATAAAGAGTAATACAAGGATATTCGGAATTCCTGAATAGCTGGCAAGTACAATGGTAAATGCGTTGATGATCGCGGCCACAACCACCAGCTTCAGAATGAACAGCCCTTGCGGGGACAGCTCAAACCCGTACTTGCTCTGCGTCTTGCGGTCGCGCAACTCGTTGATGATATACCAGATCGTCAGCACGATCCCGGCCAGTATGGCTACCATGTTCATTCCCGAGCCGCCGAAGCCTGGAATAAAGCCTGAGCTGATCTTCTGGAATCCTTCCGGGAAAGGAGAGATGGACTGCCCTTCCAGCACGATCATCGTCAATCCACGGAACAGCAGCATGCCGGCCAGTGTTACGATAAAGGCGGGAATCCGCACATAGGCGACCCAGAAGCCCTGCCATGCGCCGATCAGCCCCCCGACGATCAACGATGCGATGACAGCAAGCCATGGCGGAAGCTGCATATCCACCATCATGATGGCCGAAAATGCACCTACAAAAGCGGCAATGGACCCGACGGACAGATCGATATGCCCTGTAATGATGACAAGCACCATGCCGATGGCCAGCACGAGTATATAGCTGTTTTGCAAAATCAGGTTCGTAATATTGATCGGCTGCAGCAGCAGCCCGCCAGTAAGGATTTCAAACAGGAGCATAATGACGACAAGCGCGATAATCATGCCGTACTGGCGGATATTGCCTTTGAACATTTTCGATATGGTTTCCATGCTTATACCCCTCCCGACTTGGTCATATATCTCATCAATACTTCCTGCGACGCCTCTTCCCGGCTGACTTCGCCGGTGATTCGTCCGGCGTTCATGACATAGATCCGGTCGGACAAGCCCAGCACCTCGGGAAGCTCCGAGGAGATGACCAGCACCCCTTTGCCCTCGGCGGCCAGCTTGTGAATGATCGTGTAAATTTCAAATTTGGCCCCGACGTCAATGCCTCTTGTCGGCTCATCCAGAATGAGAATATCCGGATCGGCGAAAATCCATTTGCCCAGCACGACCTTCTGCTGGTTGCCGCCGCTGAGATTGCCCGTTTTCTGCAAAATGCTCGGCGCCTTGATGTTCATTCTTTTGCGCATATCCTCGGCCACAAGTACCTCTTCACGCTCATTAACGACCAGACCATTTGTAAGCTTGGCAAGCCCGGTCAGAGAGATATTGCGCTTGATATCATCCATCAGAACCAGCCCGTACTCCTTCCGGTCCTCCGTCACGTAGGCAAAACCGTTGGCGATGGCCTCGTTAATCGTATGGTTGCGGATCTCCTTACCATCCTTCAGGAGCGTGCCGCTGATGTTCCTGCCGTACGATTTGCCGAAAATGCTCATGGCCAGCTCTGTGCGCCCGGCCCCCATCAACCCCGCTATCCCGACGATTTCACCTTTACGGATGTTCATGTTTACCCTGTCCAGCACCTTGCGGTCCGCATGATGCTCGTGGTACACCGTCCAATCCTTGATCTCAAGGATCACATCCCCGATCTTCGGGTCGCGTTCAGGGTAACGGTGCGTCAGGTCACGGCCTACCATGCCGCTGATGATCCGGTCTTCGGTCACCTCATCCTGCTTCATGTCCATCGTCTCGATCGTTTTGCCGTCGCGCAGAATCGTGATGGAATCGGACACCTTAGCCACCTCGTTCAGCTTGTGCGAAATCAGAATGCAGGAGATGCCCTGCTTTTTGAATTCAAGCATCAGATTCAGCAGATTTTCACTGTCGTCTTCATTCAGGGCGGCCGTCGGCTCATCCAAAATCAGAAGCTTTACCCTTTTGGACAGCGCTTTCGCAATTTCCACCAGCTGCTGCTTGCCAACACCGATATTGGTGACCAGTGCATTCGGATTCTCATTCAGTCCGACCTTGGCCAGTAGCTCCCTTGTACGGACCTGTGTCTCATGCCAATTGATAATGCCGCGGCTGGCACGTTCATTGCCGAGAAAGATATTCTCCGCAATCGACAGGTATGGAATCAATGCCAGCTCCTGATGGATGATGACGATGCCAAGCTCTTCGCTGTCCTTGATATTTTTGAATTCGCATACCTTGCCCTCGAACAGGATATCGCCTTCATACGTTCCGTGGGGATACACGCCGCTCAGCACCTTCATCAGCGTGGATTTGCCCGCTCCGTTCTCTCCGCAGAGGGAATGAATTTCCCCCGCTTTGACCTTCAGATTGACATTCTCCAGCGCTTTCACGCCGGGAAAGGTCTTCGTAATATTTCTCATTTCCAGAATCGTTCCGGACATTCCGTATCGCTCCCTTCATGAAACCAAAAGTACTGCTCCGTTTAACCGTTTCCCGGCCATTAAAGCCCTATTTCCTCCGCGGTGTAGTATCCGGACCCCACAATATCTTTTTCCACATTCGTCATATCCACCGATACCGGATCAAGCAGATAGGCGGGAACGACCATTTTCCCGTTATCGTAAGAGGTTGTATCGTTGACCTCCGCTTTTTCTCCCTTAAGAATGCTGTTTGCCATCTTAACCGTTTGCTCGGCCAGCTTTCTCGTATCCTTGAATACCGTCATCGTCTGCTCTCCGGCTACGATCGATTTGATGGATGCCAGCTCCGCATCCTGCCCGGTGATAACCGGCAGCGGCTTGCTCTCCGTACCATAGCCGATGCCTTTCAGGGAGGAAATGATCCCGATACTGATGCCATCATACGGGGACAGTACCGCGTCAAGATGCTCCGACGAATAGTAAGCGCTCAGCAAATTGTCCATGCGCGACTGAGCCAGTGCCCCATCCCAACGCAACGTCGCAATCTGTGCCATCGTCATCTGCTTGCTTCTTACGACCAGCTTGCCTGAATCGATGTAGGGTTGCAGCACGGACATGGCGCCGTCAAAGAAAAAGTACGCGTTATTGTCATCCGGCGAACCACCGAACAGCTCAATATTGAAGGGCCCCTTGCCTTCCTTCAGTCCGAGCTTTCCCTCGATATAGGAGCCCTGGAGCTGGCCTACCTTGAAATTGTCGAAGGTCGCATAATAGGTCAAATATTCGGTATTGCGAATGAGCCGGTCATACGAAATGACCGCGATTCCCCGGTCATGGGCCTTCTTGATCACGTCTGTCAGCGTATTGCCGTCAATGGAAGCCAACACGATCACATCCACGCCCTTGGTGATCATGTTCTCGATCTGGGAGATCTGGTTTTCAACAACGTCCTCGGCATACTGCAAATCAGTCTTATAACCCTGCTCCTGGAACAGGCGCACCATGTTTTCCCCATCGGCTACCCAGCGCTCGGAGGATTTGGTCGGCATCGCGATGCCGATATAACCTTTCTCTTTATCTCCTGCACTGCTTTCCGCCAGATTGCAGGCGGAGCATACGACAGCCAGCAGGAGCGCGAGCAGCGCAACAGCCCCTTTTTTCATATGGAACTCTCCTTTCTTGATACTGACCTGAACAGCAAAATACAGTTCATTCCAACAAAAAGATAACGCTTTCATAAATTTCTCTGTTTAATATTAACACCGGCTTTCCGCACGGTCTTTGCAGCAAAGCAACCTTTTTTATAAATTTTTAACTTTTTTTGCTCCTCAAAAGGTTAACAGGTTCATTCCGGGCACAACAAAAAGGACGACTGTTACGCCGCCCCTGCTTCATAGTTATTTTGCCGCCGAACCTTTGCGGTACTGATTTGGTGATACACCCATTCTTTTTTTGAACGCCGTGCTGAAGTAATGCTGGCTGTCATAGCCCGCCAGCAGGGCGATTTCATGCACCGGCAGGCTTGTCGAATCCAGCAGCCGCACCGCCTTGGCAATCCGTGCACCGGTGACCAGGCCAACAAAAGAGGTGTTCAGCTCCTTTTTCAGCACCCTGCTCAGGTACACCGGCGAGACCTGCAGCTGAGATGCCATGCCCTCCAGCGTTAATTCAGGATCGGCATAACGTTCCTCGATCAGCTGGCGCGCCCGCCGGACAAGCGGTGACAATCGAGCCTCCCCGTACACCTGCTCCCGGCAGCGGCGGTACACTTCCGGAACGGAGGACATGCCGCCGTCGCTTACTTCTGCAAAACAGGCCTGCACGGCAATATTCAGGTATCTGCCGATCTCTCTTTCAATCAACGCCCCAGCTCCTTCCGGCGCTTCCTCCCACAAGCAAATGCCGATTAGCCCCGTCTGATCATGGAAAACGACATGCGTCAGCGGAGAGAGCAGCTCTGAAGCGATATTTTCGGAGGCAAACAGGAAGAGCTGTCTGTCGTTCTCCTTCATGAGCGATTCACGCGCCGCCACGGCAGGCCAGCGGACGACGCCGATCTGTGCGGGAACCGTGCGGGGCAGCCGCAGAAAGTCCAACCTCTCCGCCGCTTCCTCCCCGGACACAAGCCCTTCCATCCATTCCTGGCAGAAGCGCTGCCGCAGCAGCGGAATATTACGGTCGATCTGCTTGGAAGCCAGCTTGAGGTAATGATCATGCTGCCGCTCTTCATCCAGCTCGCGGCCAACCCGGGAGAGCACGCTGTGCAGCTGCTTCGGATCCACGGGCTTCAGCAGGTAATCCTCCACTCCGAGCCGCAGCGCCTGCTGGGCAAACGCGAATTCATCATGGCCCGAAATGACGACAAAACGGCATCCCGGCCGTTCAGCGTGCAGCCGTCGGATCAATTCAATGCCGTCCATGAAGGGCATATTCATGTCCACCAGCATGATATCGACGGCCTTTTCCAGAGCCAGCTCCAATGCCTCCTCCCCGTCCTCCGCTTCACCGGCCACGGTCATGCCAAGCTCCTCCCAGTCGACGGTATCGCGTATTCCTTCCCGGATAATCGGTTCATCATCAGCGATCACCACTTGATACCTTGCTGTCACTCTGCTCCCTCCCTGCACCATTTTTCGACACATTTTCATGCAAAAGGGGATGGATGATCGTTACCCTGGTGCCCTCGCCCGGCTCGCTCTCAAGCCGGATGCCGTATTCATCCCCGAAGGTCAGACGGATGCGGGCCTGCACATTCAGCATGCCATAGCTTTTGCTCCCGTGTCCCTCCTCCTGTCCTTCAATCGCCTGCAGCGGATTCTCCAGCATGCCTTCAAGCTCCCTCAGCCGCTCCTCCGGCATGCCTGCCCCATTGTCGATGACGGTCAGCAACAGCCTGTCATCGGCGACTTTGGCTTCGATCCGGATTTTCCCGGGTCCGCGCCGCGCCTTGATGCCATGATAGATGGCATTTTCCACAATCGGCTGCAGCAGCAGCTTTAATACGTACAAGCTTCCGATCTCATCCGTGATGTCCATTTCACAGGTGAGCCTGTCGCGGTATCTCGTTTTTTGAATGCGCAGATAGCTTTCGATATGCTCCATTTCCTCCTGGACACGGATCATATCTTCACCCTTGCTCAAACCGATGCGGAACAGCCGGGACAGGGCCTCCACCATTTCCGCGACGTCCTCCGCCCCTTTTTTCCTGGCCATCCAATGAATCGTATCTAAAGTATTGTATAAAAAATGAGGCTTGATATGCGCCTGCAGACTCCTGAGCTCCGCCTCCCGCTTCTGTCGCTCCTTCAGCTCGTTCAAGGACATCAGCCTGCGAATTTGTGTCAGCATGCGGTTGAAACTTCTTTCCAGCATGCCGATTTCGTCTCCTCTGTCGCTGTGATTGCGGATCGTCAGATCCCCCGATTCGGCATGACGCATGCGAGCCATCAGCTGCCGGATCGGATCGGCGATCGAGCGGGACAGCGTAAGGGACGCGCTAATGCCAATCAGACAGACTGCGAACAGAAAGCAGAAAACATAAAACTGAATTTGCCGCACCTCCATCGTACCTTCCAGCGCCGGAAAGACGCCAACCGTCCGCCAACCGGTGAAGGAGGAAGAACGGTACATAAAGAGCAGCTTTTGCCCATCAACTGTTCTTGTAAAAGAGCCGCTGTCCCCGGTACCAAATGCTTCCGGCGGAATATGCCTGATCAGGGGCCGGTCCGGCAAGTATATACTGCTGCCCTCCCTGTCAGTCACCATCAGATATCCCGTCTTGCCCAGTGTTACATCCCGGGCTGCGTGCGATATGGCTCGCAGCTTCAGGTCGATCAGGATGACTCCCAGCACCTTGCCTGTTTCCGGGTCCGTATAAGAGCGGGCGACCGAAATAATTTCGCTGTCCCTGTAGCTGACATGGGAAATAATGCTGCGGCCAGTGGGATGTCCAATGATTGTAAATATCCCCTCATTATCCGCTGCCCGGGTGTACCAGGTTTCGCTTGCCAGGCTCAGTGTTCCCTTGGCGTACATTTCATTGCTGATGTAATCCCCGTGTTCGTTCACCAGCATAATGCCCGCGATTTCCGGATACAGAGTGGTAAAGCCTTGCAAAAATTGCTTGATTTCATAGACATCATCGCTGCTTTCCGTTCCGGCGTTCTGCCGCCCGGCCCACTTTTTGCGAGCTGCAGATTCTTTCCCCGTATAACCGTCCGCGGCCGTCATGCCTTCCATAAACCCGGCCACCTGGGGCTGAAATCCGATCAGATACGTCATATTTTGCAAATTCTCCATCCGGCTGTCCAGCGTTTCGTTCACCTTGCCGATCAACTGCATCGTATGCTCCTCGACCTGATGCTCGACAATACGCTCCACAGTCCAGTTCACCAGCAGCCCCAAAACAAGCGCCGGAATAATGCCGATCATGAGAAAAAGCACGATCAGCTTGAAGCGAAGCGGCATATCCATAAGGTTGCGCCAGCCGCTCCTTCTCATGAGCAACAGCCTGTCTGTCCATTTGTCATTTGGCATAGTAATCATCCACGTTCGCTTTGGTGATCACGGATATGCCCGTATCCACGCTGACCGGAAGCGGTGTATTTTGTCCTGATGAAGAGGGCGAGGGTACGGTCAATCCATGATGCAGATGGAACAGATATTGCAGGGACCAGTAGCCCATATTCCAGGTGCCCTGCCCGATGCTGGCCGAGATGGTGCCTCCCTGAATCATATCCAGCGTCGCTTTATTAGTATCAAAGCTGACGATCTTGACCGAGCCGGCACGCTGCGCGCTGAGAACCGCTTCTCCTGTCCCTGCTCCGCTTGCCGCATCGGTGACAAATATTCCTGACAAATCGGGATATTTCTGCAGCATTTGCGCTGCCGCTTCACGCGCATTCACCTGATCGCCGCGGCCGTCCGCCGTGGCAACGACTTTCATACCCGGATAGCGGTCCTTAATCGTAACCTTGAAGCCCTGCGTCCGTTCCTCATGATTCTGCTGACTGTTAATCGTTATAATGCCGACGCTTCCTACCCTTCCCAGCAGCTGGGCCATTTTGTCGGCGGCGGTGACGCCTGCATTATAGTTGTCCGTCCCCAGGAAAGAGTAGGCCTTGCTTCCCGGTGACCCCGAGTCAAACAATACAATGGGAATTCCCGCCTCAACCGCCTTGTTGATGGTCGGCAGAAGCGAATAGGGATCTATGGCGGAGACCGCAATGCCCGCCGGCTTGCGGGCGATCGCCTGTTCCAGGACAAGCCGCTGCTCCTGGGCATCGTAGCGGGTCGCTCCGCGGTATTCAATGGATACGCCCAGCGCATCCGCCGCGTCCTCATAACCTTTCAGAATGCTTTTCCAATATTCCATACCCGACTGAAATGTAATCATCACATAAGTCTCGCCAATATCCCCGTGCAACCCCTGGTCCTCCCATGCGCCTTTCTCTCGTCCTTCTGCCGCGTAGCGGAACAGGTACAGCACAAATACCGCAATAATCAGTACATAAACCAGCAGGGTCTTTTTCATGAAACGATCCTGCCCCCTCCCTCAGCCGGATGTAAAGTTTTGTTTTATATCTGTATTCGAAATAAATTGTAAACGGATTCACAACAATTGTGAACCATCCTGTTTAGCATGGCTGCCAGTCTGGTGAAAAAAAATTAATCGGGCCTTAATCTTAAGGGGTTACAATGGACAGGAAAATCGTGAGCCAGGCTACAACAATAAGCAAAGGGGCAACGAAATTGGATAAACCGTTAAGCAAGCCGCGTATTGATGAATGGACAGAGCTGCGCGGACTGGCGTTTCTGGCGATCGTCCTCCAGCACTCTATCGGTGAATACATTTACAGGCCGGACATTCAGATGCCGGACTCTGTCATGTTGGGCATCATCTATCATTTAACCCGTTTTGGCACGCCAACCTACGTATTTCTGTCAGCCGCTCTTTTATTTTATAACTTTAAAAGCCGTCCGGCTGCGGAAGATGCGCGCTGGCTCGGCAAAAGATTCGGGGATATCTATGTCCCCTTTATGGTCTGGGCGGCAATCTACTGGATCGTATCCCGAAGCTGGTCGGAAATTCCGCTGACTGCTCCGGGCTGGTGGCAGAGCCTGCTGCGTGAAATGGTCATTCCCGTCAGCGGCTATCATCTCTGGTTTGTTGTGATGATTTTTCAGTTCTATATTCTGTTGCCTTTATTGGGACGGGTCTGGAACCGAATCAAACCTTTTTTTCTGAAAGAGGACGGTACGGGGAACGCTGTACGGACAGGTATCATGCTGGGTGTGGTAGGCGCGGCTTATGCCGTCCTCATGCATTGGTCGTATTATGATATGTCCGGCTGGCAGTCCGAACTGCCAGGTCAGCTGCAGTTTTTGCTCCAGCACCGGACGTATATTTTCGTTATGTATTTCTTTTACTTTGTGCTGGGCGCGGTATGTGCAAGCATGATCCGGTCATGGCGGGAGTTCGCACGGCAGGCGCTGCCATGGAACGCGGTCGTATTCCTGCTGCTTTTTACGATGATGGGATACACGCTGCTCCAGCAGTCAGGGGATGCAATGAATCTGAATATATCCACCTATCTCAAGCCGAGCACCTTTTTGCTGATCGTATCGCAGATGCTGCTGCTGTACGGGCTGCTGCTCCGGCCGCACACCGCAGCCGCACCCGGAAGGTTCCGCAGAATGCTGGCCTGGATGGGAAAATATTCATTCGGCGCTTATCTGTGCCACGCGCTGCTCCTATATGGAGTCGCCTATTTTACCCGCAGCTTCCCCCTTCAGAACCTGCATTTGGCTGCGGCCGTGGTAAGCTTTGTCATCGTTGCCTGCGCAGCGCTGGGATTGAGCAGACTGCTGTCCTCACTGCCTGGAGGGCACTGGATCGTCGGCGCAAGCGGACGGCGCAAAAGGCAGGGCGGTCCATCCGGCGGAAAGTCACAGCCTTTGCCGGATAGAGCCGCCTCTGACCTGAACTAATAGGTGGATAAGTGTATATTGTGGTTGTTCCATAAGACGGGGACGGCAACTAACAGCCTTGAAATACAAAAAAGGCTCATAACCCGAAATCGGTGCTTGACTGGGAACAGGTGCGAATGCATTTAAAAGCGCGAAAACTCTTACGGTTAACTCTAACAGTTGTGAGCGACGCTATTTGGGTAAAAACGGGGTGTTACAAAATGTAACGGTTGCTGGCGAGCCTATTCCCCGTTTTTTCATAGATAAAGGAGCTGTCTCGCCTTAATAGGCGAGTATGAAACCGTTAGAAAAGAAACCCTGATTTACTCGGTCGAATAGGCGCGACGACAACCGTTAGCAAAGAAATGTACCGGGTAGATCGATCATTCGAGGCAAAATCATTGGTCAATCACTATTTTAGATTGAATGACAAAAAAAGGCCGAGAACAGGCGCAAATTGCCTGATCTCGGCCTTTTTTCAAAATCAGAAATCGCATAAGAATGGCGATTTCTACTTTTTATTTATAAGTGTGGGGATGCACGCAGCAGCGGAGAGAACGAAGCAATTCCGGATAAAGCGGAGCGGTCGCCTTTGTCCCCGAATTTCATCCGCTAAGAATATGATCAGAAATTTGGGGCCAACAGCGATTGTAGGAATGCTTCGTTCTCGGAGCCTCAAAGAGCGCTCAGGTTACTCCGCCACTGTCTTCCGCGCATTGGACGGCGTTCGTTCAAAGGTGATCGGCGCTTTGCGGTTGATCATCCGCTTGAGGTCGCCCGTCATTTCCTCCTTCAGCTTACGAAGCAGTTCCTCCTCACCGATCCCCCTCTTCTGGGCAATCTCGGCAATGGAATTTCCTTTGCGAAGCTCCGTTTCCAGCTGTGCTGCTGTCAGATTCAGGATGCGGGCCACCGCTGCACGCTCGACCCCTACCCTCCAGCCCCTTGGCCACGGTCTGTGAATGCCGCGCAGTTCCTGCAGCGGCTTGTTCACCGCCTGCTTCACCCAGGCTGCCCCAAGTGCCTTGCGAGCCTTGGCTTCTTCGTCCGTCAGCAGCCCTTTTTTGACAAGCTCGTCCACACGGGCGTTGAGCATGGGCACCAGCTTGGCAACGAGTTGCTCCTCCGACCAGCCCTGACGCTTCTTCGCGATTTCCGCCAAAGTGCTCCCCTTATCCATTTCAGCAGACAGCTCTTGCGGAGTGATGCCCAGCACCTTGGCAACCTCGTTCATGAAATACCAGTGCGATCCCTTGTGCTCAGGGGCATTTTTTTCTCCCGGTCCCGTCTTTACTTCCGGGGCAGTTTTTTCTTTGCGGACATCTTGCGGCGGATGTACCTCCGAAGCATGAACCTGCGTCATTGGAGCCGCGACCAGCAAGAGAGCCGCCATACTCATCGTTCCGCATATGTGCAAATATTTGTTCACTCTTTTTTCGCATCCTTCCGTTATTTTTTCTGTATTTCTCTGCAATTTCTCTAAAGTTTTGTCATATATTGAGCTATTTATCTCCTTCATTTGTCTTATTATGGCAGATACCCGTGAATAATATGCGGTTTTGACGAGAACAAGTTCTTGCAGTCAGGCGGGGCAAGGATTAAGATGCTAATAACAACCCAGAAATGATGTAAAAAAATTGATGTTATGCGGATGGTGGGGAAATGGAGTGGTTCACAAGGTACAGGCATGAGCTTGAGCAGGTTTTTGCCGAAGCGGAAAAGCAGATTTCCCTGTTCCCCGCCCCTTTGAATACGATGGGGCAGGAATATGAAGCACTATTCAATCCTCTGCTGGAGAACAGCACACGTAATTATATCTGTTATTTGCTCCCGTTTTGGGTCAATGAAATTGCCGGATTGCTGCCTGAAACGGTGCGCCGGTTGTCTCTGGGTAACGTGTATCTCATGTTATCCTTTCTGCTGCAGGACGATGTGATGGATACGGGTCCCGGCGACTGGAGAAGCCGTCTGGCGCTCGCCCAATTGTTTCTTGCCGAAAGCATGGACATTTACCGCGGACTTTTTCCGGCCGATTCTCCGATCTGGGATTATTACAGGCTCTATGTCGGTGAATGGGCATCAAGCGTAGCAAATGAGGGCCACGGGGACGATTTTCAGTACAATCCGTCCCGCATCTCCGGCAAGGCAAGCCCGCTTAAGCTGGCAGGTACCGGGGCGCTGCTGCTTTCCGGGCAGGAGCATCACATTCCGGCAGTCACTGAGATGACAGATCAGGCGCTGCTGGTACTGCAAATGGCCGACGACTGGGCGGACTGGAGAGAGGATTTGCATGAAGGCAGCTACAACTGTCTCCTGTCCTTTATCAGCGCCGAACAGGGTGTCGGGTATATGCAAGGAATCCGTGCAGAGGAGATTGAAGAAGCTGTTTACACCCGCAACGTATTGAGCCGATACGCCGCCGCCGCCGCCGATCTGGCGCGCGCCCTTACTAAGCGGAATCCGGCCATCCCCGGCCTGGCAAGTTTTTCCGTTGGAATAGCAGATGATCTGGTTCAGGCAGCAGCTTACATTGCAAGGGAAAAACAGCTCCTGCTGCACGGGGGACTGCAGTACATATTAGACCATTAGGCTGGTACTTCCTGACCACTTCGCCAAACTATACCATGGAGAAAGGATGATAAGAATGTCTTTAGAACTAACCGCACAAAACCAGCTCATTCAAAAAGCATGGGAGGATCCGGCTTTCCGTGAAAAACTGGTGGAGGATCCCAAAGCAGCGATCCGCGAACTGCTCGGAGTCGTCATTCCCGAACATGTTCAGTTGAAAACTGTACAGGAAACTCCAGACCAGCTGTATCTGGTTATTCCACCTGCCCCTGCCCGGATGATTCCAGCCGTCGACAAACCGGAGGTAAAGTGGTAAAAGCTCGAGAGCAAATGCTGTAATGCTAAAAAGGGTACTCCCACGCCTGTTAGGCAAAGGAATACCCTGCTTGTAATTATGTTAAAAACAGCCCCTGAATCATGATTCGGGGGCAGAGCCGGTGCTCGCGGCAGGAAAACGGACGGTTGACTCCGTACCTATTCCCTTCGCGCTCGTAAATGTAATCCGCCCATCCATGGCCTCTATGATCCGGAAGGTAACCATCATGCCAAGGCCCGTCCCCTTTGTTTTATTAGAGAAATAAGGCTCCCCAAGCCTGGTTAGCGTCTGGGCATCCATGCCTTCTCCATTATCGCGGATATGTATGTATATTTCATCCCCCGACCTGTAAGCTCGAATGTGAATCTGTCCTTCATCCCGCAAAGCTTCGATGCTGTTTTTGATAATATTGATAAAAGCCTGCTTGAATTTGGATGAGTTGCCTTTAATGACGAGCCCCTCAGGTATTTCCATGGATATTTTGCCGCCCTGCAGGTTGGCCATTGGGCTGATAATACCTTCAATATGTCTGAATTCATCGTCAATATGCAAAATTTTGGTCTGTTCGAACTCCGGTTTGGCAAAGGTGAGGAAATCGGTAATGATGTTGGACGCTCTGTCCAGTTCTTCAAGCGCGATCTGTAGATAGTCCTTGTTCTTACCCTCCTCTTTGCCGCTGATCAGCTGCAGGAATCCTCTGGTAACCTGAAGCGGATTACGCACCTCATGCGCCACCGAAGCGGCCAGATCACTGATGATCTCCATCTTCTCCGACCGCTGCAGCTCATTATTGAACATTTCCAGTTCCTGTGAGTAGTGCACAACCTGCCGGTGGTTCTCCGCAAGCCTTCTGCCGAAAATCGTAGCCAGCGAAATGACAAAGCCAACGACCCCCCACTTCCACAAAAACAGATTGTAGTGCCCCTGACGGATAAAGAACCATAACAGCTCACTAACGGAAAGCACTGCAAAGCAGACACAGCCCACTGATAAAATGATCGCCTCGCGGTCTCCCTTCCAGGCTCTCTTCAGGCTGGCCACCATCAGAAAAATTAAGAGCACCGTCAACTGCAGTCCAAGCAAAATAACGCTTGTCCAGTAATACAGCTGGTAGTAACGATCCATTGTCAGCCAATTTACGATCATGATCAGAAAACAGGCAATAGAATAAAACGTAAGCCATTTTCGAAAACGGCGAATATAAACGATATTCCCTAGAATTTGCTCGAAAAACAAAGCCAAGGACGGTGGCAGCAAAAATAAGGCCATGTCAAAAAGCAACAAATACAACTCCGCGTATTCTCTGTAAAACGTAAACAAAAAAGGTGGATAAATTACAATCAGCAATCCTGCCGACAGAATAACGGCAGAGAGAGACAACATTACTGAGCGGTTTGGTTTGTAAAGGAAAATAGAACAAATCGCGAGTGTCAGCGCTATAAAAATAAATGAGCTTCCCAGGATGATATCAAATACATCTTTGCGAATCATAACGCCCAGCAGCTCACGCTGCTCCCCGACAATCACTCCACCGTTGATTCCCAACCGTTCCAGCCTGCTGTCGGTCCAGATATACAGCCTTTTCCCGCTGTCCTCACGGTCCAACGGCAGCAGTATTTTATCCTGTTCATAGTTATAGGACCGGAAGGATTCATATACAATAATCCCGTCCTTGTAGATGATAATGTGCGTACCGTAAATGTTCTCCAGCAGTATGGCTGGTGTCTCGGCCGTAAGCTCCGGAAGAACCATGCGGATCCACGCAGAAGAGGAGCCTGACGGCTTGTTGCCTGCCACCTCATTAGAACCTATCGTCTCCCACTCTTCTTGATCCGAAGGCGGCGCTGGAAGAGTGCCTTCCTGTCGGGCTCCGTCCCACAGCATATCCCATTTGGTTATGGTCTGTACATTCGACACCGGCATGGCAGCGGAAGCAGGAGAGCCTGCTGCGGCTGCCAGCAGCAGCAGAATCCAGAAGACCGCCGCTATTCTGGGCATGTATTTCATATGTAAAGCACCTCAAACATAATTTTGGGTTGCCGGCTTTTATCCCATTTCCATACTTTAACTAATTCTATGGATAGGACCCTTATACCTTCTTGTAAGACTCATTCGCTAAAATTCTCTGTTTCTCGAGTTTGTTCGAACATCATCATACTGATTTTCAATCATTTCCCGTTCTCTGCGCTGCGCGCGTTCCCTGAAATCGAGCCATTGCAGGCTTTCCTCATCCTCATAGAGCGTCCAGATATCCGAGAACAGATAATCGCGAATTTCGACAATTTTGCCGTCAAGCAAGCCTCCGCACCAATAAAGGCCGTCCGGCCTGCGGATGACAGTGCGGCCGAACCCCGGTGTAGAAGCCTTCTCTCCGATCCGGATGCGGGCGAGCATATTGGGAAGCGTCAACCATTCCATTGTTCTTACCTCCTCCACCGGTCTTCATCATATCATAACTTAGCCTTTCCGCCAGCAGAATAGAGTCCGGCAAAGCCACACACAATAGCTGTAAAGTTTAGTATGCCCGGCCAGTGGGTAAGGTCGGAGTAAAGGGCTGTCCAACACAGCACAATATCAAAGGAGCTGACCAGCATGGAGAAGACCAACAAAGATCATCCCGGGCTGCATGATCCCGTTACCGGTACGGCCAACGGGACAGGAGTCGCTGCCTTACCAGATTTCGAGCCTTCCCTGCAAAATGCGGAAACCAATTGGGAGAACCTGACCGCAGGACCGGATCAGGCTTTGGAAAATGTTCCGGACGCCGATGTAATTGCTCCTGACAGCCCTGTCGATCCGTCTGCTCCGCCAGATTTCATTCATGGTACCGATTTGTTAAACGGCTTTGACGGAGACGAATAATCGATTCATGCGGGCAGTATGATTAATGCCAAGGAAGGAGATGCAGCTCATGTACAGAGATCCCTTGACCCAGGCCGATATGGCCTACGAACGCTATAAAAAGCTGGCTCCGACGGAAGACGAAAGCTATATTCCTGATGATGAATTGGAGAATGTGGGGACGGCTACCACACAATTGATTGATAAAGCGGACAGCACCTCCCGTGAACCTGCGGCGTCAGCCCTTGCACAAAAGGTCGATACAGGCCTCATCGGTGAAGAGCACCCGCGCGGCGCAGGGTCCCCCAGTCCGGTAAAACGTGAAGAATAAGCCAAAGCCGCAGCATCTGTGCAAGTCACGCTAGCCAAGGAGGTAGAGGTGCTCATGGTGAAAGAACGCGAAAACCCCGTGTCTGATGATCTTATCACAGAACGGGATATAGATGAAGAGTTCGGCCTGTTCAAAGAAGACAGCTTTCCTGCCGCTCTGGTCGACCGGGACCAAAAGGACGCACAAGAGCATGGGCGTCCCGATTCAGACAGGGCCAATTTGAACAACCCTGCTGTCGGCAAAGGGGAGCAAGCAACATAACTTCTGCTTGAGCCAACAGCCCGATACAACCTGAAGATGCCGGAAACGAGGTCAGCAGACTCATCGTTTCCGGCATTTTGCTGTATCGGTATCAGATCGGCAGCAACGCCACCTTATCCTTCGCCTCCAGTTCCGCCATCATGCGGTTCCACGCCTCCGGCTTGTTCGGCAGCAATGTATAATAGCGGCGCAGGAAGGAAGCCACCAGTCTGGTGTCCAATTCGGAGACGCTGTCATCCTCAGGCATAAAGCCAAGATTAAGGCCTTCTACCGCTTCCCCGTCATTATTCCAGGAAGGATGGACATATTCCAGATCCAGTACCTTGTATCCCAGATGCGAAAGCACCTCACGCCGCACATACGGATCCATCGGTTTAACTCCGCCAAACTCATGATCATTACCGCGGTACGGGTCGTAGATTTCGGCAAACATGCCAAACAGCTTCTGCCCGCTCTGCTCCGCAAGTCCATGCAGATCGGCCTGACGGTTCTTCCAGAGATAACGCCCGATGCCGAGACCGGGTCTGCCAATGATTGTAAAATCGGTCATAGCCACATTAAAATCCTCGTAATAACGGTATTCCGTCGCGCCTGCAACCTCTCCCTCATGCACAGCGACAAAAACGCGGATGCCCGGGTCTTCCAGCGGCTCCTTCCACAGACTGTATTCCAGCACCTCCTCAGGCGGAAACACCTCCTGCATCAGGCGGTGCATTTTGGCGAATAGCGGATCTTCAATACTTGTAATACGATGATACTCCATATCCCCACGCTCCTTGCTTCGATTCAATTAAGGGAACTGCCTGCTGCGAAAAGGGTTTCTCCATTCCATCAGCAAAGCGTAATTGCAGGACTGCTCGTCTTCGAGGTAATCTGGCAGCACTTGTACAGGCATGCGTCCACAGCGGAGCAGAAAGGTCAGCACTGGATCCTTCAAGTCTCCGGCAAGTACGTCAGCAACGTACTGTTCAGCGGTCATCCGGTCGGTATGCGCATAGTAGCCGGGCATCCTTCCAGCTCCAAGCAGCCGGTCAAGCTTAAGCTCTACAACCACATCATACAGCGAGAAAAGCAGCCATTTGCCCAGCCCCAGCTTACGGAAAGCCGGTCTGACGGCAATGTCGATCACATACAGCGCGTTGCCGTCAGGCCGATGGGTGCGGATATAACCCTGATCCGCCACCTCTTCCCACGTATGCTCGGCATGCTTCGGATCGTAATCAACGATCAGGCTCGTTACCGAGCCAGCAAGCTGCCCGCCGATTTCCACACAGAGCGCCCCCTGCTGAAACCGCTCCACGTGCGAAGCGAGCTGTTCCCTGTTCCACCACAGCTCCGCAGGATACGGCGGGGGAAAGCATTCTTGCTGAATGCGGATCATACCGTCAAAATCCTGCGGACCATAGTTGCGGATAACGGCTTTGACGGGACGTTCCCCGTCAAATACGTATATTTCCTTGTAATACACCCGCTCAGCTCCAATCCGTGTAAAGATCGGTGCGCCGGTCCCTCCACGTCGTCACCGAACCGCGCTCCCGCACCTGATACAACAGCTCCAGGTCCAGGTCCGCCGTTACGATCATATCATCGTTCAGCTCGCCCTCCACCATAATGCCGCGCGGCGGGAACGGAATATCATTCGGCGTAATGACAGCGGCCTGTCCGTAGTTGGCTCTCATGAAATCCACCGTCGGCAGCGCGCCAACCGTTCCGGTAAGGACGACATAGACCTGATTTTCCACCGCACGGGCATGGCTCGTATAGCGCACCCGGTAAAAGCCGTGGCGGTCATCCGTACACGAAGGACAGAAGATGATATCCGCTCCTTTGGCTTTGGCCATGCGCACAATTTCCGGAAATTCAATATCATAACAGGTCAGCATGGCAATTCTGCCCTTTGCCGTATCAAATACCTGCAGCCCTTCACCCGGAGCCATGTTCCATTCATGCACTTCCGTAGGCGTAATATGCAGCTTTGCCTGCTCCGCAATACGGCCGTCAGGATAGAACAAATGCGCTGTATTATATAAACGGTCACCTCTGCGCACCACATGGGTGCCACCGATAATATGCATATTTGTACGCTTGGCAAAGGAAGAAAACAGCTCGAGGTAACGGTCCGTAAAATCAGGCAGATCGTTAATCGTCAGCGCATTGCCCTTTCCGTCACCAATGGACATGAGCTGAGTGGTGAAAAACTCGGGGAACAGCACAAACTCCGCGCCGAATTCCTCTGCTGTCTTAATATAATGCTCCGATTGCAGCGCAAACTCCTCAAACGAGTGAATCGTATGGAGATGGTACTGCACGGCTGACACTCTGATTTTGCTCATAGCTCCTCCTTAACCAACCGGTGTATATTCATGCCCCATTATAACTTGAACGTTTTTGTTATTCCAGAAAATCTAGCTGCGGTCCATATGCCGAACCCTTCCTGCGGAGGAAGCTGCCGGCCGCGGTCCCCCCGCCTTCACCGTCGCAGCCAGGATGCCCTTTCCCCTGAACCACAGCAGCAGCGCTGCCGCCAGCAGTGCCGCTCCATTGATCACGAACACCCACTGAATATCCAGCAAATAGCCAAGCAAGCCGCCGATAATCGGGCCAGCCATCATGGCCAGCTGCGAGGAGGACTGGTTCAGACTGAAGGCGCGGCCGCGAAAGTCCGGCTCCGTCACCTGCACGATCAATGCGTTGATGGCCGGAAGCACAGCAGCATAGAAGAGCCCGTAGCCGAACCGCAGCACACCGAAGCCGATAAAATCGGTTACAAAGAACTGCAGAATATTGCCGATGCCCGAGCCGACCAGGCCGATGAGCAATACTTTGCCGTAACCGATGCGGCTGCCGATCTTCCCCCAGCGCGGCGCCATCAGCACCGTAGCTATGCCAACGGCGGAGAAGACGATGCCCGAGGTCAGAGAGGCACTGCTACGGTCCACTCCCATCTCCAGCACATAGACCGTAATCAACGGTTCCAGGATCATGACTGAAAAAGTACTCAAAGCAACCAGACCCAGCAAAATGACAAATGTCCTGTTCGCAAAAGCCAGCTTCAGATCATCCCTCACATGCGATCTCGCTCCCGAACGGTTGAAATTCTGCTCCTTGGCCCCGAACGTCCCGATCAGGGCTGCGATCAGCACCACGGCGGCCGAGAAGAGAAAGGCGTTCCGGTTGCCGTAATAATGGCTCACCACCCCGCCGATCAGCGGGCCAATAATACTTCCTGTTGCTCCGGAGGTCGCCATGACGCTCAAGGCATAACCCGTCTTTTCCTCAGGTGTATTGGTGGCAACAAGCGCAATCGATGCAGGGACAAACCCGGCCAAGAGCCCCTGCAGCACCCGCACTACCAGGAAGGTGTAAGGATCAGTAACGAAGTAGCTCAGGAGATAAAGCACCGCCAGGCTGAAGCCCGAGCGGATCAGCATCGGCTTGCGCCCGTATTTGTCAGACAGAGATCCCCAGTAAGGGGCAATAAGAGCGCTTGCCAGAAAAGTAATGCCAAAGGCAAGGCCCGACCAAATCTCCAGACGGTCCGTCACCCCCAAATCCGTGCTCATGAAGATCGGCAAAAACGGGATGGAGATGGAGTAAGCGGTGCTGCAGAAAAATACCCCGATCCACAGCACCACAAGATTGCGCTTCCAAGAATATGCCATAAATCACACGCCCTTTCTGTTGCCTTCCATTCTACGCCAGTTTCGGGAAATGTCCACCACCTGACGCCTGTCTGAGCTTGGAACAGATACCGGCAAGCTGGTATAATCATGGGGAATGGAGATGAGATGAATGGCTAAAAAAAGAAAACCTGCAGCTCCGGCGCAAGCCCCACAGGACAAACCCGCCACCCTGAAGGATCTGCTCAGCTCGGAAGTGCTTGATAAATTGAAAGCCCAGGCGAATGAGGCAAAGGCGGAGCAGGAAAAACGGCAGGAAGAGGAACGGACGCGGGTGATCGAGGCGCGTAAAGCCGAGCAGAAACGGCTGGAAAATGATTTCGAGTACCTGCTGAACAACAGCAGTCTGGACTGGAAGAAGCACAAATAAGCCAGAAACCCCTGCCGGGTTTTTGGCTTATTCAGTGATGCGCTTACAATATAAGTGCGTGTTCAAAAAGTCAGGTTTTCAGCACCGAGAAGATTGGATGAAGCTAGGGACTGAGGAGCGGAGCGTACTGGGGTACGTGAGCACCGGAAGGCCCGGCTGAATTCAAGATTCGATGTCGAGTCCGCTTCCTGACTTCCTTCGTGATCAAAAGATGACTTTTTGAACAACCTCTATAAGTTTCAGCCAGTCCTGCGCGTGCCTGATCCAATACAGAACCCCGATCCAGACCGGAAGACTGAACAGGATTCCCCATATCAGACCTTTGATCAGCTTGGTATTCATGTCCATGGTTCACTGCCCCTTTTCTTCGGGAATAGCAGCAGTATGGTCAAGAGACGGGGTTTTCAACCCCCGATTTTTCTTCTCCCCGTATTATAAGGTATGATAGAAAACGAAAAAGTTATCAGCCATCTCAGATTTCATCGAAGCGGAGGTCATAGTCATGATGAAAAAAATAATGAAACGCCCCTTGCTGCTGGGCTTGTTTGCCGTGCTGCTGATCGCGGTGGCCGGATGCGGCACGAAGCCAGCGACAGGCAGCGACCAGACAGGACAAGCGCAAACGGGAAGCGGTCAAACCGCCAGCGGCGCCGGGCAGGATTCTTCCACGCCTTCCGGCACCGGAAACGTCGATACAAGCGGAGCCACCTCACATCCAGTGGTGACCATCGAAATGGACAGCGGCAAGCAAATCAAGCTTGAGCTGTACCCGGAGGTGGCCCCGAATACGGTGAACAACTTTATTTCGCTTGTGAAAAGCGGATTTTATGACGGAACCACCTTCCACCGTGTCATTCCGGGCTTTATGATCCAGGGTGGTGACCCGGACGGCAATGGCACCGGAGGACCGGGTTACGGCATTAAAGGCGAGTTCAAAACAAACGGCGTAGAAAATAACCTGCTGCATACGACCGGCGTGCTCTCCATGGCTCGCGCGGCCGATCTTGACTCAGGCGGCTCCCAGTTCTTTATCATGGTTGCGGATGCGCCAAGCCTTGACGGCCAATATGCCGCTTTCGGCAAAGTCATCGAAGGCATGGATGTGGTCAATGAAATCGTGAACCTGCCGCGTGACGCGAATGACAAACCGGAGAACCCTCCGGTGATGAAAAAGGTCACTGTCGACACGCTGGGCAAGGAATATCCGGAACCCGAGAAAATTCAACAGTAAAAAAACGTATTTCATGTACCTTCACAGAAGACAAACCCTGCTTGGCCGAAGTTTTTCTTGCGACCCAAGAATGCTTTAGCCCTGCAAAACTTAATCATGAAATCGGAAGACCGTATGCCTGCTGCGCATACGGTCTTTTGCTTTCTTTACTGTGTCAATCGGCCAATACCGAGGTATGCTTTACAATTGCGTCGATGACAGTACCCCAATCCTGATCATGCAGCTCGTGTCCTGTTCCTGGCAGGGTCAACAGTTCCGCGCCCGGAATGGTTTTGACAAGAGACAACGCATGTACGTAAGGGATCACCGGATCTTCCGTGCCGTGAATGACAAGTGCGGGAACAGCTATCTCGCCAGTTCTCTTCAGATAAGCTTCCCCGCCCGTTACCATGCCGTGATTGTTCATACTTTCCAGATTGCTGCTTCTTTCCACTTCTTCAATTGCTAAACGGCGGATCCTGTTTTCATCATACGGATGTCTGGACCCGACGCAAATTCTTCCCCTTGCTACGATAAAATCCACCACTTCTTGTTTATTCGCCCAGTTGATCGTTCCCAAGTCAGCAAAAAAGTTCATCACCTTCTCCTCCATCGGCGGGAGATCAGGGGCGAAATTCGAGGAGGCGATAAGCGTGACGGTCCGGATTCTGGCGGGATGCCGCAAAGCCAGGATCTGAGTCAGCATCCCCCCCATGGACATGCCAACAGCATGTGCTTGATCAATTTCAAGGGCATCCAGTATTCCGATGGCATCGTCGGCCATATCTTCAAACGAATACCCGGGATGGCCCGGCTTATAGGTTACGGAGCGCCCAACATCGCGGTTATCATAACGAATGACAAAGCGCCCCGCTGCGGCTATTCGTTGACAAAATTCTTCCTCCCACCACACCATGGAGGATTGTGCGCCCATGATCAGTAAAATCGCAGGATCAGCCTGATCACCAAAGCTTTCGCAGCATATATCAACACCATTAACTTTAATAAGCTGTTCGTTCATTGTCATATCTCCTTTGCTTGAATCATAATCTATCCGAAACGAAAAAAACACAGACATCGTCATGCCTGTGCAGCGTAATCGAAATATGAAATGCCTGAATGCCCGCAAAAGAAGATACTACTGCGTATATGAAAATGCGTGTAAATAGAGTACCCCCAAACAAGAGTGACCCATTACGAAAGGCGGACTCACGTGAAAAAGGCAAACCTATCCCGATTACTCTGCACAAGACAGAGGAGAAGCAGCAATTACAGTTGTTTGCATTGCTTTCTCAATCGAGAAAAATTTACCACACGTAACCCTCCTGTCGTTGAATTAACATCAGGCTAACACATCTAATGGGTACTGTCTAGATCCAATCTAAAATGGCGGCCAAAAGTCTTCATTTATGACTTTTGGCCGCCACTTGTCATGCAGTTTAATCTTCCCCATGCACCCGCCGTGCAAAGTCCACAAACTGAAATTTGTCGAGACGGTGCCGGGATTCGGTATACTGAAATTGGGTCGTGTCCTCAAGATAGACATAATTTCGGACGACGACGATGTGCCGGTAGTCATGCAGATCCAGCAGACGTGAATCCTCCTCCGTAACTTCCTCTACGGAAATTTCCTTCTTGGCATAGCTGATTTTCAGCTGCAGTTCCTGCTCCAAGTACTCATAGATGGAGCGTCCGGCAATTTCCTTGTCCAGAGACCCAACAACGGTCGATAGAAAATAATCCTTATCCAGAATAATCCGTTCCCCTTTAATCTCCCTCGACCTTACGACCTTCCAGACAGGCTCCCCCACAGCAATCTGCAGCTGTCTCGCCAGTTCGGAGGAAACGGGAACCAGCTCAACCTCATGTACATGGGTCTTTGTGCTTCTGCCAAGCTTTTCGGACATTTCCTTGAAGGATATGAGTCCCGTTACGGGAAAATTCATTCGTCCTATATCCAGTACAAAAGAGCCTTTGCCCCTGACCTTGTGGATATATCCGTTCTGGGCCAGCAAGTTAAGCGCCTTGCGTACCGTTTCTCTTGAGGTTTCGTATTCAGCTGTTATATCATGCTCCGAAGGGAGCTTCGTACCGGGTGCCAGCTCCCCGGTCTGAATCTTCTCCGAGTAGTCATTGAAGATTTGCAAGTAGATGTTTTTATACAATGTGATCACCGCATTCATTTTATCATGGGGATTTTGCATAATCCAGCTACCGGCAAAGACCTCTATCCTTTAAGATGAATTTTAAGAATAGTATCCTGATTGCTTTGAACCTCGCCCAGTGCCATCTTCTCCACCTGCTCAATCCGTTCCTGCCCGCCAGCCACAATAATTGGCGTAATCAGCGGAAGTCCGGCTTCGCGGATCAGTTCACGATCAAACTCCAGCAGCAGTTGACCGGCTTTGACCGCATCACCATCCTGAACATGGACGGTATAACCGCTGCCTTTCAAAGACACCGTATTGATTCCGATGTGAATGAGGACCTGAACGCCAGAGGCATGCTCCAGCATCACGGCATGTTTGCTCTTGATCACATGGGCCACAATACCATCGAAAGGAGCCGTAATCTTACCCTCTGCCGGTTCCACTGCGATTCCCTGCCCCATGGCACCGCTTGAAAAGGCAGGATCAGGCACCTGCGCCAGCTCCACCGCTGTTCCCGTTAACGGAGATTTGATTTCCAGAATATGCTCCTGGTTGTCTGCACTTTCAGCAACGGCGGATTGCCCTGGTTCAGCAGCCGCGGCGGAACGTTCGGCAGCTTCCGGTTCTGCATTGGAGCTGTTATCCGTAATGTCAGATGTCTTGCGGTTCGTCCATTTGCCATAGAGCACTGTAGCGGTGAAGGGAATGATCAATACAATAGCCATGCCCAGGAAGAACACGCCCCACTGATTAGGGTAGATGGACAGAAAACCGGGAATGCCGCCGACGCCAACGGAGGACGCCAGTACACCATTCACCGACAGCAGGACACCGGCGATGGCGGAGCCGATCATGCCAAAGACGAACGGAAACTTGTGCCTTACATTGACACCAAACATGGCAGGCTCCGTAACTCCCAGAAAGGCGGAGACCGATGACGTTATGGCCAGACCCTTGCTTTTCTTTTGTTTAAATACGTACAGCATGCCCAGTGCTGCTGCACCTTGAGCGATATTCGAAAGTGCCAGCATCGGCCACAGAAAGGTGCCGCCCTGGGAACCGATAAGCTGTACATCGACTGCCAGAAAGGTGTGATGCATGCCCGTAATGACAAGCAGCGCGTACAATCCACCATAGATCAGGCCGCCAAGCGCAGGAGCCAGACCGAAGATATACACCAGTCCGGAAGTGATTGCGTTTCCAATGGCAAATGTAACCGGCCCGATCACGGTAAAGGCAAGAAACCCTGTAATTAAAAGCGTTACGGGAGCGACGATCAGCAGTTTAAACGCATCAGCCACCCTTTTATTCAAAAATGCTTCAATCTTGGCAAGTATAAAAGCCGACACCAGAACAGGCAGCACCTGGCCTTGGTAACCGATCTTCTCGACCTCCCAGCCAAACAGGTTCCAGACAGGAACGGTTCCGTTCGTCTTGGCGTCAGCATAGCCGTAACCGCTCAGCAGGTCAGGATGGACAAGTATCAGTCCGAGCACAATGCCAAGCAGCGGACTGCCCCCGAAACGGGTGACGGCAGACCAGCCTATGAGTGCCGGCAGGAAAGTAAACGCCGTGCTGGCAATCGTATTAATGATGGACGCAAAATCCTTCCACTGGGGATAGACCTGCACCAGGGACTGTCCTTCGAAGAAAATGCCCGGCCCTGTTAAAATATTGTTAATCCCGAGCAGCAGACCGGCTGTAACGATCGCTGGCAGAATGGGGATAAAAATATCCGCCAGCGCTTTGACAGCCCGCTGAATCGGGTTTTGCTTTTTACTCGCAATTTTCTTCAGCTCATCTTTGGATACCCGCTCTCCGCCGGTGATTTTCATCATCTCGTCATATACCTGGTCGACAAGACCAGGCCCGATAATGACCTGGAATTGCCCCTGGGTGGAAAAGTGCCCCTTGACCAGCTCATTGCTTTCAAGCGCGGCTTCATCCACCTCGCTTTCATCATAAAGCGAAAATCTGAGCCGGGTGACGCAGTGGGTAGCCGCCTCGATATTTTCTTTACCGCCGACGGCCTGAAGAATCTGCTCTACATCCTTTTTGTCAATCGCCATATTGCTCTCCCCCTCTGAATTAAGCATACGGTTAATTGCTTACCGTATAATCCACATATATGAAGCAAACGGAGTCAGCTTGATCCGCTGCTGCAATTTAAGTTCGATATCTGTGTTGCCCAGCAGGAGTTCCGCATCCCTGTCCTTCATCATATTCCAGGCACGGTCCGGGAGCCCGAATTCAGCCTCCTTACCGCTAAAGTTGGAAATGACAAGCAAGGTTTCGCTGCTGTTGCTGCGGCTGTAAGCAAAGATCTGCGGATGCGCCTCATCCAACCGTTCATAGTTTCCATCCGTGAACACTTCGATCTGCTTGCGCAGAGCGATTAGTTTACGGTAATGATGATACACGGAGTTCGGATCCGTCAGCTGCTGTTTCACATTGAGCGAAGGGTAACGTTCATCTACTTTAATCCAAGGAGTTCCACTGGTAAAGCCGGCTTGTGGGCTGTCGTCCCACAGCATCGGGGATCTGGAATTGTCCCGTGAACGCTCCTTGATAATGGAAAATGCTTCTTCGGCGGTTTTGCCCCGTTCCTGCAATATCCGGTACATATTTCTGGACTCGATATCCCGGACTTCGTCTATGCTGTTCCACTGCGGATCAGGCATGCCGATTTCTTCTCCCTGATAGACATAAGGGGTTCCTTGCAGTCCATGAAGAGTCGTTGCCAGCAGCTTGGCGCTTTCGGCCAAATATTGCCCGTCATCCAGAAAGCGGGATACAGCGCGCGGCTGATCATGATTATTGAAGAACAGGGCATTCCAGCCCCCGCCTTGCTGCATCCCAAGCTGCCACTTGGACAGCAGGCTTTTCAGCAGCTCGAAATCGTACGGCATAAGCTCCCATTTGTTATTGTTCGGATAATCCACCTTCAAATGATGGAAGTTAAAGGTCATCGAGAATTCCTTTTCATCCGGGTTGGAATAACGTATGCAGCTCTCCAGCGTTGTAGAAGACATCTCTCCGACCGTAACCAAATTGTATGGAGCAAACACCTTCTCGTGCAGCTCCTTCACAAACTCATGAACACGCGGTCCGTCCGTGTAATAGATGCGTCCGTCTGCCGGCTGATTTGGACCAAAATCACTAGGGAACTGCTGATTCTTGGAGATCAGGTTGATGACATCCAATCTGAAACCGCTGACACCTTTCTCCGCCCAAAAGGTCATCATTTTGGTGACTTCATCTCTAACCTGCTCATTTTCCCAGTTTAGATCAGCCTGAGTCTTGTCAAACAGCGCAAGATAATATTGCCCTGTCGTCTCGTCATACTGCCACGCCGGTCCGCCGAACTTGGACTGCCAGTTATTCGGAGGACCGCCGTCAGGCGCCGGGTCTCTCCATATATAATAATCCCGGTACGGATTGTCCTTCGATTTTCTGGATTCCTTGAACCATTCGTGTTCCGTGGAAGAGTGATTGACGACAATATCAATCATCAGATGCATTCCGTGTTTTTTAATCTCACGGACCAGCTCATCAAAATCCTCCATCGTGCCAAAGTCAGGATTGATGCTGTTATAATCCGCCACGTCGTAACCGTTATCATTTTGCGGACTGACATAAACCGGCTGCAGCCAGACAATATCAATCCCCAGATCCTTCAAATAATCGAGCTTACTGGTCAGGCCCTTGATATCCCCTGAGCCTGAGCCTGTCGTATCCTTGAAGCTCTTCGGATAAACCTGATAGACCGTTAGCTTTCTCCACCAGTCCTGTTGCTTTGTACTGCTCATATAGAAGCCTCCACTATCCATGTAATGAAAAATGTAATCCCCAATCCAAACAACATGTATATACAAGCAAGTTGATTCTATACCTGTATATACATGTTGTCAATGGATATTTTATGCCATCGTCAGCTTGAGTTTTAAGACTGCCGTTTTTGAACCTCTATTATCAAGCAGGTACAAGGCGCAACTCGTCCTTTACAAGCGCTGGAAATGATGATATTATGCCAACATAACGTTAACGTCATGTTTATCGGGGAGCTGAAGTGAATGAAAGACCGCATGCGTATAGGGGATTTGACAGAACGGGCCGGCGTAACCCACCGTACGGTTCGATATTATGAAAGCATCGGGCTGATTCCACGGGGTGAACGCGAGGGCAGCGGGCAGCATTATTACACAGAGGAGACAGTTGCCCGTCTGCGGAAAATTGACCAGTTAAAGAAGCTTGGACTCAGCCTGGAAGAAATACGGGACGTCATCGACCTCTATTTCACTGATCCCAGCGGAGTACAGCCAAAACAGAAAGTCCTTGACATCCTGCGCAAGCATCTTGCCGAAACAGATCAGAAGATCGATGCGTTACAGCAATTTCGTGCAGATTTGCAGACCAACATCGAACGCTTCGAACACTGGTTTAAGGAGAGAGAGGCGCACTAATTTTTTTACCTGAAACATGACGTTAACGTAACGTATTGAATATACATTGAAATGGGAGGTTTATCGAAATGAGTGAAACTGTTGGATTCATTGGTCTTGGCAATCTTGGTTCACCCATTGCTTCCAATCTTCTTGATGCAGGCTATTCTCTGACGGTATACAACCGGACGGCCAGCAAAGCAGCACCGTTGGTTGAGCAAGGCGCCCGGTTAGCGTCCTGTCCTGCTGACACTGTGACACCCGGCGGCATTGTCATGACCCTGTTGTGGGATGATGAGTCTGTGGAAAGCATCGTCATGAGCAATGGTTTTTTGGAACGGTTGGGAACGGGCGGCATCCATGTCGGGATGAGTACGATCTCGCCGGAAATGGCGAAAAAGCTGGCGGCCATCCATGCTGAACATGGCAGCATATATATGGAGGCCCCTATTTTCGGCAGACCCGAGGCCGCGGTCGCCCGCAAGCTTACGGTCCCTTTTGCCGGTCCAGAACAAGCGAAAGAGCGGGTGCGGCCCATTCTAAAGGCAATGGGGGGAGAAGGACTTTTCGATTTTGGTGAAGAGGTCGGGGCCGCAACGGCTGTCAAGCTCATCGGTAACTTCTTGATTGTCTCAGCCGGGCAATCTATGCTTGAAGCACTTACAATGGCTGAAAAAAACGGAGTCGATCCCAAACCTGTGGTTGACATGCTCACCCAAACCTTATTTTCTGCCCCGATCTATCAGAGCTACGGTAAAATGATTGCCGAGAAACAGTACAGCCAATTCACCCAAAGCAAGATTCCGCTCAAGGATGTCGGTCTCTTCCAAAAGACAGCCCGGCAGGTACAGTCTCCCACACCTATCTCCAGTCTTTTACATGATATTTTGGAAAACGCACAGAAACAGGCATAGTGCATTCCGGATATTTTTTGCAGTTTAAGTTTAACAAAGTACGCACAGTCCGGAACGCCAAAATTCGGCTCTGGACTGCGCGTATCTCATGCTAACCGTCCCCCTCTTTGAACTTCTCATCCAAAATTTTTCTAAGTTCATGAATATCTTCTTTGGACATCTGCTCATGCTCCAGAAAATTCAGCACCATCGAGTTTAATGCTCCGTTGTAAAAACGGTTAAGAAAGGTTTTACTCTCGTGTTTGATATACTCTTCTTCTTGAATTAAGGGAGTGTATACAAAAACACGGCTTTCTTTCGTATACGTCAGCGCCTTTTTCTTCACCAGCCGGAGCAGCAGGGTCTGGATCGTTTTTGGACTCCATTTGCTTGTCTTGGTGAGCTTTTCAATCACTTCATTTGTGCTGATCGGCGCATGGCCCCAGATCACTTTCATAACCTCGAACTCGGCTTCTGATATTTGCGGCAATTCGTTCATTTCAGGAACCCCCATCGGACAGTTTAAGCTTCATTTATTATATAACGTCTTGAAGGCTTATTGCTTCCCTTTCATTTGCAGATGCCAGAACCTCAACGTCTTCCATACCGGGGATCCTCTTTTTCAGGTTCTGAGACGCTCCGAGAACGAACCATTCCTACAATCGCTGTTGTCCCCGAATTTCCAATGATCATATTTTTAAGCAGTAGAAATTCGGGGACAAAGGCGAGCGCTCCGCTTTTCCGGAATTGCTTCGTCCTCTCCGCTAGTGCGTGCATATCCATACTTTTAATAAAACGCCGGTCCCAAGGAACTGCCCGGATTTTGATTTCGTAAAAAGGCCGGGAACAAGGCAGAGTCCTCTCCCTGTTCCCGACCTTTCGTGCCTACAATTTGAAAAGGAGACCGTTTCCTCCGTTCCGGAAGCTTCGCTGAAATTACTTCAAGGCTTCCAATGCTGTCTTGGCCGCCTGGGCGATAAGCTCATTGTCATACTTGGCATCCTGGGTATCACGGCTGGACAGCACAGCGATGATGATTGGCTCCCGATCCGGCGGCCATACGATAGCAAGATCGTTGCGGGTTCCGTAGCTTGCGGCCCCCGTTTTGTCACCGACCTCCCAGCCTTCCGGCACACCTGCCCGTATTAATTCATCACCTGTGGTATTCCCCTTCATCCAATTGATAAGCAGCTCTTGTTTGTCAGCAGGCATGGAGTCATCAACCGCCAACACTTTGAGGCTCTGGACGAGCGCTTTCGGAGTGCTGGTATCACGGGTATCCCCGGGCACGGCTTCATTCAGCTCTGTCTCATAGCGTTCAGGCATAATTACAGTGTCGCCAATTTCTCTCATCGCTTTTTCGAACCCTTCAGGTCCCCCCAGCTCCTTGAGCAGCAGATTTCCGGCTGTATTGTCGCTAAAGCGGAGGGCCGCATCACATATTTCACTAAGGGTCATGCCAGTATCCACGTGCTGCTCCGTAATGGGTGAATACGTAACCAGATCATCCTTCGAATATTTAATGACCTTGTCCAAATCGTTACCTGATGCTTGCCGTAGAATTGATCCTGCTGCCAGAGCCTTAAATGTTGAAGCATAAGCAAAGCGCTCATCCCCACGATAGGCAATTTCCTTGCCTGTCCCTGTATCCAGAGCATATACACCAAGTCGAGCCTCGAACTTGCTTTCGAGCTGCTCGAAAGCGGAATTCAATTCATTGGACGTATCCTTCTCAGGCGCTGGATTCGATGCGCCCGCTGATTGACTCACAGTATCCGCAGACGGATTTACAGCACCCGTTTTTGTGCATCCAACCAGTAGAACTAGACAAAGCACCGACGCACATAAAGCCTTTTTATTTATAACCGATAAGTATTTTTTCAAGATGTAACCCTCTTTTCACAATGATATCGTTTAAGATCATACTTACAAGTTTTCATAGTATCTGTCCGGCATCACCACCTTGTTCATTATTTATGTATTACACTTGTAATACTTTAATTATTACATTCGTAAGATTTAAAAGTCAAGTTCAGCCTTTATGATCAAAAAAAGTTAAGTCCGAAACCCTTAAATCCGATTTATGCAGGTGCCTTTTGGGGATGAAAGTACTAAACCACTGCATAAATAGCAAAAAGCTTCGCGTGCCGCGGAGTTCAGTCGTCCTGATAAGCGTCATAAAACACAAAAGGACCCTCGTAAGAGAGCCCTTGTAATGGTATAATTTAGCTTGTACAACACACCTTGAGTGGGTCGGTTCCCTCCGGAAGGGAGGTGAGCCGTATGAACTTCTCTTTTTCCGATATCCTTCTGTTCGCAAACTTTGTGATTGCGTTACTGAACTATCTGGATAAAAAGAAGAAGTGACCCGCTCATAGGTCCCCACCTGTGAGGTCACTTCTTCCGTAGTAACATTTTGCTTGGAGGGGTGAACCCACTCGAAGTTGTTGTGCTGGGGACGGTTGGTGGACCGTCCTTATTTCTATTCTTACTTTAACATACCCTTATTTATACCTCAAGATTCAATCAGTACAAACGTCCTGAAAAAGGTAGACTTCAAGCGGGACCCTTCAAAGCTGCTCCCTATACATTTCAAGCGAAATTCCCTCTGCTTATTTATTGTTCACCACTCGATGATTTTGTTAGACGAATCTTATCCATCATTTCCTGTACAATGCAGGCGTCGTTTAGGGTAGGTAAATCTGCTTTGGTTTGGCTGCCGGATATGGCTGCCGAAAGATCGCTGTAAAGCATCCATTGCGGATGCACGTAACCTCTTGTATAAAGCGGGAATGCTGAAGCATCGATGGGTTCGCTGATTTCAATGGGCACATAATCTTTGTCGAGGTGTGCAGCAATGCTTAAATTTTTCCCTTTCAATCTTAATGTGCCTTGTGAACCAAAAATCTCAAGCATGGGAGGGCGGGCCACAGCAGCTGCAATAAATTGGAGGGAAAATGTGCCTTGATTCTTGAATTTCCCATGGATGAAAAAAGAGTCATCTCCATTCGTCGGTTTTATTCTTGTATCTGCTCGTCTTTCATGTACATGATTCACAGTGAATCCATAGACATCTTCAGCAAACGGTCCGAACCAGTGATGAAGGGCGTCGATCATATGTGAGCCTATCGCTCCTAGCATTCCGCCGCCCTTCGCCAGATCCCATTGCCAGCTGTAGGGTTCTTCTTTAATTCGCGGCCAGAGCGGCCAAACCTCCGACCAGCCGACATGAAATAGTTCGCCGAGCCTCTGCTCCTCAAGTATTGTCTTTATGGCCTGACGTTCAGGCAAATAACGCCATTCAAAGTTCATGGAGACCACTCGGTTATGCCCTGCTGCCGTATTTTGCATTTCAGCGACTTGAGCAAGATGGAGTGCAGGGGGTTTTTCGCATAACACGTGCTTACCTGAATTCAATGCGTATACCGTCATTTCCATATGGAAAGACGGCTCAGAGACAATAACAATAAGATCCAGGCGTGAGTCATGCATCATTCTTTTCCAGTCGTCGTAAGCTGCTGGAATACCCAGCTCCTGAGCAGCCTTCTCTGCCCGGCCTTCCCGTATGCTGCTGATTGCCGTGAGTTCATAATCCGGATGCTTCAGCAGTATTGGCGCATGCACTTGAGCCCCGAAGCCGGTGCCGATGATTCCTGTACGGATTTTCACAGGCATCCTCTCCTCATGGCTTGCTAATTGCAGTTATATTTCTCTGAACGGGTATTATTTCCGTCGATTATTCAACTCGCCCTTGAACATGTACCGAATACCTTTTCCCGTCATGGGCTCATCTTTATATCTGGGGAGTACATGCAAATGTGCGTGCATGATGTGCTGGCCTGCGGTTTCACCGCAATTCCAGCCCAGATTGTAACCGTCCGGCTGATGCAGTTTGTCTATGTAGGATTTTGCCTGTTGGAGCAAAGTATAAGTGGCCTCCCATTCCTCAGGTGTCAAATCAAAGGCTGTCTCCCGGTGCTGCCTGGGAACAATCACACCGGCCCCTTCAAGGATGCTTCCTTTCTCCCGAGCTTCTGCCAGCTGCAAAAAACGGCAATGTTCATTGCTTAGTATTTCATTGTCCCTTGTTTCAAGCTCCGGGTTGCAAAATATACAGTCTTTCTGCATATGAGCTCCTCCACCATTTTAAGTAGTTTTATACAATAAAGTTAGCGTCGAGCTTCCCAGTCTGATAGTATGGGTAATCCATTGAAGCTTGTATTTTTCGCACCGTTTCTGCGTCTGTAAACCATTCCAGCAGGTATAAACCCAGGTCAACTGAAGTCGCCACCCCGCCGCCTGTAACCGTATTTCCGTCTCTCACAATTCTGGCTCTGACTACTTCTCCACAATAGGGTTCCAGCAACTCATAGGCAGAAGGATTAGTGGTTGCCCTTTTTCCATCCAAAAAACCCGCCGCCCCCAGCAGCAGTGCACCGGTGCATACAGAAACCTTGTACTTAACATCCTTGCCTGTTTGTAACCACGATATAAACTCCGTATCGTCTTTTAGTCTTCTCGTCCCCCAGCCGCCAGGAATGAAGATCATGTCATACTGTGATAAGTCATTGGAAACATGCTCTATTTTCATAGTAATGCCCAGCTCATCCGTAACTTCCGGGCGATTCGAGCACAAGTCCCAAGAGACGTTGTCCATTAGCTTTAAAATTTTCAAACGAGTGATAGAATCATAGAAGCCTACAAAGTCCAGCATGGTCATTTGGTCAAACAGAATAAAAGCGATTTTCATCTATGATCACCTTCCTTTTTCAAATAGTAAGAAGTCCTTGGTGTTAATATGTTTGATTTCGGAGGCGACAACTTTTTCTCCACATTCGTTTGTTAACATTTCATACAGACCATCGGGTACAAGCCTATAGCGAGAGTTACCAACAAAATCACTTAAATTCTTCCATACAGCATGGAAGCGTCTCTCACCCTCAACTCCAGTAAATACATCTTTTTGATAATCGTCAGCGCAACCAAAATAAGCTTCATAGATAAAATCATACTCATGACCGATTTGTCCATCATAAGGATAGATATTCTCAATAATCCCGATTAATTTAGGTTCTATAATATCAACATTGATCTCTTCTTTTACTTCGCGCTTCACAGCCGACTTGCTGTCCTCTCCGTACTCAATGGTACCGCCGACCGGGCGAAATGTGATGACCCCGTCTTCCTCTGGAAACTCTTCCAGCAATATGGAAGCTCCTCTACGAATAATACATAAAGAAGATGCCCTGTAGCGCAATGTCACTACCTCCCCGGGTTCTTGTCAAGAAACCTGTTGATTAAGGGCATATCCGGCGGCGATAGGTCGCTCGGCATCTCATTTAAGGCGAAGAAACGTATTTCTTTGGTTTCAACCCCATCTTCCACAGGTTCACCGGCAAATTCAGTACATTCATATGCGGCAACAACAATGTATACTTCATCACCGTTTGGGTACTTATAATACAGGTCTTTTCCGGAGAAAACATGAAGCAGCTCAAGCTTCCCGGCAGTCAGCCCCGTCTCTTCAAAAAGCTCCCGTGCAGCCGTTTCCTCCAAGCTTTCTCCAAGCTCCATCGATCCTCCCGGCAGTGCCCACAATCCATTGTCTGCTCTCCGTACAAGCAACAATTCCCCGTTACGATGCAGCAGCACACAACCTCCAGCCATAATAATCGGCCTTGAACCGACCAGCTTCCGTATTTCGCTTATGTATCCCATACAAAACTCCCTTTCATCTGTAGGATATCTGCCAGGATTTCCAGCTTTTCAAGCAAATAGAATACTTCCTATCAAACAACAATATATGAAAGTTGAATAATTTTCCATGATTTTTAGCAGCTATTTCATCATTTCTCCTTTTCCTTCTACCGGGACTGTATATCCCGCAGGCGTCTTATGCCCCGCTCGATCCTTGAACAGCCACAGTTCCGGCGTATCCCGGATACCCTGTACTTCCAGCTCGAACGCCCCCGCTGGGAGCTGCTCCGCCTGTAGAAAAAGACGGTTCCCATCCGTATCGGCTTCTCTCAGCCTTAGAGCTTCCCGGGTTCCATCGGTTTTGAGCACATAAGATTCTATCGACTCGTGGCCAACAGGGGCGATACGCTTGCTGAAGGTTACAACCAATTCGTCATCACCGGAGCGGACGGCCTTTAACGGAATGGGAGGCTCATCGTACATATAACCGCCCAGATGGTATTCATAGGCTGTCCACGAGTCGTATCCGTGCTCACGTACTGACGAGCTGAACGCTGCAAGCCAATCCCTGCCTTTGACCATCCGCTCCAGTGAGCCGATATCCGCCTGTACACCGAGCGGCAGTCCGGGAAAAGCAGCCCGGATCGGATCAGCAAACCGCTTGTACTCCGCAATATAGTCCGGCGGAAGCTTCGGCCGCATCCAATCCGGCCAGTGGGTCTGCAGCACATGCATATCGGGCCGCACCCGGCGGATCATTTCAACAGCATCAATGCCCTGCCACTCGCGGAGCTTGGCTGGCGCCAATCCCCGTCTGTCCCTTACCGCCAGCGACCAGGTTGCAATCCGTATGTCGGGTCTGGCCTCCCGCACGCCGCCGGAGCCGTTGACCAGTTCGTCAATCAGCCCGTTTACCGCATCAACTCTGAACTCGATCCATCGTCGGTAAAGCTGTGGGACTCTGCGGTAATAATTTGCGGCCCACTTGTTGCGAAATTCGGGCATCTCCGTTCCGTACCTTTCCTTGAACGCACGCTGCGCATTTGGACCGACATCCCCATAAATTCCGCTGCGCAGCCCGTTCCACTCCGGAAAATACGGCTCCGCCACTTCAAATCCGTCGAAGGGAATTTCCTTCACGAGGCGCGCAGCCGCATCCTTTTTCCACTGCACATATTCCTCCGCAAAATGGGACAACCGCTGGAAGCTGTCCTTCGGCTCCCGCAGCAGCTCCATTTTCCAATGGCTCCACTGCGGGGGAAGATGAGACACACCGAAGGAACCGTTGCCAAGCACCATGGCCCACACTGCGATCCCCCTTCGCTGTAGAGCGTCTATAATGCGTGTATGTATTTTATTTTCCTGTACGACAAAATAATGGACGGTGCGGTAGCCCGCGCTCTCGATTTCCTCCGCCACACTTTCCGCGGATCTGCCTTCATAATAAGGAAACAGCGGATCAATCTGAATGCTCGGTCCTTGTATGGCCCAGGGTTTGATGACATATTCTGTTCCGTTGACGTTTTGTAACATGGGCGACCTCCTGAATGAATAGGTTTGCCTTGGTAAAGGGAACCCTTTTATACATTATGGTTACCTCTGTATGATTCATTCACTTCCTCTCGAGGGTATGGAATAACGAGACTAAGGAGCACAGTTCGGAACAGGAGGAGCAAAAATATGGAAAATCAGCGATTGCAGGGTAAAGTAGCGATTGTAAGCGGCGGGGGCTCGGGGATCGGCAAAGCTACCGCCATCCTGTTTGCAAAACACGGCGCCAAAGTAGCCATGCTGGACCGCACCCCGGAGAAAGCGGAGAAAACGAAAGCTGAGATTGAACAGGCTGGCGGCGAAGCCCTGGTCGTGGAATGCGATATTGCAAAAACGGATATGGTCGAGGCAGGCATGGGCAAGGTGGCCGACACCTTCGGAAAAATTGACATCGTATTCGCTAACGCAGGCATCAACGGCTCCATGGCTCCGATCGAAACAATGGCAATCGACGATTGGGATATGACGACGAACATCAACCTGCGCGGCACGTTTGCCACGGTGAAATATGCGATTCCTTTTCTGAAAAAGAACGGCGGCAGCATCATTATTACAAGCTCGGTCAACGGCAACCGGATTTTCTCCAATGTCGGTTTTTCCGCCTATGCCTCCACCAAGGCGGCACAGGTCGCCTTCATGAAAATGGCTGCCCTGGAGCTGGCCCGCTATAAAATCCGCGTCAACGCGGTATGTCCCGGAGCCATCGAGACACAGATCAGCGATAACACGTATCCTTCCGACGATCTGAAAAAAGTGCAGATTCCGGTGGAATTCCCGGAAGGCGACCAACCGCTGCGGCATGCGCCGGGCGAGCCGGAGCAGGTGGCCAACCTGGTGCTGTTCCTGGCCTCCGACGAAGCCTCCCATGTGACAGGAACCGATATTTACATCGACGGTGCTGAGTCTCTGCTGCGCGGGTGATTTTTTTCTAACTTGTGATAAGACAAATGTCTACCGGCATTACTTTCACAGAAGACGGGTCACATTTAGCGAAAATTAAGAGAAGCATCTATCGACACACTTTCACAGAGTATAGACCGCTCTTAGCGGAAGTTTTTTCTTGCGGTTAAGAAGCTTCAGCTCTGCTGAAACCTTATGTAATTTCGAAGGAAGCCCGGCACTTGCTTTATAGGAGGCAGTCCGGGCTTCAAGTCGTTACATCCTGCGATACACTTTCCCTTTTACCAGACAGCAGCCTGAACAGCAGCAGCATACACGAAAAGAACGCAAAGGCCACGGCCTCCTCGACCAATATGTAATATGGATAGGGTCCGAGCACATCCAGCAGGGACGGCGTATCCGGTTTGCCCCGCAGGAACATGTAATTGGCATCCAGCAGCACATCGGCAATCCATACGACCAGCGCACATACGTTCAGGAACAGCATAGCCAGTCCAACGGACTTCCAGGTAGGCCTGTATCCTTCTACCCAGGTCATATACAAGCTGGCAAGGAAAATCGCCCCGTGGGCCACAAAAAACTGGATAAACCTGAAATGCGGAAATTCATACGCCAGATTAGGCGTAATTACAGCCTGTAGAGCGCCGGCTATGCCTGCAAAGAACAAGAACTGATACAGCAGACGGCTGCGTGTCGCCAGCATGACAATGGAAAGCAGGAGCGTAATGCTGCACAACTCCAGCGGAAGCGTCCGGCTTGCATCCCATACCTGCTGATCAATATACCAGAGATGCAGGCATACTTCAGATAACAGCAAGACTGCGGCGAGCACCCAGCGCAGCAGCGTACGCAGTCCGGTTAGGCTGCGGATGCTGTGCCGCATAATGAATAACAGCCACACCACAACCGCAATGATGCCGATCCAGACCAGATGCGGTGGCGAGAACGCCTGAAATATATCACCGGACTGAGCATCAAGCCAGGATGGCTGCTCTCTCAACCGGATCTCCCCCACATGAAGCCAAGGCCTCTTTTTTGCGTCTCCATTCCCGGTCTTCGTTTACGCAGAAATTGCCCAATGGCCGCTCTGGCACAGAACAGTGAAAACAACAGGAAGAATACAGACCATATCCATGCAGGCACATGCGTCCAGTCCGCCAAATTGGCAGCATCCCCCGCCTGCGATGGGCTGAGCAGCGAAGCCGTGAGAATGATGATCGTACCCGCAACCGACTCTTCAAGTGTGATGAAGGCCAGCAGCAAGTAATACAGCTTGGTTATTGTACGTCCCCCTGCCAGTATAACGACGACATTCAGCACGATAAAACCGGCCAGCCACAGCAGTCCATAGCCTTCATGCACATAGAGGAGGATCATGACTGCCGCAATCAGCGTTATGATTCCCAAACCCCACTTGTGCAGCTGCCGGGCATGCAAATAAAACATCAGCACGGCAAACAGAGACGCCCCCGTATATCCTGCAAGGGAGGCCAGAATCGAACTGCTCTGCGAGCTCATTAAGGTATACGTGACACCACTGTGGTCCGCGTTCAGATCAATCCGCTGCACCTGGCCGGACATCATCAGCGTGACCACGGCATGAGCAAACTCATGGATCATCGTGTCCAGCGTTCTGAATATATGGGAGAACGGAATAAACCGGGTGAGCAGTGCGGCTCCGGCCAGCAGCAGCAGCGTTTTGAGCCATTTTGTCAAAGCGGAATCGCCAACCTTTCCCGGTTATGCTTGGGCATCCAAAATACACGATCAGAAGAGCGCTTGCCCGAACCGTTATGTTCATCTTATGATAAGAGCAAGCCTACAGCAACTCAGGGCAGCATTTATTCCACAAAGGAGACCATCTTATATGCCTACTAACCGCAAGCTGTGGACGGATGGAGACTTCCAGGAAGCCATCGACCGCCGCCTTCCGGTCCGCATTTTCGAGAACGACCAGCTCGTCGGCTCCGGCGGCTACGTCATCCGCTTCGACGACACGATTGTTGTTATCCAGTCGGGCGTAGACGACCTCGCATACCACGACCGCGACCGCTGCGAATTTTTTGAGCTGAGAAAATAATTTGGAATGAAAAGATAGACGAATAAAAATCATTCAACAAGAGCTGATAAGATTTTTCAAAGCACCGTTGAAAAGCCACCGGAGCTAGGGCTTAACCTATTCCCGGTGGTTTTCTTGTGATTCCCTCTACGAAAACATGGAGGCCAGCAAATGGAGACACTTCTAATCATCCATGGGAAAAAGGCTCTTTCCCTTCTGCATTTAATTAGGAATAAGCCTCAAAAATTATCTAGCATGTGTTCAGTTATTTTCTTTGATTTGTTTGTGCAGAATTCTTTTTTACATTATAAACCAAATTAATAGCTCGCTTTTATTTTCCGTTATCAATCTGCTGCTCCGGTATATGCTCTAATAAATCACCGGGTTGGCAGTTTAATACTGAACAAATCTTATCGATTACTTCCAACGACACATACTCATTTGTATTCAGTTTAGCCATCGTTGCTGAGGAAATTCCCGTCTTTTTCAAGAGCTCCTGTTTCTTTATATCCCTATCAATCAGTAATTTTTGAAATGGTTTGTAACTAATCATCTCATAGTCCCTTCCAGCAAAGTTGAAATTTTCTTTAATTATACGTAATGATATTTATTTTATCAAAAATACTTTTGACTTCTCTCGACTATTTTGTTTGTTATGTTAAAATAATATTCAATAAAATAAATATTACTTCACAAAAATAAACAGACATAGAAAGGGATTGATTCCATCGCCACATTCTTTAGAAGTCTTATTAGATCCGCTCATTCGAACTCGGATTGAATTTTTATACAACAACCATATCAAAAGCAATACAACCTATGTACAATTAATTGATGGATCAGTACTTTAAGAAAATTCAAGACTACCTCCCAGAATCAACAATGGATACTGTTTTTCTTTACGAGGATACCGAAATATCCATTCAGGCAATTTTGGAGCGCGAAATTTATTTACAAGGATTTAAAGATGCTCTTTGTCTACTTAATGAATCAAATATTTTCTTACGCTGAGAGCTATGAAGCTCTCTTTTTATTTTCACCTATTTTTATACGACTATGACCCAAAATAAAAAAGGCTACTCCATCTTTACCGTTCAAGTTGGAATAAGCCTTTGAAAATCTATCTCCAAGTTTTTTGTTTGGTATAGGTTGTAATGTACGATCCTGCTGTTACAATGCAAATCCTGTGTAACTGCATCCCATTTAGAGCCTATTCTTTCTCTCTTTCCACTGTCTTCAGGTATTTTTCTAAATGCTTTTTCCCAGAGTTACTTTGGGGCATAACGCTGAGATACTTATATTTCCAAATAGTCTTTCTTTCATGTGAATTTGCATTTGATAGATCATCATAATTATAATCAATTTTAAATTTTCCTGTACTGTCTAAGGTTAAAGTAAAATTTGTCCAGGGCTCTTGATCGTTATCTTTAAACTCTGTCCAAAGCTCCTGAGTAATATCGATCAATTGATGCCATTTTTCTGAGTATTCACGTTCACTTATTGTAAAAATCTCAGGAATATCATGACTGTAAACAGGTTTATCATTGCCTTCAGGGTAGTAATAAAAGTAAGCAGTTTGAGAACCTTCAACAATCTCACCATAAAGATAAACCGTAGACCATTTCTCAGGAATAGTATCAACAACAACTTCTGCCATCTCATGGTATATGATTCCTAATTTCTCGTCATTCATCTTACTTCCCTCCTGGTACATTATCAAACTGCCTAATTTCCCAATCATTATCACCAATTTTGTACTTAATATCAAAACTTACTGGACGTTGTGAATCTCCCTTATAATTCGGCGTTATCTTTACTTTCACTTCATCGCCTTGTTTAAGTGCATCCGCCCAAGTATTCTCAAATTTCTTCCATTCACCCTTATTAAGATTTCCATTCATTGGTACAAGGTTATCAAGATCACCCGAACCTTTGAAAATACTTGCAATTAAATGACCACCTTCGTCATCAGGTAAAAGAATCTGCGCTGCATGGTGGATTCTACCGTTATCCAAAATAATCACGATGTTACCGGTTGGAAATTCCTGTAAAATAAACTCGAGAAATCGGATAAACGCAGGAGCATCGTACGTTACCCCATCCCGGTAGTGCACCTGTCCCGTTTCGAAGTTTAATGCTCCGAACAGTTTGGCGCCCTGATGCTGCCCGTACGTAGGGATTTTGCGTTGATGACCGACCGGAAACCAGTTGTAATGCAAAGATTGGTAGGCTCGAATCATACACTCATCTTCGAAGAGGATATGGTCGATTTCTCCGTTCAAAAGCTTTTTTTAACGCGGGAAAAGTTTCTTGCTTGAAGGCAGCCTGTTCTTCAGGATCTGCCAATTCTAAGGTATACGTTGCCTTCGTGCGGCTGAAGCCCAGACGGTGAAGAAGCTTGGACATCCCTCGTTCAGTGAAGGTTTTTCCAAACTCGCGCTCGACAAAGAGAATGGCGAGCTTCAGGGTCCAAGTGTATTTGGCTTCGATTCCGACGTCAACAGGCCGTTTTGTGGCGATGGTATCGGCAAGTTGTTTCTCTTGTTCATCACGGAGTCGATGGGGTTTCCCGGGCGAGTGACCAAGTGCGAGAGCCTCAATACCACCTTCGCGATAACTATGAATATAACCGCCAACCGTCTTTTCTGTTCGTTTGATGATTTTAGCAATCTCTCGGATGGTACGCCCCTCCAAATGTTGAAGGACGGCGAGGTAACGCTCATACATCCGTTTATCAGAGCTTTCACGCAAAGCCATCTCTAATTTATGTTTTTCATCTATTGTGGTTTGCATCGGGATCACATCCTCATTGGGTTTGTTCCTCTTTATTACCCGTTTTAGGAGTAACCGATTTTAAGAAAGGTATTTCTAATGTTCAGTCTATATAGATATTAACGGTATCTCCCCAATGCATTCGATTAGATTGCCACATCCCATCACATTCGTTTGAATGAATTACCGATTCGGTTTAGTCTTCTCACGGGCAAGAATAGTTGAATTTGCTAGGCTTCGTTATCTACCGCGCGCTTAATGGACAGTGCGTGGTGCTTAGTTACATCAACATGTCTAAGCTCATTCATTTAATCAAGCGCAACAGAGAAAGCAGATTCAAGCATAGCACCAAAGTCACTAAAAGTTTCCATAAGCTCACCTGAAGGTTTATCGAGTTCAACAAAACTTTTTTTAGTAGCATCATAACAATACCAAGCAATATCTGAATCTCCAAAAAAAATCAACTCATCTTCGTCTTTAATTGACTCCCAAGTTTCATTGGCATCAAAAAAACTATCAACCTGATTTACTGGCTGGGAATCCAAAAAGTTATTGTCTATCCCATATATTTTCAGTCCATTAAATTCAATTCCATTTACTGTTCGTAAAAATTCAAAGTATTGCTGCGGAAGTACACCTTCACCGAATTTTTCCACTACAGACTTACGAAATCTTGATATTTCGTTTTCATTGGCAGGAGCATTGAGTTTTCGGTTTCCCCTTATTTTGGATATTTGGTCAATTTGCTCTTTCCACATATAATCACCTTCTTAAATTATTTATTCCTTTTTTTTAGGGTAGATGTCTCCGTCTGGAATAGGAAATTCTACTGTTTTACTATCCCCGGGTTTCATACCCTTTGTTAATGAATTTTGCTCGTTTGTAATAACCTTGTGATAAGGATCGTTTTTTATAAGAACTAAGTTTTCCAGATCATTGGTACCACCTTGATATCCAAAGGAATTTTATGATGAACTTGCCAGCCGTCAGGAACTAGTCCGTCTCCCTTCATATCTTCAATATCACTATCTGAAATTCCGGCCTGTTTAATTCTTTAAATTTTTTAGGATCATTCGCCATTGATTTCATCATATCTTTCCTGACCTTGTTGAAATCCTTTCGCAGTTGAGCTGTGTCCTCAGGATTTCTCTTATTAAATGTAACGCTTTCTGTTTTAACACTAGGAAGCGTTACATCCTCACCTTTTAATTTACCCACAAAGTCAGGACGACCATCTTTTGAGACGGCTTCTCTCGTCCCCTTAGTATCCGGCTTCTTCCCATCCCCAGGCTTCCCTGAGCCACCGCTATCACTTCCGTGGTTACCGCTACCGTTGCCATGGCTGTCGCCACCACTTCTTCCACCGTGACCACTGCCTCCTCCGGACACAATGCCGGAACTACCACCATGTCCGCCTTTTCTACGGCCTCCATTGGTCAGGATCCCCAGCAGGGTAATCGCTTCCTGCGGTGCCCAGCCTTCCTCCTGGATCTTCGCCACGGCTGCTTCCTGGGCTTCGCTCTTGTAGTAGTTGACTGCAGTCCCGGACGCAATGCTCATCGCCATCGCCATCCGCGGACGGTTGGTTTCGAGGTTCTGCATCGCTGTCTTCAGCTTCTGCAGCACGTCCGCCTGATTCAGGTTGCTGCCCATACTTCGTGCTCCAGTGTACACTTTTCCCAGCGAGCCCATACCCGCTACCGTCAAGGATTCGGCCACTTCCTTCGCCGATTTCACCACGGTTGCGGCTTTATCCACCGCTTTGACCGCCTTGCTGCCCAGCTTGGTGGCTTGGGCAACTCTTCGTGCCGCTTTCGCTCCGGTCGCCGCCCAGCCTGCAAACGGAATGGCGGACGCCACGGATAACGCCGCTCCGACATAGCTACCCCACGCCATTGAGATGTCTTATTAAGTAAATTGGAAATTAACCACTAATCACCACATAATTCCACGTCATTTCCCTATCCATTCTTCTTACTTTGATTTTTAATATAAAAAGGCTTATTCCTTCCCATCGTTTCAAGTTGGAATAAACCTCTACATAATGAAATATAAAATTAAAAGACGGATTGTCAAGCCAAGTGCGACAGTTCCTCTGAACAGGATTCGTGAGCTGTCTTCCAACCCAAACATTTTCGTGGCCTGTGATTGATCAGGTGGAGAGCATCCTCCAAGGACTCGTCTGTAATTTGGGTAAAATCCGTACCTTTGGGAAAGAATTCTCGCAGCAAGCCGTTGGCGTTTTCGTTGGAGCCTCGTTGCCAGGAGGAATACGGATCAGCGAAATACACCTGCGTGCCATGGGTGGCCTCCAGGCTCGCATAACAGGCAAACTCTTTGCCACGGTCAGCTGTCGCCGTTTGGAAGGCCCCAGAGGGATACTGGGAAACAGCTACACCAAAGGCGATTTCCATGGACAACCCGGTGCGGTCAGGCATCCGAATGGCGGTGTACAGGCGCGTCTTGCGTTCGATGAACGTGGCCACACAACTCTTGCTTTTCCCGCGACTGGAAACGACGGTATCCAGTTCCCAATGACCGAACGTTTCTCGAGACCGCACCTCTTTAGGACGCTGAGAGATGGGCTTGCCTATCGCAAACTTACCGCGAGTCTCCGTAGGCCTCTGACGCTTGCCTTTATGGTGGAGAACCGTGACCACGCCTTTCACTAAATGACCGGCGTACAGCCAGCGGTAGATCGTTTTAAAGCATACGATCGATTGTCCCTCCTGACGCAGCCGCTCTACGATCTGCTCGGGAGACCAGGTCCTTTGAAGCTTCTCTTCGATAACCACCACCAACTCCGGTGTCCATTTTCCTGCGGGAATGGAGGCCTTACGACGCTGGGCGTAGCTCTCCTGAGATGCCTCCGCACGGTAAGACTCCTGTACTGCATTTCGACGGAGTTCCCGGCTAATGGTGGCGTGGTGTCTGCCCAGTTCCTTGGCAATGGCTCTGGCATTTCCCCTGTTGGTGGAGGATTTCTAGCTTGCTTCGCTCAATTATGCTAAGATGTGTGTAGCTCATGGCGGATTCTCCTTGTGTGAATGTGGGTGTAGGAACTTTCATTCTACACGAATCCGGCCATGGGCCCTTTGTTTATTTATTTCCAGTAGGTGTCGCACTTCATATTACAATCTGTCAAAAGTAAAAAAACAATTCCTAATTTTATAAACTTAACTTATTACTCTACCTCCTTATGTTTAAGATATTCTTCAAGGAACTCGTTATCATCCTCATCTTCTGGAACAATTCCTAGGTGCTTATATTCCCAAATAATATCTCTTTCATGGTCATCAGCGTCGGTTAAATCCTCATAATTATAATCGATATTAAATTCACCAGTATCAGTGAAGGACATTGTTAAATTTGTCCATGCTTCCTGTCCGTTATTTATAAACTCATTTTTTAATTCCTTAAGATAAGTTATTAAATTGTCCATTAATTGTTTATAACTTTCCAAACTAAACTCAAACATTTCAGGAATATCTCTGCAATAAATTAACTGATCGTCTAATTTTGAGTAATAGAAGAAGAAAGCTTTTTGTGCACCTTCTACTACTTCACCATACAAAATCACTTTAACCCAATCTTCTTGTATCGTTTCTATAATTGTTTCTGCGATATTTTGATAGATATTTTCAAGTTTTTGCTCATTCATCTTTTTTTCCTCCTGGTTCGTTATCAAACCTTTTATCCTTCCATCTACCATTACCTATTTTATATTCGATCTCAAAACTATCTGGTCTTTCTGAATCGCCCTTAAATATAGGTCTTATTCTAACCTCCACTGACTTACCTTTTTGTAATTGCTTTGCCCACATATTTTCTAGTCTTTTCCACTCACCTTTATTTAGGTTACCATCCATGGCTACAAGATTGTCTAGGCTACCTGAACCCTCAAATATACTCGCAATTAAGTGTCCACCCTCATCTGTCTTTCTACGGTTATTGCGCCCTACTACTCTTTGTGCATGGTTATTTCTTTTACCATTGCCTAATTTCAGCTTACCTTCAACATTAATTAATCTACCTTTATCATCAGTTCTATAGGTATATCCAGCTGGCGTAGTATATTCAACATTCTCTTTTAGTGCTTTTTTTCTATCTTTCCTTGTATAATGATCACCGTAATTTACCTTGGTTTGGGTTGGTACAGTTGAATGTGGATTTTTATCTTTCTCTCCAACATCCGGCTTCTTCCCTGAGCCGACGCTACCACTTCCGTGGTTACCGCTGCCGCTGCCATGGTTACCGCCACCACTACCTCCTCCGGATACAATGCCGGAGCTGCCGCCATGACCACCCTTCCTGCGGCCTCCATTGGTCAAGATCCCCAACAGGGTAATCGCTTCCTGCGGTGCCCAGCCTTCCTCCTGGATTTTGGCCACTGCGGCTTCCTGAGCTTCGCTCTTGTAGTAGTTGACTGCGGTCCCGGACGCCATACTCATCGCCATCGCCATCCGCGGACGGTTGGTTTCGAGGTTCTGCATCGCTGTCTTCAGCTTTTGCAGCACGTCCGCCTGGTTCAGGTTGCTGCCCATACTTCGTGCTCCGGTGTACACTTTTCCCAGCGAGCCCATACCCGCTACCGTCAAGGATTCGGCCACTTCCTTCGCCGATTTCACCACGGTAGCGGCTTTATCCACCGCTTTGACCGCCTTGCTGCCCAGCTTGGTGGCCTGCGCAACTCTACGCGCCGCCTTAGCCCCGGTGGCCGCCCAGCCTGCAAACGGAATGGCGGACGCCACGGATAACGCCGCTCCGACATAGTCACCCCGCGCCAAGGAAATGCCGGCATTGGCTAAATCCGCAATTTCACCGACCACCGGGATACATCCCACTACATCCAGCACGACCTGCGTGACATCCAGGAACTTGTTCCAGAAACCCTTTTTCTCTTCCTTCTTTTCTTCCTCGGCAAACGGCGCTTCCGGCTGCGGCTCCAGATCCTCGACACTGACCGGCGCTTTGATCAGGCCATCCAGCTCCACCTCTTCGCCGCGGATGTCCGAGTTGCCGTCCAGCACCAGGCTGCTGCTTCCGCTCAATAAATAAATGGCCTGCTGCGCGGTGATCCCTATCTTCTTCTCCGACGTCCATTCCAAATCCTTCTTGGCCGACATCACAATGCTGCTGTCGCTTTGGATCGTAATGCCTTCGCTGTCCTCCAGGGAAATAAACAGGCTGCCCTCCGTCGCCGTCAGGCTCATATCAGACGTGCCGAACTTGAGTTCTTTCCCGTAGTTCGTGCCCCAGTATTTCGTATTGGGGTCCTCCAGCTTGGGGGAAGGCTGTCCGCTTTTGCGGACCGAGCCCCGCACCATCGCTTCCTCTTCCCTCGCGCTTTGAAAATACACCTGCACCGCGTCACCCAACTGCGGCATGACATACAGCCCGCTGCTGCCCTCAGCCGTATAGGGCGACTCGAAAGGAAGCCATACCGCCAGGCTTTTATCCTGAATTTCGTCGATGTCCAGATGCACGCGTACCCGGTCCTTTTGCACGTCGATGATTTTCCCGTCCAGCGAAACGCCCGTAATCCGGTCATTCAGGTAGAACGGCTGCCGGATGCCTGACTCCAGACGCAGCGTATAAGTATGTACAAGAGTGCCGTCCTTCAGGACAGATACCGCTGCGGCCACCGCCAGCTCTTTGCCCCGGAAGTTCACCTTGTCCCCCAGGTTCAGCCATTTCTCCGTCTCGACCTCATAATAGGTAAAATCCGCTGGGCTTGCCTTCAATCCGACAGCCTGTACCTGGCCATAGGCGGCCAAATCACGACCCACGGTAAAAGGAACATCCTGCGGCAGCTCCTCTAACGCTCCGTCTGGGACCCCAATCCACAGCTTGGGCGAGGAAGCAGCCGATTCCGGGATGATGACCGCGCCGCTGGCGGAAGCCAGTCTTTTGATAAACTCCCAATCCGTCTCCCGGTACTGCAGCACAAGCGACTCCAGTCGGTCCGCACCGCGAGTAGTGTCAATCATGTCTGCTTCGTCGTAACTCATGACCACTCGTTCAATCACTTCCGAGGTGCTTTGGCTTCCCAACTGGAAGGAACGGCTTTCCACCTTCCGGTCCAACAGGATAGAGTGGGAGACCGCCTTCAGCTTCAGCTGGTAGACTCCTCTCACTGTCCCGATTTCAAGCTGCTCGACCCGGCCGTGGAATAATATCCGCACCAGGGCGCCATCCGCATCGGTTTCCTGTATTTCCACCGTCTCCTCTTTCACCTTCAACTGCACGCTTTGATCCTTGTGTTCATCCGGCAAAATCGCCGTAAGATACAGCCTGGCATGCTCCCCGACCCTTCGCCTGATTTCAAGCGTACCCAGGCTTTGAATTTCATAAGGAGCCACGAGCTTGATATGCCCGTAGCCCTTCCATGTGTGTATCGCCGCCATCCTTTGTCCCCCTCTCCCTGCGATCCCTATTCACTCACTCCCGCCAAGCCTTGCCTGATCGTTTCAGTTGTGTCTTATCTGATCGCTCCGCTGCCGGAGCTGCCCACGGACACGCCTCCCAGGTTCTGGCCATCATCCTCGATCTTGATCAGGCTGCCCGCATAAATGCAGGTGTTCGTGCATGGACTTAATAACGCTGGCTTCCCCTCGATCAATACATCGCTTTTTCCGTTGACCCACGGTCCCGAGATGACTGGAACACAAGGGGCTTTTTGAACCCCCTCGACATCCACCTTGCCGTTCTTCACCGCCGGGTTCAGCTGATTCGTACAGTTGCCAAAGTTGATAATATTGACGCCAGGCAAGTAATCATCGATATTCAATTGGGGCTTTTCCTTGATGTAGACTCCATGGCTGAACGGGATTTTCAAGCGGGTCAGCTGTGTGCCACAGTTACAGCTCAGAATGGCCCCGGCCACCACATACGACTCCTGTGCACCTCCACCGTCGTTAATACTAAATGCGCCTTCAACTTCCATCCGGATTCCTCCTCACCTATTCACTTCAATCTGCCCCGAAAATTTAATGACCATATTTTCAATTATCAGTGGTACCGCGAAACGGCATCGGTGTCTATTATTAGTGAACTCTTGTTAGCCGAATCCCGTTGAGATCCCGCCGCAGTAGACCTTCCGCCAGCGCCAGATGAATGAGTAGAATTCGTTCCCGCAAGCCCCCGATTTGCAAAAACATGCATCCCTCTGTTCGACTCTCATCGATAACGAGTCTGCGCAGCGAACCGTCAAGCCCAAACTCGCTCTCTTTCGACAGACATTCAATCTGCGGTGGAACTGCCAGCCAGTATATCTCCTGGTGCTTTCGCTTCAAATCTGTAAACGCTCCAGCGAAAAATTGCGTATCCGGAGTAAACTTTTCCAACACTCTCTTCAGCCTGTCCGAAACGAACGGAACGGGGTGCTCGATGAAATCCACATAATCCACCTGCGTCGCCTCCGCCACCTTAAAATGCAGATTTACAGCCGCAAGCTGGTGAGCATGGTCTGGTGACATCATCTCCGGGCGAACAGCATCCATCACGCCCAGCGGTTTCACCGCATTGGCAAACCGGGCATCCTGGTTCAGCACAAAATAGCTCATCCACCCACCTCTTTCAGCAGAATGTTCCAAGGGTCCTCCGGCAGCATGGCGCCTGCCAAATCCGCCGCTTCCAGCACTGCTCCTGTCAGTTTCGTACCTGTAAAATCAACCTCCCGCAGATCTGCCCCCGTAAAATCTGCACCCCGCAGATCTGCTCCAGTAAAATCTGCGCCTTGCAAATTCACTCGGGTAAAATCCGCCTCTCGAAGATCGGCTTCCCTAAAGTCGGCCCCTCGCATATTCGCTGCCCTAAAGTCGGCGCTTCGCAAATCGGCATGGCGGAAATCCGCGCCGCTCACATCGGCTTCGGCAAAGCAGATCCCCCTGAACCCCGGCATGATCCATTCCGTCCCTGCTTCCGTGGGCAATCCCCCGCTGATTCCTGTAAACACAGCTTTTGGCATGCCACAGCCTGTAAAATCTGCACCGTGCAGGGCACTAAAGCTGAAATCCGTCCCTTCCAGAAGACAGCTGCGCCAATGCGTCCCGGCCAGCATGCCAAAGGAAAGCCGTGCAAACGACAGGTTACATTGCCGGAAAGCGGAATAACGGAAATCCAGTCCCGGATAATCGCCGCCGGATAAGTCCGCCCCTTCTATCGCCTGATAAGCGTATTCGCCTTCAAGCCTGTCCCCAAGCCATTCCCGCACAACCGTGCTGTTCAGCCCCCGCTTGTCCTCCTTATAGGCGGTCACGCTATGATCCATATACTCCCCGACTCTAAGTTCAAAAACCGGGGATTTCGCCAAGGCCAGAAATTCAGGAAGCTGCGCAGCCTGCGGCATGGCATAACGAATCAGCTCGGTGACGTAGCTGTGGAAATGAACCGCCTCCGCCAGCTTCAACTTTCCCAGCAAAGACCGGGGAATCTTGCCCACATACATCCGCGCCGCAGACTCCCACTGTTCCTCCAGTCCACGGATCGGATCAAATGCCCAAGTCGGATCGTAGCCCATCTGCACCGGCTGCCGGTCAAAAAACCAGCGTTCATCAAATGCTTCCGCCACATACGCAGGCTGTCCGTCCATCAGCCCCGTGCGCAGCAGAGAATACGTGATATACCCGATTTCCCCTTTACCTCCGGCCCTCTGACAGTCCAGAATCCGGCGGCAGAGCTGCTGGAAATGCTCAATGAAATGGGCGGCCCACTGTTCCCGCAGCCTGCGGTAATCCTGTTCCATCTTCAGTAGTTCCGCATGGTGCCACGGCAAAACTACACTCTTCTTAAAGTGCTCCAGCGCCTGCTCATCGTACATCGGCCCCCCTCCTCCCTGTATTACCTCTTGTTCAACGGTTAGTTGGTATTCAATTCCGTTCCGATGATTTTGGTGCTTCCGTTCATCAGCAGATTGCTCTCCTTGCACGTCAGGCTGATTTCCTCTTTGGCGGAAATGGCTACATTTTGCCCCGCATCGATCATAATGTCCTCTTTGGCAATCAGCTTGATCATCTGGCTGCTGGAAATCTCAATGCCGCCGCTTTCATTCAGACGGATGAAAATTTCTCCGTCCTTGCCAGTAATGACAATCTCCTCCGGTCCCATTAACAGCTCTTTCCCTGCCGCAGTGCGGAAATATTTCATGTCCGGATTGCCCAATTTGTTGGACTGGCCTTCCTCCGAGTTTTGCCGCACAGAGCTGCTGGCGACGCCTTCCTCTTCCTTACTGCCCGGAAAATAGACGCGAACATGATCGCCGACCTCCGGCATGCAGTACCAACCGCTGTTTCCTTCCGCCGTATACATAGATGCATAGGGGAAGCAGTGTGCGGTTGCTTTGTCCTGTTTTTTATCCATATACAGATGAACCTGGACGGTGTCCTTTTGAATCCCGATGACTCTTCCCTGAATGGAAGCACCAATAATGCGCTCATTATACAGCCTGCGCTGCCGCAGCCCTCTGCGGGAACACAGCACATATCGATGTACCAGCAGGCCGTTCCTCATCTCGGAACGGGTGCTGCGCACATAGAGCAGGCGCCCCTGGAACTCAACGGCATTGCCGAGATCCAGTACCTTTTCCGTCTCCACCTCGTAGAACATGAAATCATTTTCATCCAGGCTGGCACCGTCATTGGCGGAATGATAGAGAAAGTCGGATACTTTTTTGCCTACCTGATAATGATAGTTGTCCAACTTGCCTTTCGAAGGAGTATCGTAAACGCCAAAGTAAAATTTGGGATAGCTGAAGGTAGAAGCTGGCATGAGTGAAGTGTAAAAGCGGGAGGCCAGACGCTTGAGAAATTCCCAATCCGTTTCCTGATACTGCATGGTGAAGTTGCCGATGGAAGCTCCGCCTGTCGCCTCGTCCATCACGTCAAAGCCTTCGTAATCCGCTGCCACCAGGTCCAGCAGTTCATCATAGGTCATGCCGTGATTTTGAAAAGAACGGTTTTTCTTTTTGACGTCCAGCAGGTAGGTATGAGAGACAGCCTCGACCTCCAGATGATAAACGCCTCTTACCGCCTTAACCCCGACGTTCAGCACAATGCCGTGAAAGAGGGGGATGCTGTTGCCCTGTTCGTCCACCTGGCTGACTTCAATCGTGGTGTCGGCTTCCGTCATTTCCACATAGCTTTCCTTCTTGTCTTCCGGCACGATTCCGGTCATTGTTAGCCGTGCATGATCGTTAAGCTCTTTCGAAATGGTAAGATTCTGGAAACTGACAAGCTCATAAGGGGCGATGCGCAAATTCCCGTAAGTAACGGCTACCGTGCTCATCGATTTAATCCTCCTTCGGCAATTTCATGAACCTGGAGAGAATCCAGCATGCTCAGGGCGACCGGCCTCCAGGCTTTCCTGTCTTCTTCCGTGCAGTTGAAGGTACAAATCAGGAACCGCTTGTCCAAGGATATAAAAATCAGCAAATTATAAATATTCGTGTTCAAAGCGGGAGACATGAATTCACAATAGCCAAAGGTCTTCTCTTCCGTCCGCCTGACACCGTCCCCAATCCATTCGCGAACAGGCTGAGTAGAGCGGGTAATCTGCGCCATCGCATCCTTGAACTCCTCCACATCCGCTTCATCCAGCACATTAGCGGTATGGTTAAAAGTTAGATTGACGGTTAGGTCATCATTCGTGAAGATAAAAGCCGGGCGGTGTTCGGAAGGATATTTCACTGCGGCTTCCTGCCTTGTCATCTGTCTGAATGTCCGGGGCATGGTGATCCGAATCCGCCCATCAAACAGCTTCTGCTCAAGGAACAACACCTTTTCCCCATCAATCTCTACCAACAGCTCCGACAAGTCTGCGCGGTCATCCCTACTGGGTGGTACAGACTTACGCTGAGCTTCCGCCTCATTCAGCATAGCCATCACTTTCTCATCCATAGGCTTCATACAAATCCCTCCTCATCTCATCGAAAATCCTGATTTAATCCACCATCATCCGCTGCGGACCGCTGCGTCTAAGACCTGACAGCGGTCTTTGCCCGCCGTTTTCTTCAAGAATTCGGACCAGCGCCTGGTGCAGCCTGAGCCGCTCCTTCTGCAAATAGTCCATCTCTGTCAGCTTCGTACCAGTTCGCGCAGCCAGATAGTGAAGCAGCGTTTCCATTTCGATGCGTTCTTGATTAAGACACAGCAGCGCAAATGACAAATCCGCCGGATGGGTGCTTCTCCTGCCGAGCAGCTCCCTGGCAAACAGCTTGAAAATCACCGGAACCAGCGTGTTCTCCCCTCTGCCCGCATGCCGGGCATGCAGCAGGTTCAGCGTATTGTACTCTGTCGCCAAATCGGCAAAATCCAGATAATCCGAGCGCAGCACCGCCCCTTCCTTCAGCTTGAATCTGCTTAGCTCTACCTCGTCGGAAGCGGGCGGTCGCTCCTGCAGAACAAGCATTCCCGCATAGCTGTCGAAGTCGGTGGATGGCTCGGCTTTTTCAAAATGAACGACCAGCATGGTTTCCCGGCCTGTCGCGGTATAGGACATCTCCTGCGCTTCTTCCATCAGGTAGAGCCGCCCGTCATGCTTGATGATGCCCGGCGCTACCGTCAAGGTTTGCGGACCGACATGGATATCGGCACCGGTGATAATGCCGTCCGTGTGCTCCTGATACCGGATATCCAGCAAGGAGCGCGGATAATCACGCAGGCTTTCCAGCATAGCGGTTTTAAGAATCCTGCCCTTCTCAAACAGGGGTTTCGTGTGCTTGAACAACAGCTACCACCTCCTTTCCGGTTTTCTAGACGGATTCACCGGCCACTACAGTTCAGACTCAGGGAACGGCACAGCAGATGCCTGATTTTCCTGAAGGATCCGTCTCCATTTCAGTGCTTCCTTGTCAAGGACATATGTCTTGGCAAGCTTGTCGTGCAAACCTTGTTTGTTTCTGGTAAATCCAACCATAATATAGCCTACATAAAGGGTTAGGGATGAAATCCATTTACTCCAATAGCGTCCGCTTGCCTGGGCGAACGTAGGCCGTCCACCTTTCAGATTAGTAACTGCTGCTCCAATCAACATTTTCCCAAGCGTTCCCCGTAGTCTTGAAGATTCCATACATGCATAGTACAGCCAGCCACAGACCATACAGATTGCAGGGAATATCCCTATCAAAGCAATGATTAATCCTTCTGAATAACCTGATTCTTGCACAAGAAGTGCTGCAGCAATGATCACTAAAGGCATAAAAAGTCGTATGGAGAGAGAAAACAATACGGATAGAACTATAGTAGGTACGATGCAGTCGATCAGATTCGCCCCAACCCGTTTCCAAAAGCCTGTGTACAGGCTTACTTTCTCTCCGCGCATCAAATGATGGATCCCGTCTGCCGCAGGCATTTCGTCAATTTGCAGCCACACGTCTATGTCTTTCAGTTGAATGTCAAGCTCCGTGGTTGCCTGCTTGTCTATAACAAATGTCCGGGCCATCCTGTCATGCATAGCCTGTTTGTTCTTGGAAAATCCGGCTACAACGAAACCAATGCACAAAGTGAGAAAGGACAAATGCTTCCCCCAATATCTCCCTGTTGCTTGGCTAAAGGTAATTCGTTCTCCGTTTATGTCAACAACCGCGATTTCAAAAGCAACCTTTCCCAAAGTTCCACGGAATTTTGATGCTTCCATAAAGGCACAATAAAGCCATACAATCATTACATTAATAACACAAACAACAACGGCAAACACAATGACGGCCGGTTTGAGCAGATCGTCAAATTCAAATTGGTAAACAGAAAAAAATCCTCCGAATACGGCAGTAGCAATCAAAAAAAATATCAAATTGACCACATACAATACAGTCCCGATTATCAGGTTGTCTATAAAAGAAGCACCCATCCGTCTCCAAAAGCCTACATAAGTCAATTTCTTTTTCTCCCTCTATACCATTTCATGCTTCAGTCCATTGGCCGGTTAGTCGCCGGACACGCTATTTCGTCCCGTCAAAGAAATCCAGCTCTGACAGGTCGTTCTCAAAAGCAAAAAATCGCTTCACACCAAGCTGCAAAATCTCATCCTTCCGGGCTATCGGCACGACGTGGAAGCCCCAGCGGCTGCCGCCTGTGAATACAAAGTAACGAGTCTCGCCGTTACCGATGGAGTCAGTGTCATCCTGCGGAATTTCCTTGCCATACAGCTCCGCAATATCTTCATACGTAACCGGCCGGAACTTGTCCGGACGGTTATGGTACACATGACGGCGAGATGCCAGTGCACCGCTTGCGGTGAGGAAAAACTCCACCTCGACCGCATGCGACGGCCGCGAGATATAACGCGCGGTCCGCAGCGGAGCTAGGCTTTCGATCAGTTCCTTCTCCTGCCCGGTATGGGTGTAAGCGCTGACCGTATATGGAATAGCCGGCACATCACTTGTCAGAAGCGGCTCAATCCGGCCCATCTTCTTCGCGTTCAGGTAGCGGATTGCTCCCCGCACGCATGCCAACTTCAGTTCCGGCACCCGGTCCGTATCCTCAGCCTTCTGCCGGAACTCGATGCTCCGGCCCGGCACAAATTCCTTCAGGGCCTCGCGGAACACGTCAATCCGGCAGCTTTGGCCGGTCAGCTTGATGATCGAGTAGTCCTGCAGGCGTCCGTCCTGGTAGATCTCCTCCAGGAATTTGCGCACAATGCCGTAAATATCCGCCTTGAGCAGCTGTTCAATCTCACGAATGTTGAAGGTCACATCGGGCAGTCTATACTCCTCTCGAAAACGCCCGCTCTCCAGCACCGAGACCATCCAGCGGCTCATGACCGCAATATTCAGATCCGTGTCGGCAGGCGGCATGTGCTCCGCCTCGAAGCGGCTGCGCAGAATGCCCGTCCGCCGGAAAAACTCCCGCTTCATGTGCTCGGCCGCGTCCCATAGCAGATGAAAATTGCCGAGCACCCGTTCATATTCCTCACGGTTTGCATGCTCATACCGCCTGTAGGCTGTGGGCAGGATCGCTTCAGCCTCACGGTAGCGCCGCTCCAGCTCGGCATAGAGCGCATTAACGCCGTGCTCGTCCACATACCGGTAGATGTCACCAGAGGACACGCCGATCAGGGCGTCAATCTCCGTGTCCGGCAGCCGTGTTTCGGCGGCATAATAACCGGCGAATACGATTTTCATATACTGCATGATTCGGTAGGTCAGATTGTTGCCGCCGAAATTCGTATCCCCGTTTTCATAGGTGGTATGAATGTCCAGCTTGTAAGCGATGCGGCCGTCCTCGATGCGGAAGCGACAGGAGGACAGATCCGTAGTGCCGCCGCCGCAGTCGATGACAAGCGCCTGATATTCCCTGCCGTCGGCAAACGTTCTTCGTTCCATCTGGTCCGCCAGCGTGTTATACAGGACAGCCACTCCTTCGTCCAGGGCATCTGCCGCTTCAATCCGGTACTCCGGCAAAATCTCGCTGAACATTTCAATAAACTGGGCCTTCAGCTTGACCGGCGCGGACAGATGCAGATGACGGAAGCGGCATTTAAACTGCTGCTCTGCCGTACCGACCACATAACGGATGAAGGAGGCCAGAATTTCACTGCGTGGAGCGCGGGCCGTGTTGCCCACAGGGTCCATCAATTCCTCCGTCTGCTTATAATCATTCACCCAGCGCTTAATGCCCCGTATAATGGTCCCCCGTGTGCCCGCAGCCCGGCTGCCGCGCAGGGCGTCTTCCCCGAACGCATATACAATGCGCTCCGGATTGGAGCAGTCCTCTACGCTGACTGCAGTAGGCAGCACCTCAAGCCACTCTCCGCCAGGCCCGTCCGCCCCCGGGAACGTTACATAGTTGATCTCGTTCAGCCGAATTCGGCCGGACGCTCCGCTGTCGGGTATCGACACATATCCGCTGTCCAGATAGGCCCCTGCCGACGTGTTGGAGGTGCCGAAATCAATCGCCAGCACGGCCTCCGTCCGCTCGGGCGTGCGGATGGCCAGCTCCGCGACCGGAACCCGTACCGCATGCAGGCTGGCCGGGAGCAAAGGTCTGTCCCCGTAATAGGCTTCATGCAGGTAATCCGAATCCTTGCGCCGGAAGAACAGCAGGCTGTAATGCTGATTGGCGGTCCTGCGCAGCTCGGCCGAGCTGTCGCGGGAAAGGTAATAAAGGCCTCCATCCATCCCGTCCTTCACCAGATTGAGAACGCCGCACAGCTCTCCGAGCGCATTGACGATCAGCACATTCGTTTCATCCAGCCAGGGCAGCTCCGCCTCTACCTTGTATCCGTCCAAACGGCCGAGCCGGATATCCTCGTACAATACGATCTTGGCCGGCACCCTCATCCGTCCGGCATCCTTTCGATCTGCCCCCAGATACTGGCGAAGCGCCCTTTCCAGGCGCTCGAATCCGCCCGGCTGGGTCCTTGTGATCAGCTTGGTGCTGTCCGCTCCGCGAAAACGCAGGATAAGCTGAATAAGCTTTTCCCGGTCCAGCGGATTGGCCAGGCCTTCCACCAGCCGCTCTTTATTGCATATGCTGCGAAGCTGGAACGTTGTCATCTGCTCCAGCTCGGCTCTCGTATATTTCGCTGTAAACCGGACTCCATCGGACGCCATGGAGTGGTTGTACAGCCGGTATGTATATGGTCCGCTCATCCTTCACTTGTCCTTTCTTTAAGCCCTCTGGCCGCCTGCTCAAGCGGACAGCGCCGGGCAAGCTCTCAGCTCGCTAATACAAAGCGATTTCATCCATCCGCATGGTGCTGTCCGTGTCCATAATTCCAAAATGCCTGCTCCAGTAAATCTCGGTATGAAAACGCGCCGGAAGAAACAGGTCCATCACGAGCCCGACCCGGAGGCGGGAGGCCGCATTCTCTTCCCGTCCCACATAAATGAGCAGCTCATCCTTCTCCTCGCAGTTGGCATAAATAATGGAGCGGGGAAAAAGACGACGCATCGTCTTTCTGAACAGGTGCACCGCTTCCCCTGTTTCATACAAGCACAGCAGGTTTTCAGCCACGGCTTCCTGTTCCGCCTGCCCAAGCTCCACGAAGCGCTCTCCGGTCCGTGCGCCAAAGGTGCCCGCGGCAATATCCCGCATCATAAACCGGATATAATACTCCCGCCGGTTCATCCCCTGATACAAATCGATCTCGGCCAGAAAATGAATCAACAGATCAAACAGCGTTTCCCGCAGTTCGGTGTCCTCTTCCACGGCAGGCCCGAACAGATCGCGGAAAATGGAATAGAAACGGTAATAGGGATTGATTTCAACCACCTGCTCCGGCGCAGAGGCATTCAGCTCGGACAGGCTCAGTTCCATATAAGGGGAATAAGCGGCAGCGGGCGCAAAACGAATATCTTTCGTATTCAGCTCCATGCTGCGGGCACGCATCAGCACATCCCAGATATAGTTCATGCCCATACCCCCACACAGCGGTATTCGGGAAAATACATCTGGACTTCCGAGACGATAAAGCTCATCAGGTCGCCGCTTATAAAAGCAGGGAAGGCTTCGGCATGCTCCAGCCTGCGAAAGCCCAGACGCATCACCAGCTTGCTTTCTTCGTTCCGCACATGGTCGCTGACAAACGAGTTCAGCGGATAAGTTACCGGATCTGTCCCGGCAGAGGTGGCATCCACAATATCGACCGTGTCCAGCTCCAGCCCTTCCCCGGTGGCAAAGGAATGCACGATCCGGGCGATTTCCGCCTTGGCGCGGACCGCGATACCCTGCTTGTGGGCATAGCGTCCGGCGAAGCTGTCCTGTCGGGTGTTGGATACAAGTCTGTACAGCTGCCTGCCGAGCCGGACCTCCACCGGCCGTGTCACCTTGAGCACCTCCCATTCGGCTGCCTTCGCGCGCGGCGTCACCACGATCAGATCCTGCTCAGTCCGCTTGATGTACCGAATGTCCATTTCTTCCCCGGAACGGACGAGATAGCCGTGCTCTGCTCCGGTTTTACGCAGAGACAGCAAATGCTCAAAGTTGACCCTGTCGATGGCAGGCACCGGAAAACCGCTGTTCTTCAGCTCCAGCCGCTCCACATTCCAGAGCGGAATAAGGTCCTGCCTCCGGAACGTGTCGTATTCCTCCAGCGACACCGTAATTTCCCGGATCTCTTCATGGGGGTCGGGTTCTCCTTCCCCGCCCGTCAGGATCACGTCGACAAATTTCCGGATGTACGGATGGTTCACCGTTCGCCACGGAATGCCGTTTTCCAGAAAGACATGGTAGAGGCTCTCCATCTCCTTCACATAAGAGTTGTCGGCGCTCAGCCTGATATCGATCCGGTAGCTGCCCGCATCGGTTACGACCTGGCCGTGGAATACCCTGCCGCTGCGGACAAGCTTCAGGATCTCGGCGGTGTCCATCTCCATGAACAATCCGAACAGCTTGACTTCCCCACCCTCACGGATCACCTGCGCCACACGGCTCATATCCAGCATGCTGCCCGTCACATCCGACGGAAGCATCGGGTACAGAAACTCATGGATCGGATCGAAATCTTCACGGGCACAGATCGATCCGTAAATATCGTATCGCCGTCCGGGGTCCTCCAGCTCATCGAACACACGCTGCTCCAGCTTGCGAATCATCTCCTCCTGGTACTCCACCAGATTGAGAAACACGCCGGTCATCAGGTTCTTTAACTGCTGCCGCTGCTCCAGATCTTTCATTTTCCCCAGCCGGTCCTGAACAAGCTCCATCATCCAAGGTCCCCCCTTCCCTTACTTCTCGCTGCCGGTGCCTGATGCAGCCGCCTCATTCCCGCCGGTATTCCCCTTGTCCTGAGAAGCGGCGGCATCTTTCCCCTCATCCTGCTTCTCCTTCACAGCTGCCGCTGCGGCTGCAGCGGCAGCCTGCTCCATGGCGGCCTGCTGTGCGGCAGCTTGTTCCGCCGCCGCCTGAGCTGCTGCAGCCTGCTCCGCAGCGGCTTGCTGCTCGGCAAGCGCAGCATCCTCTTCCTGCTGCTTGGCTTTTTGCTCATCTTCAATTTTGGCAATGGTACGTTCCATAGCCAGCACGCTTTCCAGCTTGCCGATTCCCTGGTAGATCTGCTGCGCACCCGCATAAGCGTCAATCGCGCCGCTGTAATCCCCCGTGCTCAGCAGCCGCTCGCCGCGCGCTTCCAGCTTGCCTGCCCGGATCTCCTGCAGCTCCTGCTCAATGGCCGTTATTTTATCCTTGGTTTCCTGCAACTTTGTACCGATCTCCTCAACAGCGGATTCGTAGCCTGCCTGGACCGCCGCCTTATTCGCCTGCTCGTACAGCTTCAACGCCTCCGTATATTCCCCGGCCTGAAACTTCAAATCCGCTCCATTCATTTGGCCGCGCACATCCGCATAAGCATCCAGATCCTTGATCTTCTTCTCAATGTCATCACTGCTGGAAGCGAGGTATACATTGGCGGTTTTCAGCGCCTTTTGGTAGCTGATCTTCGCATTCTCAAAATCCCCTTGATCGGCATATTCGTCACCGTCAACGATCGCCTGCGACAGATTCAGCTTATTCGTCAAAATCTTCTTGTTCACCAGGTCTTTGATGCGGTTGGCGGCATTTCTGGCTTCACTATAGGAACCAACCGCCTTCCCAAAGTCCCCCATTTCCGCGTAGTCGTCTCCACGGCTCCCGGACTCCACCATTTGCTCAAGCGACTCCGCCTTCTTCTCCGCCATTCTTGCCATGGCAATCCAGGTCCCGCCGCCCGTGAGCAGCAGTACCAGCAGCACAATAAGAATTCGCTTGATCAGCTTGCGCCGGTTCTTTGGTTTCTCCTGGTAAATCTTGTTGGCATACACGGCCGCCGCCGTATAATTCGGCACGATCCGGCGCTGACGGCTGAGAAGCACCTCCTCCAGCGTATCGGCCAGATCTGCCGGGCCTTTGGAGTCTTCAAGCGCGCCCAGCATTTCCGCGAGCTCGACATTCTCCCACATGCCGGGTGTAGCCATCAGCAGCACATCCCCGTCGGACAGCTTCGTTTTTTTGGAGAAAAAGGCCCGAACCCCGCCGGGCTTGCCGAGGTACTCAAGCAAATTGTTCCGTTCCTCGTGTACATGAGCCTTATCCTCCGGAACGCGTCCATCATCCACCAAGGACTGGGCCAGACTGTGGTCCCTGCTGCGGAAGTTCAGCCTTTTCCCGCGAAAGTGATACAGGCGGACATTGCCGGTGGAGGCATACACCATGCGCGTATAGTCCGTGACAATTATCAGCAGGCTGGCCTTCAGCCGTACACGCCGACTCTCGAATTGCAGCCATTCCTGGGCATCGCGCAGCCCGCGCTCCAGACGCCTTTTGGACATGGACGGCTTTTCCATGAAATTTTCCAGCACCGCCTTCACCGCCATCTCGGCGCTGTTCAGCTCCCGATCGGTATCCAGTCCGTCAGCAAGCACATAACAGGCCATATCCTCGGTCTCCATATAAGCGAAATAATCCCGGTTGTCGATGAAAGAGCCTGCTTCCGTCACAAAAGCCGTCTCGAACTCGCTGTTTTCCTTACGCATGTGTACCCCCGTCTTTCCTTTTTACGCCTGGAGGCCTGCGCCTCCTTGATTACGTGTGCATTTTCTGCAAAATGACCACCGTCGCGTTATCCTGACTGCGCAGCCCTTTGGCCTCGATTTGCGCAATGATGTCATCGGCCATATCCTGGGGATGGTCATGCTTGCGCAAAATGTTCTCCATCTCAATCTCCGTCAACGTCTCGTGAACACCATCGCTGCACAGCAGCACCAGATCACCTGCCCGGAGAGGGTAGGGATCGTCTCCGATCTCCATCTGCTCGAAGCCTTCATAGCCCAGGTAATTGGTCAGTTGATTGCGGACGGGACTGGACACGGCCTCCTGCCTTGTCATTACGCCTGCCAGCACCTTCTCCTCCAGCAGCCTCTCTGCGGTGTGCTTGGAATTGACCGGTATAAATTCTCCATTGCGAAAAATCGTAATCAGGCTATCGCCAACGGCCCCATAATGCATCTTTCCATCGGCAATCACGACCGCGGCGAGCGTCGTTCCCCCGCCCTGTCCGTTCAGATTCTGCAAAATGTCACGGTTGCTCTTTACTGCAGCCCTGGCCAGGTAGTCCTCCATGTCGTCCTCCTGTCCAACCTTGGAAAACTCCTGTGTGAACATCTTCACCGCCAGCGTGCTGGACATCCGTCCGTTGCGCAGACCGCTGATGCCATCGGCGACAACAGCCAGTGTTCCGGCTGAAGCCGTCATACTGGCGAAATAGTCATCCTGCTCTTCGCGGGTCCCGATCGTCTGACCGTTGCCGATGCGAACGGCATCAGACGCCGGACCTGGCTGCTGAACGTCTGCCGGTTTCGCCAGCCTGAAGCGGATGACAAACAAAAGCGCAACCAGACAGGCTGCCGCGCTTACAACATAATAAAGCTGAACTCCACTTTCTTCCGGCACTCTTTTCACCTCAAAGCCAGCCTGAATCGACTAGTTGTTGTTATCCCATTCAAAATGCGGCCCGCACAGCGGGATAAAAATAAACTTGCTTCGTCCGAGCTGGATCATGTCATAGGCGTTCAGCTCGACCGGCGAATACACAGCTTCATCGTTGTGATACGCTAGGCCGGATGCATCGCCGGGAAGCAGGAAAAAGTTGCGCTTCTTTGGGTCATACACAATAACGGCATGGTTTCTGCGGGATACTGAGTTGTCTCCGATAATGCGGATCTGCATCTCCTCCGCCCGGCCGATAAAATTCTTTTCCGCCATGATGCGGTAATCCTGGCCAACCTGCGCCCCTTCAATACAAACGAGCCAGCCGGTGACCGGATGGATTCCTGTCGTTTCCCCCAGGTAAGGCATTGTTTTGTCGTCTTCTCCCTGCTGCTGTACGTTTTGACGTCCGGCCGGAGCCTCGGAATGCACCGCCGAATTGCAGTATGGGCATGTGTAGCCATGCTTGCGTGTACTGAACATGTGGCCGTTCGGGCATCTTGTCAAACTCATCGTCTATTTCCTTCCCCCGTCTTCTTGAAATCAGATTGTTATTTCACCAGCAGTCTGGTATTGGCAATGTACAGCAGATCCCCCGGACCGAGCTTGTACAACTCGCCGCTCTGCAGGCGCTCGACCAAGCTTTTTCTTGCAGGACGCAGACCCGTTCCGCTCGTCGAATCGATATCCTCCACAAACCAATCGCCGCCCACCCGGTTCAAGACCGCGTGCTCGGCACTGATAAGTGATGCGTATTCGCTGTCCGAGAGATCGATCTCAGCCTCCTGCCGGGCATTGCTTTTCCCGATCAGCAGCGAGGTTTCGCCCCTGATGTACCACTCCTTCACCGGCTCGCCGTCATCGTCGAGCTGGACCAGCTTTGCAATCTCCTTCGATTTTACGTCGCTCCTGGTGCGCTTGCGTATTTTCAGCCATGCTGCAGGAGCAGGACCGCGGCCTGCTATAACTAGATAGATCAGGGCACAGACCGCCACTCCTGACGCCGTTGCGGCCTTCAAATACGTAGCTCCCGGCTGTGCCATCACATACAGGACGGTAACGATGATGATCGTCCAGATGGCGATATCCACGATAGGAAGCCAGATGCCTTTGACCGGTTTTGTCAAACCAATCTCCCCTTTGCCGCTTGTTTATCCGTTTATTTACGGAAGCCGAAAAATCTGCCGAACATATCGTCCGCATCCAGAGGGCCTTCCTGCTTTTTGCCGCTCTTTCCGGGCGTTCCTTGTTTCGTTTTCGGGTTAAAGCCGAAAAATTTCTCAAACTCCGCCGCCATGTTCGCCGCATCCGGCGGTGTATAGACTCCAGTCTTTGCCGTTCCCTGGGCCCTGCCGGCACTGCGCGGGTTCCCTCTCTCCTCAGTTCGGCCGCCAGAGCTTTCTTTCTGTCTGAGCCTGTCATCGTATGCCTGCCGCGAGGCTTCGCTGCTCAAAGTTTCATAAGCCTCATGAATCTGCTTGAACCTTTGCACGGCTTCCTCACTTCCCTGATTGGTATCAGGATGATGCTTTTTGGCGAGCTTGCGGTAAGCCTGTTTGATTTCCGCCGCCGAAGCGTCCCGGCTGACATCGAGCAGTTCGTAGTAATCGGCCATTGCCTCTTCTCTTCCTTTCCGCTTGCATTTCGTGGGCTGAAAATAAATTTTAAGAGGCATATGGATGCCTCTTAAAATTTCTCGCCTTACAGGCAAGGTGCGAAAACCGGAACCCGGATTATACCGCGTATCCGCCCTCGATCGTCGCCAGCTCGGTTTTATCCTTTTTCTGTTTGACGAAGAGGGTAAACGTGCCTACGCCTTCGGTGTCGCCGAAGTTTTCGTGATAGTCGACTACAAAAGCGTTCGGGAAGTGGATTTTGCGCACGACTTGGTCAGCCGCGATCACTTCCAAAGTAAGCTTCCGGTAGCAGTCCGCCTTCTCGGCAGGAACGAGCGACCAGAGCGCCAGCTTCATGGTGTCGTCTGCGCTGTCTCCGTCGGTAGCTGTGATGATTTTGCCGCTGATGCGCAGCGTGGAGCCGACATCAGTGGAACGGGCGTTGGAGTCGTCCGGAGTATCCGTGTCATAAACGACCTTTTGGATGTTGTCCAACCCGAGTTCAATTGTTTCTTGTCCTTCTACCAGCAATCTGAATCCCATTTGTGTTGCCTCCTTGAAATAAAATATGTTGGCCTCCGGAGCGCTTGCGCTGCCCCGGAATTTATGTATAAAGGCGAATCTTGAGGATAGCGCCTTTAACACCTTATTGAAAAATCCCATCAAGCTTTAACCGGGCTGGTGCCCTTCGTGATCATGACCTCAAGGTTCTTGACATTGCCGTTAAAGACCAGATCGATATGGCACATATTGCTCTTCTCATCGATCACATAGCTCATGTCGTCCCCGTCGTGAATGATCGAGTTGACGAAACCGCGGCTGCCAAGCCATCTGCTCTTCTGGCTGCTCGGATTGTTGCTGAAGAAGCGCACGATATTTTCGTGTTTGAAATCCCCCGTCTGATAGCGGAGAATGCGCTCGATATAAGTGCTGACCAGCGTTTTATAGATGGAATCAAATCCGTCCTCCGACAGCGCCATGCTTCTCGCCTTGTACACCGTAATGCGGCGGATGTCTTTATCCTGCAGTTGGGCGTTCTCCGACGAGAATATGAACCCGAAGTTTTTACGGTTGATCGAATCCTTGATCTTGTTCGTAAAGCCTGTAATTTCCTTGGCCATCGTCGTCACTGTGCGCAGGCCGTTGTCCCCTGCTTCGATATCGAAGCGGACGCCCGGGTAATCCTTGTTGACGGTTTTGAACGCTTCACGCAGATATTCCGGACATTGATAGGCAGCCACAAGCCCGGCGGCAACATAAGCGGCACCGACATATACGCCTTCGATCCAGAGCTTCAGGATATCTTCCTTCTCCTTCGACAGCGCTGCCCCGTTCTCGGTTTTCAGCATTTTGCTATCGATAATGACACCTGATTTCTCCTTCGGAATAATCGTAAAGTTCGGCACACACGGTACGGCAAACTCACTGTATTCCCTGCGCACCAGCGGCGCGCATTTGTCGATATACTTGTCGATGCCCGACGTGGCCATGCTGTTGAAGGTCGTGTCTTCGCCAGACTCAAAGTTGAAGAACATCTGGATCTTGTAATCCTTGACCACTTGCAGCAGCATGGAGAGCGACTCCATGGAGTAGCCTTCCTGCTTCACGACCTTCTCGTTGCCTTGGAAGCGCTGGCGTGTCACCTTTACCTTGCCGGCCGTCTCCAGCTCGATCGAAGGCACGATGCCGAACCAGATCGTATCGCTGAAATCATTCTTCGAGTTGACCGTGTTCAGGAAGGTCTCCAGGCGCGGAATATTGCTGCTCTTGACGAGCATATCCAGCTTGGCGTTGGCGACCAGCATGGTCGGCAGCATACCTTTGTTTTTGGTGGCATATTGGTCGAAAAACATTTTCACCCCGAGAATTTTCTCCACCAGGGGCTTAACGGTTTTGACAAAGTCATCCTTGGCGTTCTTGTAAAATTCCAGGTATGTGTTGTAGTTCTGGATTTCCTGCTCCACGTTCACTTCCGTCTGTATCGCCGGCAGCGGCACAAACGTGCGGACCACCAGATCCTTCACGTAGTTGGAAGGAGTCTCGGTAATGGAGCTGTAATCCTCCTCGAATACCTCGGTCAGACCGTTCGAGCTGTTCTCGTCCAGCAGCATCAGCTCCTGGCTGTCGCTCTTCGGAGCCTCAATAATTTTGAGTTCGCCGCTCTCGCCGATGGTCAGCATCCCGATCTGAACCGCTTCGCCGCCGTTCTCCTCCTGGGTTCCACCCAGCAGAAGGCGTGTCTTGATATCCTCGATCGCAAGCGGAAGCATGGCCATAACGTTGTTGTAGTTCTGGCTGGCTTCCTCGAACATCCCGTTAAGCTTGTCGCCCATATCCAGCTTTTTCGGATCACCGTCGTCCAGCTTCTCGTACTGCCCGTACAAGTAGTGAATCTCCTTCCGCACCTGGCGGATATCATCCATCACTTTTTTCGGGGAGATCATATCGAGCAGATTCTCGAACTTGAAATCCACATTTGTGATGCCCTGGCTGCGCTTCGTGTCGATCAGGGTAAACAGCATTTTCAGAAAGTCATTATGCTGGTTCACCATGATCTCGGAGATCATATCATCGGGGATGCCCTCAGGCTTCTTGAGCGTGTACATCACCTTCTGATTGGCAGCATTGAAAAAGGAGTAGACCGTCGGCGAAAATTTGTCGAGGAACTCGTCGAAGCTGCGCACCAGCAGGTGCTCATTGATTTCCTTGATCTTCTCATCGCTCAGGCTGTCGATTCCTTTGACATCCCCTACGATAGTAATCAAGTCGAGCTTCTCGGGGTTAATCTCTTCAAAAAGCATCGTACGGTTGGTTTGATTGATAATCTCCATTGCGGTCGGCAAGGGATAGACCGTTGTTTGTCGAAACTTCAGATTTCCAGCCTATCCGTTTGCCTCCTCCTCCCTCTGATTTATATCGGATCGGCCGCAAGCTAGGGACCCCCGTCCCGTCACTTCATCCGTTTCCTCCTGGTGTATGTACGAATACCATGTTAACTGCAACAATCGCAGTCAATTCCAAAATCTGACGATATCTGAGAGGATCATACTTTAGCACCTCATTTTTTGTCAATTTACTCGTATTTTCGCAACTCTTTCATATTACTGGGTACAAATTCTTATTTACAGGAATACAAATGCGCCTAAACGAAACATCAATATGAATAATTTTGATTCCTTGGTTCTATTTCTATTATTTACTATTGATTTTCTCTTCCGTCTTGTCGATAGTTATTTATTAAGTGAATTTTAGGATATTTCTGGAGGATAAGGACTCATTTAAGAATATGTCGAATATATCCCTTATTTCCTAGTTTCCTTGAAATACAAGCACTCTTTATCAGCCAGGATGGGTCAAATCATTAAAATCAAGGAGGTAAACCATGAAACGCAGGATACATACCAAGACTATTTTACTTAGGCCTTTTTTCCTGTTTTTCGCATTTTCGGCAACTTTTTTTTCAGGAGCTCCGGAATATGCGTCCGCAGCGGGCAATGAGGCCGGCTATGACGCCGTTTTCGTGGTGGATACGAGCTATTCCATGACAGAATCCGACCCTGAAGGCACTGCTGCCGAAGTGATCAATATGTTCATGGATATGAGCGAGGCGTCCCAGACCCGTGTCGGATTTGTCGCCTACAACCATAGAATAGTAGCGTCCCAGCCGTTGACCTCCGTGTCGGTAACCGCGCATAAAGCACAAATCCGGCAGGAAATTCAGCGGCTCACTCCTTCTGGATACACGGATCTTGGCATGGGCTTGCGGCAGGGCGCCAAGCTCCTGTCCAACGGGACACAGGAAGGAAGAAAGCCGTTCCTGATTCTTCTGTCTGACGGGGAAACCGACTTCGGAAGCTCCTCCGGGGCACGGACCAAAGCAGACTCCGCAAGGGATGTGTCAGCCGTCATCAAGACGGCTCAGAAGGACGGATATCCCGTCTACACGATCGGGCTTAACCATGACGGAACTGTAAACCGTGAAGAGCTGGAACGGATCGCAGCCCAAACAGGAGGAAGCTCCTATATTACTAGCAGCGCGGATGACCTGCCCGAAATATTCAACCAAATTTTCGCCGCCCAGATCCGATCCAAGCTGGTGCCTTCGGCGGCCATTAGCGCCACCGGCGCTCTGCAGCAAGTAACTGTAACCATTCCGGATTCCAGTATGGAAGAGGCCAGCCTCATCCTGCTGTCCGAGCACAAGCTCAGAGAGACCCAGCTGTACTATAACTCGCAAAACATACGCAGATATGAATCCGACAAATACACCATCCTCAAAATCGGACAGCCAGAAGCCGGTGAGGTCAAGCTGAAGCTGCGGGGCCAGCCCGGAGATTTGATCAAAATCAATCTGCTGGGCAGCTACGACTTTGAAATGCGCTCCTCTATGACTCCAGTCAGGGCGGAGGGTGCAGGGCCAAGCGGGCAGGAAGGGAACGGCAAAACATCCGAGGTGCTGAAGGGGCAAAAGAATCGGTTCGAGGCCTATCTCGAAGGCAAGGATGGCGGGGAAATCAAAGACACTGCCTTGTACGGGCCGCTTAAAGCGGAGCTGGTCATAACACCGGCCGCTTCGGGCAAAACAGAACGTGTCCCTATGACTTATGCGGACGGCCTGTTCCGGACGGAATACCTATTTCCCGAGACCGGCAAATACACCTGGCAGATTCAACTGGATGGGCCGGAGTTTTACCGTCACAGCACTGCACAGCCAGTAAATGCCATAAACGGGGCGCCTGCCCCTGTCGGGGACCTGAATGTATCGGCAGTGCCTGAGGACGGGGAGATCAAGCTTGAACTGGGCAGCTACTTCAAGGACCCGAACAACGATCGGCTGGTTTACACCCTGGCGGATAAAAAGAAGACTTTCCCGCTTGGCGAGCCTCATATATCGGACGAGGGAGCACTGATCCTGTCCGAACCAAGGGCGGGGAAGGCTGATCTAACGCTTACCGCCACCGATCCTGATGGGGCGACCGCCACCGCGACGCTTCATATTAGCGTGCGGTCCGGCTATACCGTCCTCTTGTGGGCGGTTGTTGTAATAGCTGCAGTTGGAGTGCTCGCTGCGGTTCTGTATTTGCTGCTCCGGCCAAAGCCGCAGTTCAGCGGAAGGCTGGAGGGCCTTTTTCTGGCCACGGCCAGCGGGGAGGATATTCCTGTCAAGTCATGGCCTCTTACTTCGTTTTCAGGCCGAAGAGTAACCCTTGCAGAGCTGTTTCATACACTTCCTGTGTACGAGCCGCTTCCTGAAGCGGAACGAATCGTGTTCAGCGCAGGCAAGCAGGGCAGACTCTTGGTCAAGCATGATACCCGATGCGCGGTGCAGCATGGCAAGCAGCCCGTCCCTCCGGGCAAAAAAACAGCGCTCGGTTATAACGAGAAGCTGTATATCACCTTTGAGGACGGCGTAACCGAAATTGAGCTGCGCTACAAGGCGATCAAGCCAAATACCAATATTTATACCGATCATCTGACGGTTAAAATCACCTCCTGAGCGGTGAGCCAGGTACAAAAAAGCGGGAGCACAGAAAAGGAAGCCCTGCGAATACGGCTAATGTGCCGATATTCGCTGAAGCTTCCTTTTTTTCATCAAATACTCCGCCCGCAGCGCACGCTTGAACCAGCCAAGCGATTTGCAACGTTTATGAGGGTGCAGCGCCAGGCCGCGCCGGATGATGCGGTCCAGCAGCGGAGATATGCCTTTCCCTGCAGCAGACACAAGCGTGTCTTCGAACAGCCTTTGTTTCACGTCAGGGGGAGGCGCACCGGTGCAGCAGCGGTACATGATAGCTGCCACGCTGTAAATATCCGATACCGGTCCCTGCCGCGACTTTTTCGAATAAAACTCCAAAGGAGAATAACCCGACGTGGTAAAGATCGGGTGATCCTGTTCCGCGTAACGTACAGCAGACCCGAAGTCAAGCAGCTTCACTTCGCCCTGCGGGCCAATCATAATATTGGAGGGTTTGATATCCCTGTGGATAATGCCCTGCGTGTGGATATAATCCAGCGCATCCATCAACGGCAGCAGCGTATCGTGCATCAGTTGAAGATCCCCCTCCCGCTTGTCCAATAGCTGTGCAAGCGTTGTCCCCTCACAGTACTCCATGACAAGATAAACCGTTCCCCGCTCCTCGAAATGATCGATGTAACGGACGATGCCGGGATGCATCAGTTCCTGCAAAATAGCGCTTTCCTGCAAAAAGGCGTCCCGAAATTCCTCGAACTTGGGCCGCAGCGTCCGCTGGGGACAGATCACCTCTCTTCTGTCCTGTCCCCGTGCCGCCAGGACCGTCGGAAACAGCTCTTTCACGATCACTTTCTCACGGGTGTTGATTTCTCTGGCGGCATAAACGACGGATAAGGCGCTGCTGGACAGAACGGACCTGATTTGATAGGTGCCGCGCAATTTTGTGCCGCGAGGCAAAACCTCCTCCCAGCCGTTGATTGCCTGATTATTGCTGATCAATCTTACCAAGCCTCCCGCATACTTGTACTGCTATCTGTACCGTACACGATACGGCTCTTCACTTCAACCCTGAAGTGTCTGTGTCTTCAGCATAAGCTTGCCGGTAAGCATTCTTAAATCATCCGACGCGGACGATATTTCCTGCATAATAGCCGTCTCCTCATGGGCTGCGCGATTGATTTGCTGCGCTCCCTCTGCGAACGAAGCTGACATCTCCTGAATCCGGTTCATGTAATTGTACGTCTGCTCGACACGGCCGGTCTGCTCGGAGACGGAATTTTCCAGCATGCGCACTCCGTCAACAAATTCAACAATAATCCGGTTAAGCTCATTCAGTGTCGCTTCCACCGAACGGGTACGGTCCGCTTCTTCTCTCACCAACGCATTTTGCTGCTGCATGAGAGAGACCGCTTCCGTAATCTGCTCCTGAATGCGGCTGATCATCTGGTTGATTTCTTCCACAGAAGCGGAGCTTTGGGACGCAAGCGTCCGGATATGCTGGGCCACTACGGCGAACCCACTTCCTTCCTCCCCTGCTCTGGCGGCTTCAATGGAAGCATTCAAGGCGAGCAAATGGGTCTGCTCGGCGATTTCCTTCACCGTATTCGTAATGTTCTCGATCCGTTCTGCTTCCCGTTCAAGCCTCAGGATCACTTCATGAGACCGCTGGTGGGATCCCGACAGGGCGTCCATTCCGCCCATCAGCGAGGAGAACAGCGACTGGGTCGAACGGACAGAGCCCTCCATATTGCCCGAAAGCTCCATCATCCGGTTGGATTTCGAATGCATCAGCCGGAAGTCCCCAAGCATCCGGTCGGCTGTCTGCAAGGACAGCTCGGAAGCCTTCTGCTGCTCCTCCACCCCGGAGACAATGCCGTCCACCACAGTGGACATGGACTCAATTTGCGTAGTCGCATGAGCGATGGCCGTGCTCAAGGTTTCGGCATTATGTGAGGTCGTCTTTGTGCTGTAGGCGATTTCGTCAAGCATGCCTCCGATATGAGCCAGCATATTGCGAAATGCATCGTACAGAACTGTAATCTCATCCCCGGAGCGCCGCTCGGGAATCACGACATGCCAGTTACCGTCTGTGGCTTCCTCCGCAGCCTTGGCAAGGCGGACAATGGGCCGTGTCAGCCACTTGGAGGTCAGCCAGCCGAGAATTCCCGTCCATATCACGCCGAGCAGTAAAATAATCGATACGTAGAGCCAGTCCGCCATCCGGGGAGCAAGCCAATCCTTCAGCACAAAGATGAAAAATGAGCTCGTCCCGTATGTAATGGCGGATATTGCTATAAAGCCTGCAACCAGTTTCGTTCCCAAGGATAATTTCATGGCTTACACCTCTGATATCGCTTTTTAAGTCTAATTTACCAGTAAATCCTAGCCATAAGTGTGATAAATATCATTGATATACCAAATTTTAAGAATAAAGTCACCTGTTCTTTAGGCCTTTTCTCCCTAAACATGCCTGTGCTCGCACACTTCTCTGAAATTGCAGCTGCCGCAAGCACGCCGGGACGGCATGGGGGTAAAGAAGGACATGGGCTTCGGCTTGTTATAATACTCATCATCCAGGCAGGATTTCATCTCTTCAATATATCGGCCCACATTCTCTTCAACTTTAGCGATTTCTTCCTGCTCCGGCTTATAAACTTCACTTTCACTGGTAACCAGATACTCCACCCGCAGCTCAAGCTGCTCCAGCGGAATATTATATTTCTCCCGCACATAGGCCGCATATAAGTACAGCTGATCTGAGAAATCTCCTTCCTTGCCCGTCTTCCAGTCCACGATCACCATCTCGCCATTGTGCCGGCGGTACAGCAGGTCCATTTTGATATACACCTTCGTCTCATGGAGAAGCATCGTATCCCATTTTTCGACTTCGACGATCTGAGAGCCTCCAGCGCTCAGCTCCTTCCATGTTGCAGATGTGTACAGGTTGCGGACAATGGCCTGGCGGCGGTCGTTAATGATGGAAATCCGGTCATGCAGCGTGTCCTCTCCATAATAAATCTCAGACAGCATCATCCGCTGCTTGGGCTGGCTGAGCCAGGCTTCACGGTCCAAAGATTCCTTGTAGCCCCGGTTCAGCATGTCCCTCATGGCTTTGTCCAAAAATTCCTGTCTCGGCGGCTCACGGCGCACGTCCAGCGCACGAACGGCCGACTCGCACATGCGGTGGGCCAGATCACCGAACAGCAAATATAAATTGCTTAGCTGCTTCAGCCGGAACAGCGCGGACTGCTCCTCCGTGGCCAACTCCCGGTTCCAGCCGTTGTGGGAACCATAATAGTGAAAATAATATTTACGCAGGCATTCATCAAACGTATTGGCCCTTGACTGAGAGTAGGACCAGGGCGGATACATAGCCAACTTGGCCGTCCCCTCCTTGATTGAAAAGTTCTACCGGATGATTATACCTCAAATGGGCCGGGAATGGAGCACAGAAGAAGAACAAGCGTTCTTTTTGAGCACAAAAAAATAGCAGACCCGCCACAGCGGAAGATCTGCTATTTTTCCTAATTCCAATATTTAATCTCTTTCGATGACCAGCTCACCGTCCCGGACAGTAACCTCCGCCCCAAGAGCGGTGGCAGCCTGGCGAAGCGGAACATACAATGTGCCGTCTTCATCGGCAAATACCGGCTGCGGCAGGTCAATCGTCCGATCACCCACCTCGATTTGCTTCATTCCTTTTTTAATCACAAACTTCGCTTCCGTAATATCATCGGTCACTGTGATTTGCTTTGCAGACGCATCCCAGTCCAGCTTGGCATCCAGCTCGCCGGCGATATCCCGCAAGGCAATCATGGTCGTACCTTTTTTAGTCACCAGGTCATAGTAGGTGTCTTCCGGATTAATGACAATTTCCTTATGCGTCACCTTCAGGTCGTTCTTCAAAATATCATAAATCTTCGAGTTGCTGTCAAAATTGCGCAGGGTGTCTCCCGGTGTCAATCCATCTTCTTCTACATTAATGACACCGCCGGAGGTGTCTACCTTATCGGCAGTCACGGCACCGTTCACATTCCACACCTCGCTCTCGGAGCGGAGCGTGAAAGAGGTAATCGGCAGATCATCCATTGCAGGAAGAGCGACGGTCAGCTCCGTACGGTCTTTGCGCACATCTTTATTCCCATCAAAGTACATGTCGGTTTTCAGCACGGTATTCGGTCCCAGTACGGTTCGCATCTCCGGCGCCTGCGTATACATCAGGCTTACGCCGGCATCATATTGGCTTACGGCCTGGTCCAGCGCGTCTTTGACATTTGTGTACAAGGAATTTATAATTTCTTCCCTGTTAGCGCCAAATTCGGACAAACCTTCCTCCATGCTTGCTTCTTCACCAATAGCGGCTGCAACCTCGGCTGCAAGATCCAGCCCCTGTCCAATAAGCCGCTTCAGTCCTTCTTCATCCTGGGCCAAGCTCTGAAGCATCGGCTTAACCAGCTGTACCAGCTCTTCTCCTGTCAGCTGCACGGACAGCTTCGTCAGCTCAACCTTCTCTCCGTTCACTTCCTCGGTTACCTTATCAACCGAGATGTCCTTCGGATTCGGCGAATGCTCGATAAACAGCCCGGCTGCTTCCAGTACCAGATCATTGATCTTGTCCCTGTATGCATACGGATCGAACCCTTCAGGCAGCCCTTCAAGTGCTTCCGCCTGGTTCAAGTCTATGTAGTAGGGCTTCTTGGAGCCTTCGAGCTCAAATGCCAGCCCCGACCGATCCATGGACACGGCAAACGGCAGGCTTACATCCTGATAATGGAAAGCGCCCTTGGCGGATATAACATCCTCCGATTGAAATTTTGCTTCATATACTGAAATCGATACAGAGTTAATAAAATCAATGATTTCCCGGTCTTCTGCCGAAGCGCTGCCAGCCGGCTCAACATGAAAGGACACTGTGGAGCTGGACTCCTGCGGTTTGACTTTAAGTGTGCCGAGCAGTCCCTGGTTGACATCAAAGCCTCCTACCGCCTGACATCCCGTTAAGATTACGAGCAGCAGGACAAGCGGAGCTGCAAGCCATGTTTTTAGCTTCATGTAAAATCTCCTCCCCCAAATTTATTTTAAAAAATGATACGGCCTGGTTCCCTTTTCCATTATCGCAAGCTTGCCCTGATTTGTAAATCAGCCCCTTTTCGTTATATTCCTGCGGCAAGTTCTTAAGACCCGGTATGCAGGACTCAGCATCCTTCCGACTGCAGCATGCGGTGGGCAAGCAAGGCCATCTCCAGACAGCGCCTTTTATCAGGTTCAAGAAGATCTGTCCCGATGATTTCGGTAATTTTAGCGAGCCGGTTGTACAGCGTCTGCCGATGGATGTACAACTTGTCGGCCGTATCCTTCTTGGAGCCATGGCATTGAAAATACATATCCAACGTGTTCAGCAGCTGCATTTGGTGCTCCTGATCATATGTTATGAGAGCGCCAAGGTGGTCTTCAACAAAGGCGGCAAGAAAAGGAGTGCCAGGCACGGCCTTCAGCAACTGGTAGATGCCCAGGTCGTTATAAAACAGTCTATCTTTCATACGAGCGACACAACGCGCGGTTTCAATGACCTGATAGGCCTCATGGAAACTCCGGTCTGTCTCCAGCATTCTAGTCCTGCTCTTTCCAAAGCCTGCATGAATGAGCACTCCGCCCAGTTCCTCCTCCGCATACCGGTTCAAGTGCTGCACAATATTGGACAGGACGGTCCTCAGATTCGACAAGGTACGCGGGGTAATCGATTCTTTGGCACACAGCAGATAACACTGATTGCCTTTCATCATAAGCAGGCTGTGCAGATGATTTTTTTTGAGCAAGGAGCGCAGCAGAACGAGGATATCCTGGTGAATTGCTTCGCGGCGCACCTGCCCGGACTCCTTATCGAGTGACTCCACTTCAATAATACCTGCCATGAAAAGATATTCACCTTTGGTAAGCAGGCGCAGTCCCATCCGGGTCTGAGCCTGTTCCTCGCTTCTGATTAGCCCGTTCATGAGCTCCTGAATGAGCTCATTCTGATTACGCAGCAGACGTTCCTCCAAAAATTGGGTGCGCAGAACAAGCGTCGCGGCCGCTTTAGCCGTGTAGTCCAGCAGCAAGGGCGCGGCTTCTCCCGGCTGCTCTCCATGCAGTACAATACCGACGGCGGAGAACACCTGTCCGAAGCACACGACCGGCTGAAATAAGATAGAAGCATGGCCATTTAGTTGAAAAAGAAGATGATCCTCCCGGTCCGCATTCATCCGCCCCTCTACTTCGCGTTCGTATATGTCCCCCAGCCTCTCCGCAAGCTCCGTGTCAACAGAAGGCACAAACCGGTTAGCATCGATCGAAGAAATGTACACTACCGGCCTTGATACATAATCATGCAGCAGCCGTAATATGGCGGACATGTCCGAGCTGCGCAGCGTCTCCTGCTGAAGCTTGCGGGAGAAGCTTTCCAGACTCTGCAGCAGCAGATGATGACGGTTAATGAGCAGCGAATGGATGTCCTGTGTAATTTCGACAAAACGAACCGGCTGCTCAAATACGATCACCGGAAAATCATGCTCCTCAGCCCACTCCAAAATTTCGTCAGGAACCGCATCAATCGTCGTGCCGAACTCCACACATAAGCCTGCGGCTCCCTGGCTGAACAATTGCTTCATATACTCAATCCGTTCTTCCTCGTAACGCTTCAGCCACAGTCCGGTCGTTAAAATAAGATCATTCCTGCTCACAAATGGGGAGACATGTGTAATTTCCAGCACATGCACCCAGCCGACCGGGCGGTTTATCCCCCGCTCTCCAGCAGCCAGCCTGGCCCGGTGAAATACCGGACGCTTTAGCACATCCGCAATGGTAAACAGAGCTTCACCCTTCATTCGTCTCCCCCTTAATGTCACGATAGATAACATAGTTATCCGTTTATTACCAAACTATATTTGAAGCATCAACAATAAGTCCAGCCTAAATCTGAAAAACATTGACACTTTGTATGATGCCATCCATTGAGACCCTTTGTAAACTGGAATTAAATCTAACATTCGAGGTGCATGGCCATGATCATCGGGGTTCCCAAGGAAATCAAGAATAATGAAAATCGGGTTGCTCTGACCCCTGCAGGAGCTTCAGAGCTGGTTCGCCGGGGTCACACCGTATTGATCGAGCAGCAGGCCGGTGCGGAAAGCGGATTTCAGGATGCGGATTATGAGAAGGCAGGGGCTTCCCTGATTGAAAAGGCGGCTGACGTATGGGCGCGGTCCGAGATGATTATGAAGGTAAAAGAACCGCTGGAAGGCGAATACGGGCACTTCCGTCCCGGCCTCATTCTGTTCACCTACCTTCATCTTGCTGCCGAGCCGCCGCTTGCGAAGGCCCTGACCGCGAGCGGGGTTACAGCGATCGCTTATGAGACGATTACCGTTGGCGGAACCCTGCCGCTGCTGACGCCGATGAGCGAGGTAGCCGGACGGATGTCCGTGCAGATTGGAGCCCAGCTGCTCGAACGGCCGAAAGGCGGAAAGGGCATCCTGCTCTCCGGCGTGCCAGGTGTCAAGCGAGGTAAAGTCGTCATTATCGGTGGCGGTGTCGTCGGAACCAATGCCGCCAAGCTGGCCGTCGGGCTCGGAGCGGATGTGACCGTCATTGACCTGAGCCTGCACAGACTGCGGCAGTTGGATGATATTTTCGGCAACCAGATCAACACGCTTGTATCCACCCCTTCCAACATCGCTCAAGCCGCAGCAGCAGCCGACCTGCTGATCGGAGCCGTTCTGATCCCTGGCGCCAAGGCTCCGAAGCTCGTTACAGAAGAAATGGTCAAAGCCATGAAGCCCGGCTCCGTCATTGTCGACGTGGCCATCGACCAAGGCGGCATCGTCGAGACGATCGACCGGATTACAACCCATGATCAGCCAACGTATGTAAAACACGGAGTTGTGCACTACGCTGTAGCCAACATGCCGGGGGCCGTTCCCCAAACCTCCACCATCGCGTTAACAAACGCCACCATGCCTTTTGCCGCACAAATTGCGGACAAGGGCGTTCTGGAAGCGATCCGCAGCAGCGAGGCGATCCGGAGCGGCACCAATGTAATGAACGGGAAAATAACGTACGAAGCGGTGGCGCATGATCTCGGTTATGACTATGTGCCCGTTCTTCAGGCCATGCAGGAAGCGACGTTCAAGCAGCCGAATTGAACCCGGGGCAATCCTTCGCATGTTGTGAGGCGCTCCGAGAACGAAGCATTCCTACAATCGCTGTTGACCCTTCGGGCCAAAGGCGAACGCTGCGCTTTTCCGGAATTGCTTTGTTCTCTCCGCTGCTGCGTGCATACCCATACTAAAAAACATCAGAAGCAACTCGCCACTCCATGGGAACCTCTACTATTCCGGGTTGGTAAAAAAGTAGTCGAGAACAGGAGAAAATCCTCTCTGTTCTCGACCTTTTTTTCCTCTACCCAGAGTAGCATGATGATTTTCGGAATTCGAAGCTCCTGCCGGAATCACCCGTTCTGCAGGACCGTAAGCTTCTCCTTGCACCCAATGCCGCAAATATTCTCCGTTTCTTTTCTGTATAAGGCGTATGTACTTTTAAACTGTGTCTGCATGGTGCCCGCCTTGTCCCGATGCTCTTCATAAAGAAACATGCACCGCAGCATGATATCCTGCATGCCGCTTTTGCGCGCAAACCGCACGCTGTGCAAAAGAAATTCAAACCCTTCCTTGCATTTCTTCCCTGTAATCAGATAAGCCGCATAATAATAGTACAGTCTGGCACGGCTTCGCATCCTGCCTTTTTCCGGTAAAGCTCCACCGCTCTCTGTCATCCATTCTCCATGAATAAGCTGCGTAAATTCGGAAAGCTCTTCATCCACATTATAATGATGCTCTACTGCTGCCCGCAGTATATTGGAAACCCCTTCTTCCGCTTCCTGCGGGTGGCGCAGCAGGAATTCGACATAGAACACAAAAGCTTCCCTGCAGCCTTCCAGCAGGTCAAGCTCAAGCAGCTTCCCTGCGGCGATCGTTTTGAGCATGCGGACGGCAGAACTTGCTCCACCACCGGAATCCTTGACCCCGCCCATATCTCTGCAGACGGCCATACATCTGCGCGCTCCCTCAAGGTCCCCCAGCTCCACAAGTACAGAACCTTTAAGCAGCTGGCTCCGGGCGTAATAGACTGCCGGAATCCTTTCTTCCCCGGTGGTTTCGGAACGTATTCTCCCTTCCATGCTTCCATCACGGGTAGGGGGCATGGCCAGAGCCAGTTCCTCCAGTTCAACCGCATACCGGTAAGCATCATCCCACCTGCCTGCCGCCGCAAATTGCTCGGCCAGATTCCACAATCCATCCATAACACAGTCTTCAGGCAGCCTGAAACGATAAGGGATAAAGCGAATCGCAGCATCCGTCGGCCTGGCCTGAAGCCTGCAGGCGATCAGGAAGATCCGGTACTCGCTCATGGCAAGCCTTTCCGAATGGCTGTATTTCTCGCTCTCGGTAACACATTCGTACAGTATGGACGCTCCCGCCAGATAGCCTTCATCATACATCAATCCTGCAGTGTCATAGATAGCGGGGACGTGGACAAGATCATCCAGAAGCTGTCCAACCACCATACGGATGCATTCCGTCTTCCCCAGGGAAGCGCAGCGCATCAGGAAGGGACGCAGCCGGCGCCAATGAGGGGCAGCCTGGTGAAAACATTCGTCAACAAATAATTCATACAAGGTTCCTTCGTCGTAGCCCATCCCCCCTGTAATCCGGTCCAACTGTCCAATTGACAACGGTTTGGGGCTGCGCACATTCAGAATGGAGCTTAGCGTCCCCCGATTGATTCCCGTAATCCGTGAGAACCGCTCCAGCGTGAGCCGGTTATGCTCCAAATGCTCCCTTAACAAATCGCGTATCGTAGTTGTGTGTTTCATGTCATCCACCCCCAGCTACGAAAATGATCATCCTTCATGGAAAACACCATAATTTGGATAATATAATTATATTTTCAATAGACGCATGCAGTCAATTCCATTTTCCATGAAAAATCCCCCTTATCCGACAAATACGGATAAGGGGGAGAGTCATTAAATCTTTGCCAGTGCAGTCGTTCTCGGCAAATAACCTACTTTGATGGCATGTTCTATCATTCTTTTCATGAAGAGGCTGTCGGGAGGAGCACATGTAATGCCAGTTCCCTGCAGAGCCTCGTAGGTCAACTTGCATCCGTAGCGGTAGCGGGAATCCTTCGCCCCGTCTCCTTCAAGCTGGGCAATCGCCAGCTTGACACCTTCCGTATTTTTCGGAGCGGCAGGATCAAATAGCCATGCCCTGTACGCCTCCTGCTCCATCAATTCAATCTCATATCCATATTCACGAATGAGATGAATCCACGAGTTATAGGAAATCGTTTGCGGATTACAAATGTGAAATACTTTTCCCAAAGAGCCAGGCCGCAGCGCAAGGGCAACGATCGATTTTCCTGCGTAATCGATCGGGGTGAAATCAACCTCCCATTGTACCTTTGGAGCTTTGCCGAGCAGAAGCATCGCCTTTAACATGCGATAGAATGAATTGCTGTCGATATTTTTCTGAAAAAGCCCGCTTTCCGAATGGCTGGACAAATTACCTGCACGATATATGCTGACATGCAGCCCCTGCTGCGCCGCAGCCATCAACGCTTTCTCCGCCTCAAGCTTGCTGTTCGTGTAAAGGTTCTCTACCTTAAGACCTGGAGCCAGCGTCTGTTCGCTTACAACTTTCTCCCATTGACCGCTTAATGCCAGATCTTCCGGTATGCCCATTGTCGAAATATGATGGAACCGGACAGGATTTACACAACCTCGTGCAAACTCGATTAAGGAAAGTGTACCGGCTATATTCGTTTTCGCAAATTGGCCTTCATCTCCGAAATGCCTTACGTCCGCCGCGCTATGCACAATCATATCCAGTACACCCGCCAGCTTAAACCTCATTTCGTGTGTTATACCCAGGTTCTCGTGCTCCAAATCTCCATCTACTGCAATCACGCGGTCCTTAATAAGCTCATGAACGGACGGGCCAAAGAAATACTCCATATGGCTCTGAATCCGTGTCAAGCCCGGGATAATGCCCGGACGGACCAGGCAGTACACGATAGCTTTGCTTTGGACAAGCAGCTCATGCAGCAAATAAGCGCCAAGATATCCGGTGGCTCCCGTCAACAACACGGCATTAGGATCTTGAAAGCCGATTTCGGCCTTTCCCTCTTGTTGCGTAATAGGCGGGTGCTCCTCCAGAGAAATAGCAGGTCCGGTCAACACAACAGCACGCTCAGCGGTCTGCGGTTTTTCCATCAGCTGCCCAATATGTGAAGATAGCGCTTCAACTGTCCGATGCTGGAAGAAATCGTTTATTTTCAGATCCGGATAATGTGGCTTTAACAGGACCAGGACATGGATGATCGCCAAAGAGTCGCCGCCAATTGAGAAAAAGTCGTCATACCTGCCCACTTGTTCCACCTTCAACACTTCCTGCCATGACTCTGCAACACGCCGCTCGATATCCGTAGCCGGCGGCTTGAATCCGGCATCCGACTGGGTCACCACACGATGATCGTAGTTTTTCAGGCTTTTCCGGTCGATCTTCCCTGTTGGCGAAGTCGGCATGGTTTCAAGCTGGACAATCCATTTCGGAATGAAATAGGAAGGCAGCTTGGTTCCCAGCAAGCGTTTAACGTCAGGGGCTGGCAGCAGGCTTCCGTCTTTCGTTGTAAAGTAGCCGACCAGCATGTTTTGGTCTTCCGTATCCTTCTTGTGAATAACCGCAACATTTTGAACGTTAGGAATTTTGGCGAAGCTGTCCTCGATTTCCCCGATTTCAATACGGTGGCCCCGGATTTTAATTTGGGAGTCGCGGCGGCCGACGTATTCGATGGTTCCGTTCGGAAGCAGCTTCGCAATATCGCCGGATTTATAGATTTGTCCTTCGCCAAACGGATTGGCGATAAAGGCTTCCGCCGTTTTTTCCGGCTGGTTCAGGTAACCTTTGGCCAAACCCACGGTCGAAATATATACTTCTCCAGGCACATTAACCGGGCAAAGCTGATTTTCTTCGTTAACAATATAAACCTTGTAATTATGAATGGGCCTGCCGATTGGAATATTCGTCAAGTCATCCGGAATAAGGCCTCTGATCGTGTGTGTGGTCGTGCATACGGTGCATTCCGTTGGCCCATAGACATTGACAATTTCGATCGCATCTCTGAATTTGCGCTGGAAAGCACGAACCTGCTCACCGTAAAGCGCTTCGCCCGCCACTGTAATCAGCTTTACGCCGGACAGCTTGCGGTAGCCTTCATCCGATAAATAGGCAGACAGCTGGTTGAAGAACACGGTCGGAAGAATCGTAATGATGGTTGTTCCCGTTCTTTCGATGGCAGCGGCAAACTCCTCGACCGATACTCGTTCCTCCGGTGACAGCAGATACAAATGCGCACCGTAAAATAACGCACCGACCGTATCCCATACCGAGGCGTCAAAGCTATAGGTAGCGAACTGTGTGAGCACATCCTCGGGTCCAATCCGGCAATCCGTTCGGACCGTTTCGCCCAAGTTGACTACCCCTTCATGTGCGATCAGCGCACCCTTCGGCCTTCCCGTTGAGCCGGACGTGTAAATGATATAAGCAAGATCGTCGGGTCTCACCTCGATATCGACATTTCCGGCTCCTTCGTAAGCATCCGTCATGCCGGAATCCATGGGAATGATCTCCTTGACCGTCTCCACTTCCGCGCACAGCAGCGATGCCTGCTCTTTATATTCGTTTTTGGTCAGGATAAAGGAAGATCCCGTATCCGACAAAATATAGCGGTTGCGGTCTTCCGGATGTTCGGGATCAACCGGAACATATACGCCTCCCGCCTTAAGGATACCAAGCAGGCTGACGATAAGTTCAAGGCTCCGCTCCATAAAAATCGTCACGAATTCACCTTTGCTTAATCCCCCCTCCAGCAGCAGCCGGGCCATACGGTTCGCTTTTTCGTTGAGTTCCCGGTAAGTAAGCTGTCCATGAATCGACGACACCGCAGTCCGTTCGGGATATAAAGCGGCTGCCTGTTCGAACATGCCATGAATGGTCATCAATTTGTCGTAGGGCCATGTCGTATCGTTCATTTGCTCGTAGATGGCCTTATCCTGCCCGGTCAAAATATTGATGGCATCAATCAAGCGCTCTGCATCCGTAAGCGCCGCTTCGAGCAAAGCATAGAAATATTGAACATACCTGTGGACCGTACCTTCCTTAAGGACGGAGCTGTCGTAAGTCACACGTATGGTCCAGCTGCCACTACCATCAAGCAGCTGCCAGTTTAGCAGCTCCTGCTCTGTCCCGATCGCATGCCCAATGGAAAACCGGGTGTCAAACTGAAGCTCCGGGGCAGCTGCCGCACCTGCGGCCATTTGGGCGATTATACTGTTTTTAAGGCTGACGAAGGTCTGTTTTTGTTCGAAGCTCATCCGCAGTGGAACGGATCTTCCTTCATCAGCGATCCATTCCGCTACAATGTCGGTTTCACCTGATAAACGGTAAAGCAGCGCAAAATAAGCAGTTGCCAATATAGCGGCTTGCTCTTCACCGTGTTCCAATTGCCCGAGCTTGGCGCTCAGGCTTTCCTCCATGAGAACATCTGCTGTTAAGTAGGAATACGTTCGGCCGTGACGTGACGAATCGAGCGGGATGTATAGCAGTGGACTTTCGGTTACCAAAGCAGTGGTGTGATGATTAATCTCCGTCATTTCTCTTAATTCCTCCTGAGCAGTAAAATGTCTCCGCATCGGATTCGATGCTAGGATATAAAATGGGCAGACTTAACCGCGTACTTGAAATTGGTTAATAAGCTCCTGAAGCTTTTCCGACAGAGCCGTAAGTTCGGTCGAGGAATCAACGATAGCCTCAATATCCTCTTTTTGCTCCTTGACAGAGTCGGAAATTTTGGCGCTATTTACAGCCGTTACGCCAACCGAAGCCGACAAGCTTTCGGAGGTTGCCGTAAGCTCCTGCGTTCCTGCTGCCAGTTCTTCCGTCGAACTGGACACCTCTTGGATCTGCATCGTAACGTTTTGCGTGGCTTGCAGAATCTCGCTTAAAATCTGGCCCGTCGTATCAGTAATTTGCAGACCGCCGCCGACTTCACGGGTACCTTGCTCCAACGCCTCAACGGCTATCCGGATCAACTCTTGAATTTCTTTGACAAGCTCCGAAATTTGGTTTGCAGATTGATCCGACTGCTCAGCCAGCTTCCTTACCTCGCCGGCGACAACGGCAAAGCCTTTGCCATGCTCCCCGACTCTTGCAGCTTCGATGGCAGCGTTCAGTGCCAGCAGGTTGGTTTGGCTGGAAATGTTCATGATAATGGAAACGATGTTCCCGATCTCCTGGGAACGGCTGTCCAGCGACTTAATAGCACTCGTCGATTTGCCGACGAACGTTTGGATTTGCTCCATTTGTGTCATTACCTGCTTAACAGCCGTATTGCCTTCAGTGGATTTCGTTTCCATGTCGAAAGCTTCTTGCGCAACCTTCGAAGAATTTTCAGCGATGTTCTGAATGACGGTGGCAATTTCAGACATGGCTCTTGCCGTACTTACGGAAGCTTGTTCCTGCTCCACGATACCCTGTGAGATTTCCTGAACGCTTGCTGTAATCAGGTTCGAATTTTTGCTGTTCTGCTCCGAGATTTCACGAAGGCTCTTGGCGGAATTCGTTACCGCATGAGAGGTATGCTGAACCTGGAGCATCATGTCGTTCATTTGGTTCACCATGCTGTTAAACTTGCTGTTCACGATGCCGAGATCGTCCAGGCCTGTTTTCAACTCGACATTCAAATTGCCGCTGCTGACCGCTTCAATACCGCGCACCAATTCGTTAATGGGTTTCAAAGTCAAGCGGGAAAAATAGAACTGGATCAGGAAAATGAGCAGCATGAAAATAACCATGATGGTTATGCCGTTCACAAGCAGCTTATGAAGTCCTTGTGGGACGGCACTGGCATCCGCGTCCGCGCCGAAAAAGCCGATGAGCTCTCCCTGCTGGTTCGTCAGCGGGTAAAGGATCGTCGTCCAGATTCCGAAGTCGTCGGTATAAAAACTCGTAAATGTCGGTTGCTTCGTTTTAAGCATCTCGGCAATGCCATCAGCCATAGCCTCCGGCTGTGGGTACATATCGCCAATGTTCATGTTCTCCGCCGAGAAAGCTTCAACGAGATTTGTAGGCATGGCAATCAGCGAAGTTTTGTTTCCATCCGCAAGCTCCGTGCCAAACAGGTACGCTTGCGCAATATTCGGGTTGTATTTATGGATTTCGTCCAATTTGGCTTGCAGTTCAGCTTGCGCCGATCCTTGGTAACTCTTCTGGGTAATTGCTTGAGCTACGAGGGCCGGGTCGATTTCCTTGGCCCATTCCTGGGTAATCGCCGTAATTTGCTCCCGCAGCTGTTCAGTCAGGATAGATTTTTGTGTTATGTAACAGGATGTAATTAAAATCGTACCAATCAAAATAATGTTAATAAAGGCCAGCAACAAATTTTTGGTGAAGAAAGACATACGTCTGATCAACAACATCTGTTTAACGCTCCTATTATGATTTTATTGTCGTAGATTTGGCTGCATTATCAAATACGGCTTAATGCCCCCCTTTGTTGTATTTAGAACTCCATATCATCTGACCATACCTATTAAACAATCGCTTTGCTGCCAAATTTCTACATAGACTATCTAATAATATCGGTCTTATTAACTAAAAAATTAATAGTTAATTGTAAAATTTTCGTGAAAAGTATATTAAACATAGTTCTTTATTACTAATTCACAAAAATACAAAAACACAAAAAAACCTGGCACAACAACACAAACAGGACAGATTTTCAGCCTGTTTGTGCTGCTCCCAGGGTCTTCTCTCATGTCTTCACTATGCATCCTGATTTCGTTTCTCGAAATTCAGCGCAAATATCGCAAATTATGCAAGATAAGCTTCCTTCACCTGGCTGTTGGACAGCAGCTTGACGGCATCATCATGCATGATGATTTCACCGGTCTGAATGACATAACCACGGTGGGCGATCTGCAGCGCATGGTACGCATTCTGCTCCACCAGCAAAATCGTCATCCCCGCTTCATTCAGCTCCTGAATGATTTCAAAAATTTGATCTACCAGCACCGGCGCAAGTCCCATGGACGGCTCATCCAGCAGTAAAATTTTCGGGTTCATCATCAGCCCTCTGGCAATGGCGAGCATCTGCTGCTCCCCGCCGCTCATCGTGCCTCCTGCCTGATGATAACGTTCCTTCAGCCGCGGAAAATATGTGAATGCCTGCTCGATCCGCTGCTTAACCAGCTTCTTGTCCTTTACGGAGAAGGCTCCCATCTCCAAATTTTCCTTGACCGTCAGCTTGGGAAAAATGCGCCGTCCTTCGGGTACATGCGCGATCCCGCTCAAGGCGATCAGGTGCGGCTGCTCGGAGGCAATATTTTTTCCGCCGAATAGGACTCTGCCCTTGGTTCTGACCTGGCCGCAGATGGATTTCAACGTAGTGGACTTTCCCGCGCCGTTCGAACCGATGAGCGTTACGATCTCTCCCTCATTTACCTGGAGGGAAATCCCTTTTAACGCCTGAATTCCGCCATAATAAGCCTCTACATTTTCCATAACCAGCAAGCTCATAACGTCACCTCCTCTTCCACAGCACTCTTGCCGAGATAAGCCTCAATGACCTTCGGATTCGAGCGGATCTCCTGGGGGCCGCCTTCCGCGATCTTCTCCCCGTGATCCAATACAAGAATATGATCGGACAGCTCCATAACCAGCTTCATGTCATGCTCGATCAGGATGATCGAGGTGCCGAGCTCCTGCTGGATGCGGCGGATCAGCGCCGTCAGCTCCGCCGTCTCGCGCGGATTCATGCCGGCGGCGGGTTCATCCAGCAGCAGCACCGACGGCCTGGCCGCTAGCGCGCGCGCAATCTCCAGCCGCCGCTGCGCTCCGTAGGACAGGCTTGCGGCTTCCTCGTTGTACAATGTCTCCATTCCGACATATTCCAGCAGCCTGTACGCCTCGATCTTGGCCTGCTGCTCTTCATGCCTCACCCGCGGCAAATTCAGCAGCGTGCCAATCACACCTGATCGCAGGTGAATGTGCATGCCGACCATGACATTCTCCAGTACGGTCATACTGCCGAACAGGCGAATATTCTGGAATGTCCGCGCAATGCCCCGGCCGGTAATGCGATCAGGCTTCACATTCACGATGGACTGGCCTTTCAGCTCAATTTGCCCTTCATCCGGAACGTAGATCCCGGTGATCATATTAAAAAATGTCGTTTTCCCGGCACCATTCGGTCCGATCACTGCCGATATTTTCCCTTCCGGAAATTCAAAGTTCACGCCGTTCACGGCTGTAAGCCCGCCAAAGCGCTTCACCAGATTCGTCACTGTTAACACCGCCATACAGATTCCTCCCTTCGTATAAACTTGTCATTCCGATAGCGCCGTACCCTTGACAGCAGCAGGCTGCTCCTTTACCTGCTCCAGCTTCACAGGCCGATTCTTTGCACGAATCAGTCCATTCGGCCGGAAGATGGCGACGAGGATTAGAATGGCACCGAATATAAACCGCTGCATTTTGGCGGGGGACAGCGCATTCGGGACCTGCACAATTCCCTGCATGGACAGCTGATTCAGCCAGTTGGTGAACTCGGTGAGCACCTGGAGATTCAATATCGTTACAAGACTGGCCCCCAAAATGACCCCCGGAACGCTTCCCATCCCGCCGAGTACAACCATGACCAGAATCGTTGTTGACTCGATCAGTGTGAAGCTCGTCGGATCAATAAACGTCTGCTTGGCAGCGAACACGACGCCCATCATGCCCGAGAAGGATGCGCCGATCGCAAAGGCCGTCAGCTTCGTCCGGATCAATGGAATGCCCATGGACTGGGCGGCGATTTCATTCTCTCGTACAGCCTTCCAGGAGCGACCAAGTCTGGAATGCTCGAATCTGCGGACCGCAAAAATAACAACCGCCAGAATGCCAATTACGATGAAATAAAATTGGTGCGGAAATGTAAACTGGAAGCCAAACAGATTAGGGGGCTGGATGGAAGACAGGCCTAGCGCCCCGTTTGTAATATTCACCGGCTTCTCCAGGTTGTTGAATATAATGCGGATGATTTCACCGAAGCCGAGGGTTACGATCGCCAGATAGTCACCTTTCACCCTGAGCACCGGCAGTCCCAGCAGAATACCGAAAATCCCTGCCATGAATCCGCCCAGAAGGATGAAGATCCAAAATGACGTGCCCGACAGCGGAAACAGATCGCCAGAAATGAAATTGTTGGCCTGTCCTGTAGCAAATATGCCATACGTGTATGCGCCCACAGCAAAAAAAGCGACAAAGCCCATATCCAGCAATCCGGCAAAGCCGACCACAATATTCAGCCCCAATGCCATGGCAATATAAATGCCGCACTGGGTCGCCACTTCCATATACGACTCATACGCTGGACCGCCAGAGCTCGCAAACGGAATGATCAGCACGAGCAGCACACCGGCAATAACCCACTTCATCCCGTTGCTGAAGGTTGTATAATACAGCAGCAGCAGCGATCCAAGCAGAAGCAAAAAGGAAATAACCGATTTATCCATAAAATAGACGCCGGAGGCGGTCACAGCCACAAACAGCAGCAGCAGCGCAGCCTGCGCCGGCTTATTTGCGATCAAAGTCTTCTTCATGAATTCCACCGGATTCACCTACACTTTCTCTTTGACGGCTTTTCCGAACAAGCCCTCAGGTTTGAATATCAGCACGATGATCAGAATCATGAATGCAAAAACATCCTTGTACTCAGCCCCAAAGTTGCCGTCCGTAAGCAGCCCCAAATTGGCGGACGCGAACATTTCCAGCACGCCGATGACGATGCCGCCAAACATGGCTCCGCGGATGTTGCCGATTCCGCCCAAGACCGCCGCCGTGAAGGCTTTCATACCCAAAATAAAGCCGATATAAGGGTCTATGGTTCCGTATTGCTGTGCAAACAATACACCCGTGGAGCCTCCGAGTGCCGAGCCGATGAAAAAGGTAAGCACAATGACTTTATTTACGTTGATCGACATCAGGGACGCCGTCTCACGGTCCTGGGCAACCGCCCGCATGGCCACTCCCCATTTCGAGCGATTGACAAACAGATCCAGGCCCACCATCAGCAGCACTGCAATGATCAGAATAAAAATAGTGTTTGTTTTGATCGAGGTATCCGCGAAACCGGATACGGAGGAAAGAGGCAGATCGATTCTTCCTTCAAACAACGAAGGCGTGCTTACAATGAAGTTGCCGGTTTTCAGTTCTGCGATAAAACGGATCAGATCCTGCAGCACAAAGGAAACCCCGAATGCGGAGATCAGAGAGATCAGCTTTGGCGCCTTGCGCAGCGGCCTGTAGGCGACCCGTTCGATCCCGACCCCGAGCGCTCCGGTCACCATCATGGCTACGAATATAATCAGTACATAGGACAGCCATGCTGGCAGACCGCCCAGCAGGCCAAGGCCCTGAAACAGAAACAGTACAGCAGTCCCTACAAACGCACCGGTCATAAAAATCTCCCCGTGCGCAAAATTGATCAGCTCCAGAATTCCGTAAACCATGGTGTAGCCCAGTGCGACTACGGCATAGATGGCGCCTAATGCCAGCCCGTCAATCAGCACCTGCGGCAAGCTTTGCAATATCGTCGCAAACATGATTGGTTAACCCCTTCCATCTGAAAAAGAACGTTATCGATGTGTTCACCAAGATGCCAGTATCAAAACTACAGCCAGGCTGTATGTCCAATCCGGAACATACCTCCTGGCTGCGTGGATCCCAGATTACTTATTTTCGATTTCCGAAACCATCGCTCCCGGGTAGGCCGCTCCATCAAACTTATATATGAATACTTTGGCATACGCATTATCGCCGATCTCGTCAAAAGAAACCTTGGTCGCAACACCTTGAAAATCCTTCGTAGCCCTTACCGCGTCCCGCACTTTTTCCCGGGCTGGCAGCTCACCGCCGTTCTCTTCAATGGCCTTCTTGATCGCTTCCAGCATTACGCTCATCGAATCATAGGAGTAAACAGAATAACCCTCAGGCTTCTTGCTGAACTTCTGTTCATACTGCTCAGCCCATTGCTTGCCCTCTTCCATCTTCGTGATATCACCGGCGACGGAGCTGTAGAGCGAGCCATCGGCATCTTTCCCGGCAATATCCACCAGACCTGAGGAGTCAAGGGCATCGCCGCCCATAATCGGAGCCGTAATTCCTTTGCCACGGGCCTGCTTGATCAAAAGCCCGCCTTCAGCGTATAGACCGCCAAAAAAGATAAAGTCCGGCTTTTTGCTGGCAGCAATGTTGAGCACACCGTTAAAGTCCTTCTCGCCAACTGTAATACCCTCGTATCCGGAAATCGTGGCTCCGAGCTCTTCTGCAGCATCACGGAACGCTTCCGCAAGACCTTGTCCATATGCCGTTTTGTCTTGAATAACGAAAATATTTTTCGCTTTCACGGTGTTAACTGCATATTCTGCTGCTGCCGGCCCTTGGAAATCGTCGCGGGCAACGACGCGGTTCGCCACTTTCAATTTTCGGTCTGTGAAGTCTGTAGCTGTACTGGCTGGAGAGATCATAGGAATGTTGTATTTCTCATAAACAACCGAGGACGGAATGGAAACCCCGGAATTCAGATGTCCGATCACACCCAGCACCGCCTGATCAGCACCGATAAGCTCGGAGTTGGCAACACCCTTCTTTGGATCGCCCTGATCGTCATAAGGAACCAGCTCCAGGTCATATCCAAGAGCTTTAAACTCTTCCGTATGATCTTCCAATGACATTTGAGCTCCAAGCTTGATCGCTTCGCCCTGAATGGCGCTTCCTCCGGATAACGGGGACTGGGTTGCAATTTTGATGACTTTTCCTCCCCCGCCGCCACCTGAAGCCGTGGTTCCCGAGCCTTCCGGTGTGGTGCCTGCCGTGCCTCCTCCGCTTCCGCCTCCGCAGCCGGCCAGCAGTCCGGCTATGAGTGTTAATGCCAACCATCCTTGTCCCTTCACCTTCACAAACATTCCCCCAATCGATTTAATGTAACCTTATTTAACATAAAAAGGTATAAATAATACACTCAGTATACACACAAACATATAATTGGGCAATTCCTTTTTTCGGATTTTTTCTTCATAAAAATCGGTTATGGTTTATATTTAACTTCATTTTTAATGTTTAATCTGTTATTTTATTAATTTTTTTCACATAATAGACCACAAACCCTCGCTTCCTCCTTCGCAAAAATGCAAATCATTCATGAAAAACAGCAAAGGAATTAAAATTTTATTGTTATAAAAAATAACGCAAAAATAACACAATCCCGGATGGTTTCCGGAATTGTGTTATTGAACATTTTTCATATCAAATCATGTTACTTCATATCTGTCAAATACTCATTTAACTTCCGATAAATTCCTACAATTTCCCCCATTGGCATGCGGACAAGTCCGCTGGAGGAGGGAGCCACAAATTCATGTGTGAACGGAAGCTGCGGGTCAGGCTGAAAGCCCCAATCCGCCTGTTTTTTTCGGCTGTACTCCGTATATACTCCCTTGCCTACAAAACACGCCACCCGCGGGCGGTATATCTCCAGTTTCTCACGCAAAATACGCCTGCCTTCCGCATACTCTTCGCGGGCAATATCCTCTATGCCTCTTGTCGGCCTGGCCACAATATTCGTGAACCCGTAGCCCAACTGCAGCAGCTCCCCGTCCTCTGAAGCCTGATACAGCCGCGGTGTCAGGGCCGACTGATGCAGAATGCGCCAGAAGTTGTTGCGCGGGTTGGCATAATGATGTCCCGTTTCCCCCGAGCGCAGACTCGGATTGAAGCCGATAAAAACGACCGACAGGCCATGCTCCAAATGATCAGGAATTCCGTTCATACGATATCAAGCGGCATTTTGCGCTTCGGCGCAGGGAACACATCATCGATCTGCCGCAGTTCCTCCTCTGTCAGCACAATCCGTGCAGCTTCGGCATTCTCCCGGATATGCGTCTCTTGAACAGCCTTGGGGATAGCGATCACATGCCCGCCGCGAATAACCCAGGCCAGGGCAATTTGCGCAGGACTCGCGTCATGATGTTCGGCAATCTGGCGGATGACCGGATGATGCAGCAGTTCCTTTCGCAGCCTCCCGCCTTGGGCGATGGGGCAGTAAGCCATAATAGGAACATGGCGCTCCCTGCACCAGGGCAGCAGATCATACTCGATGCCGCGGGATGCCGCATGGTACAGCACCTGATTGACTGCGCATTCCGTACCTCCCGGAAGCCGCCACAGCTCCTCCATGTCGGCCGTATCCAGATTGGAAACGCCCCAGCGCCTGATTTTCCCTTCCCTGCGCAGCTTCTCCATGCCCCGAACGGTTTCTTCAAGTGGAATGCTGCCGCGCCAGTGCAGCAGATACAGATCGGCATAGTCCGTGCCGAGGCGCTTCAGACTGGACTCACAGGCAGCCGCCAGCCCTTTACCGTCCGCATGATGCGGATAAGCCTTGGTCACGATAAATACGCGATCCCGCTTCCCTTTTATCGCTTCCCCGACGATTTTCTCAGCATCTCCGTTCGCATACATTTCCGCTGTGTCGATTAAGGTCATGCCGAGATCAATGCCTGTCTGCAGCGCCTTGATCTCAGCATCCCGTGCCAAGGCGTTCTCCCCCATGTTCCAGGTTCCCTGGCCGATAACGGGCACATCTGTGCCATCAGGCAGCTTCACACTTTTATGTTGTTGACCGCTCATTATGTCCCCTCCTTGGATAATTTCTTCTTCATGCTTCTACATTTATTATGGCAAAAAAACAGGAGGATGAGGCCTGCTCTCCGTCCTCTTACATATTACCCGCCAGATAACCAACGTTACAGTAAAAGGCCCCGGAACATATCCGGAGCCTTGCCAGCAGCACCTACTGCGGTGCCGCCACAATCAGAAAGCGCTGCTGTGTCGTTTCCCAGAAGCCGCAGGTTTTGATGTCTTCATGTATGCCATACAGCGCCTCCATATGTTCCTCAATCCTGAATCCTGTAGCCTGCCACTCTATGGCCTTCAAGTAATATACCAGCGCACCGATATCATAAAAACGCTGCATCGGCGCTTGTTCTCGCTTCTCAATTATCTTAAAGCCGTTCTCCTCCAGCTCCTTGACGGCATAGTCCAAATTCCAATGCTGGAACTCATCGTTCAAAGGAACTCCAAGCCTTTCATTAATTTCCCGGCAGTCAGTCCCGCCAACCTGCTGTGTCAGGAAAATGCCCGAGTCCCGCAAAATCCGCCGCACCTCACGTACGGAATAAGATTCATGCCTGTTGATGACAAGATCGAACCGTCCATCCTCAAAAGGCAGCTCATCATCTGTAAATACCTGCTCCACCTGAATGCCCAGCGCCTCAAGACGCGCTCTGGCAATCGGAACGTTCGGTGCATAAGCCTCCGTTGCGCACGTATCCTGCGGGAAAGGCCCCAGCATGGACAGCAGCTCTCCGCCCCCCGTCCCCATATCCAGCACGGCACCCGCCTTGTTCATGTACGAAAGCGCAAGGCTTCCGTAGGACCAATCCAGCGGTTCCTCCTGCATTCTGCCTGCTTTTTCAACATAGGAGAAGTCCCATCCGCTGAATTGTCTGTTCATATGCTCCAGATAAAATAAAAATTCCGCATCGTAGTTCAACTGCATTCAGACCTCCTGTGTATCTGTGTCAACAATTCATGACTCAAGTCACGAGCTTGTCTCTGCCTACTTCGTAGAACAGTGCTTGCGCTTCGCACAAGCCTTTTAGACTTATTCCTAACCGGTAGTGCGAACGCACCTTATCGTGCTCCTACCTTAGCGTGTTGGAACATCAGGACGGTTGACCTCGCCCCTACAACAAGAGCTATACTCCTGTTGTACCTGTACCGATGTACTCGATTCCTTTGCGGTACAGATTCATAGCGCCAATTCGGTCATCGTTCGAGCGATAGTGACAGGCTCGGCATTCAAAGCTATGCGTTTTTTTGTTTCGATTGGCTCGTTCAACATGTCCGCATTTCGGGCAGGTCTGGGACGTATACTTGGGATCTGCTGCGATGACACCCTGTCCATTCAGTTGAGCCTTGTACTCCAACATTTCACGGAACTGGTGAAATGCCCAGGATACCGACACATACCGATCGCGAACACGTACTTTTTCAGTGGCGGAACGAACATGCTTTAAATTTTCGATCACAAACAGCGTGCCTTTCGGATACGTTTCAATGAGTGCCTTCGTTACTTGATGGTTAACATCCGTAACATAACGGTTTTCTCTTGAACCGATCTGCTTGAGTCGTTTACGAGCCGATGGGGTTTGTCTCATCTGAAGTTGTTTGCGTAAGGCTTTATACTGGCCCCGTTTGTGTTTCATCGTTCGACCAGGATAAAACGTTGTCTGGCTTTGACTGTCGTATGTAGTGGCAAGAAAGTTGATTCCCAGGTCAATTCCTAACATGTGATTGACCTTTGTAAGATCCAATTCAGAGGACTCTTTGGTCGTGGGAATATGCAAGAACCATTTCCTGTGTTTATACACGAGTTTGGCCGTACCCCACTTCCAAGTGCCATCAAAGAAGTGCTGCATTCCTTTTCTTTTGTAGCGGAGCTTCACTCGCCCGTCCAGTGTGTTTACGCTAAACCGATCATGGTTCAAAGAATAATCCCGATTCCATACCAGATCATATTCAGGTCGTTTGAATTGGACCAGGCTCCAATCGTGTCCGTTGGATCGGGCAGAGGTATAGCGAGCGATAACGGTTCTGATCACCGATTGCGCCATTTGGCTTTTCAAACCAAAACGACTTCGCAGCTCTCGATAATACAAGTCATGGAGTGCACGCTGACGTAATTCTTTGGTTTGAAAGACCATTGCAGAAAGATAGTTACATGCTTCATGGTAGGCATGGATGGTCTTGGTGAGCATTTCTGTATGCTCATGCGGGACATCGATTTGGATTTTTGCTGTAATGGTGGGTATCGGATTCACCTCTTTTCACTGTATTCAATATAGCACAATATGTTAAATTCTCATGACGAAAGGAGGAAGCATGGACCTTTCGGCTTTCGAGCTACCAAGGGTAGCCCTTATGCCGAGCGCAATTCCTCACACGGCTAAAGTCGAGTGTGTCCATGCTCGGTTATGAATCCCAAAAATACAGGGGATGTCCATATTATACCAGAACCTATTTTTCTCTATCTAGTTTCCAGATCTGCACTCAGCAGTTCCTCCAGCTCAGGCGTTATATCTTTGCTGTAAAGAACGCTGTACATCTCATCGACTCCCACCGTGGTCCGGATCAGGTAAGTCGTATCTTCTTTACTATAGTCAAAGTTGCTGTGATGCTCAAGCACCTGTTTTTTAAGCTTGGCATCCTTAACTTTATACCCTCCGTTCGTTTCCTCCAGATGCGTGAATACCTCCCCCAAACTGCTAAATCCGTTCAAAGCATCAAGCAGACTGTAGTCTTTCGTATTAACCATCTCCATGCCGACATTCCCGGGATCTACCTTAATGCGTTTGGCATAACCTGTTCGATTCATCCACGCCTGCACATGCGTAAATGTGGGGTTGGCTGGGTAGGACTTGAATCGATACTCATTATGGAGGGAGCCCGGAACCTTCCAATATATCCTGATTTCCGCCTCCGGTATACGATTTGCGGTCATTTCCTCATAGCTCAGCCGATCCATATCCTGCAGCAAAGCCTGCTCAAGCTCCCTCATTTCTGCCGGATCGTGAATTGTAACTCTCCGACTCGCAGAGATTCCGCTGGAAATCTCGGCGTACGAGGCCGTACCGTTCAATTTATACAGCCAGTAGCTGCTTCTTTTGTAATCGTCAAATTCCATCACGTTCTTCAGCTCATCTCTGAACTGTTCATCAGGAATCTGATACCCACGGTATATCGTGCCCCCTTCTTTCAACCGGTAAGCGATGGATACATTCCGATAGGTTTGGGGACGGTCCGCGTCCGAGATTTCGGGTGGCCGCACATTCACAACCTCACGCTGGAGGCTGAGCACCGCGGAGATATAATCCGGATTGCGGGAGTAGGAGTTCTCCTTCTCCGTATTGGACCAGTCAAAATAGTCTCCCATGTAGACGGCTTCCACAGAATATGCCGCCGGAATCCGGGTTTCGTAACCCGTGACGTCGGATACCGATCCATACAGCAGCAGACCGATTCCCGCCCCATAGGCGACCAGCTCAAATGCCGCCTTTTTTGACCATATCTGCCAGCCTTTCCGGATGATCATTTCGCTGATCATAAAACCCACCACCGCTCCGAGCACATAGCCTGCCATCGTCCAGCCTGTTTTCCCGTCGGACTGACTGTGAAAATAGATGCCCCCCAACAGTATCAGACAGAGAATAACGACCGCTTTGAACAATGGCTGAAAAAAGACATAAGCCACGGCCTGGCCTGCGGATTCAATATGACGTTTCTTGTACAGCGGATAAGACAGCACAAGGAACAGCACAGCAAGTGCCGTATAAACGAACAATTCCAGGCCGCTAAAGGTCAGTTCCGAAATAGCGATCATACGGTACAGCGGTGAAAAGACTTCAAAAGTATGGCCTATGCGCCCCGGTTCCGGATATCCGTACAGATAACGCTCAAAATGAGCAGCAAGGAGCCCTCTCAGCACCATGGGCAGGAAAAGGAGTGCGTAAACCGCCACCGCCTGAAAGATGGACTGCCCCGTACACATGCCGACAAGCAGGCTAAAGCTGTACAGGAATAATGTGATGACTGTAACCGTAACTGCCCAGGACAAAACATCGGACAGTGTGAACACATAGTCCAGGTCATGCCTGCCGGACAGCAAAGCAGTGATAGCCGCCGTAAGCCAGACCGGAACGATCAGCAGCAGCAGGCCGCTTGTTATATGAGCGGTCAACAGATGCTCCCTGCGCAGCGGAAGACTGTGGTACAAATCGGCCGCGGGCCTGCTCTGTATGTATCTTGTAATGAAGACGCCGGCAATGACCGGAAGGCTTAGGACAAATATCATCTGTTCATCGCCATGATACTCAAACAGGTCCCTTAAACGGATTGCCTCCATGTACGGCGTTCCCAATATCAGCTTCAGCGGAAGTGTGAACATCAGCCCGGCCAGATACAGGATGCCGATCCATCCGTGCTGCCGTAAATTTTGACGGATCACACCGCCGTTAAAGAAGAATCGGCTTGATGTCATATCCGGCGTCCCCCATTTCATAAATAAAGATTTCTTCCAAGGTGAGCGGAAGCACGTCAAACACATAAGGGGCAAAGGCTTCCACCATACGGCTGATCCCTTCGCGCTCTCCCCGTACAATATACAGAACAACGCTGCCCCTCGTTTCCTTATGTAAAAAATCCACCTGTTCCTCCAGGGCCTGTTCATGGGCCTGCTCACGGAAGGCGATCTGAATTTTATGGGTGTCCTCCTTCAGATCATCCACTTCCTTCTCCAGCACCAGCCGTCCCTTGTGCATAATGGCAACATGGTCACATAAGTCCTCAATTTCACGCAGGTTATGGGATGAAATAATCACTGTCATCCCGCGTTCAGCCGTATCCTGGAACAGCAGATTTTTTATATGCCTGCGCATGACCGGATCAAGACCGTCGATCGGCTCATCCAGCACCAGCAGATCCGGCATGCAGCTCAATGCCAGCCAGAAGGCTGCCTGTCTGCGCATCCCCTTCGAAAAACGGCTCAGCTTGCGCTTCGTATCCAGATTGAACACCTTACCAAGCATGGCATAGCGCTCCTCGCTCCACCTCGGATACACCGACCTGTAAAAACGAGCCATCTGTTCAATGGAGGATTGCGGAAAAAAGTAGGGGCTATCCGGTAAAAAGAAAATGCGCTGCTTGACTTTGGGATTTTCAAAGACTACCTCTCCCTCGACAGCAACCCCGCCCTCATCTGGCCTGTAGATCCCGGCAATCATTTTCAGCAAAGTGGTTTTGCCTGCCCCGTTGGAGCCAAGCAAACCAAAGATGGAGCCTTTACGCACCAGCAGCGTAAGCCTGTCAACCGCCGCTTCCCCTTGAAAACGTTTCGTTACCTCTCCCAGTTCAATCACGGGATATCCCCCTTTCCTGCTGCTTCACAGCATCATGATACAAATCGTCGATTTCCTGCTTCGTCCATCCCAGAAATACCGCTTCCGTCATTAACCGCAGCAGCTCCGTCCGCAGCTTCTCCCTGCTTGCTTCCTTGGGGTGATGCTCGGGCGGTGCCACAAAGCTGCCCTTTCCCTGAACGGAATAGATATAACCCTGGCGCTCCAGCTCCCGGTAGGCTTTCTGTATTGTGTTGGGATTCACCGTAAGCTGGGATGATAATGTCCGCACGGATGGCAGCTGTTCATCCGCCTGCAGGGCGCCGAACACGATCATATCCCGGATCTTATCCTGCAGCTGTTCGTAAATAGGCTTGCGGCTCCGCACATCCAATTCGAACATACTTCTCCTCCCTTCTCTTCACGCACTTATGTACTTGGCCTGCGGTTACTCATGCTAAAAAGGTGTATCAACTGTATTACTATTAATAATACAGTTGATACACCTTTGTCAACAGAAAAAAGCCGCCGCTCTCTGCTGCAAATCAACAAATAGCGACGGCTCCACTATGATCCTACCGGATTCTATATCATTTACAGGATGCGGCCCAGAAAATGCTGCAGAAAACGTTCCGCATCAACTTCAAGACACACATCAATGGTCTTGCCCGCACGGGCGGCCCCGGCGGCAACCTCGGCAGCGGGCACTTCATAGGTCCGGCCGACAGTAGGTGAATCCCCTGTATCTACAGCGATATGCATCGGTTTTGTTGTGACAAAACCCGGATCGATCGCCACACCTACAGCGAGCGGATCATGCAGCGCACAGCCTGCGATGCCTGGCTTGAAATTTTTATAAGCCTGCATATAAAAATCGGTCATGTTAGCCATAAATTCCGCAAGCTCACCCTGACCGCGCCAAGCGTCAACATCGGACTGCGGAAGCAGCGTCTGCATCGTCACATCAAGGCCGACAAGCGTCAGATTAAAGCCCGCGGTTAGGACTTTTTCCGCCGCTTCAGGATCGGCATATATATTCGCTTCGGCCATCGGCTTCACATTGCCCGGCACGGTGACCGCACCGCCCATAATGATCAAACGGTCAAGCAGCTCAGGCAGCTCGGGGCAGCGATCCAGCGCAAGCGCAAGGTTCGTCAGCGGTCCCACAGCAATCATTGTCAGCTCCCGTGGATGCTTGCGCGCCTGCTGAATGATAAAATCAGCCGCATGCCCTTCAGCAGCCGAGCGCAGCGGACTTTCGCCGAGACAGCCTCCAATGCCGTCCTCGCCATGAATATGTCTCGAGTAGGGTTTGAACAGCTCTCTGGCGTAAGGCTTGTCCGCTCCCTGGTACACCGGCACCTCTTTATTCAGCTTTTCCAGCAGCACCAGCGAATTGCGGGTCGCCTCCGGCACCGAAATATTCCCGAACGTTGTCGTGATTCCAAGCAGTTCCAGCTCGGGCGAATGCACCGCATAACCAATGGCCAGAGCGTCATCAATGCCTGTGTCCACATCCAGTATGATTCGTTTCGTCATTCTAGTCCTCCATCAGCAGTTGTCCAACTGATTATACACCAATTCGGACCGTGGACAACGGTATTCCATCGAAGCTACCTGCCGGCATCCGTCGTTCCGGTAAACCGGCCCAGAAATGCGCGCGTACGATCCAACTGCGGATTCCCGAATAATTGTGCAGGAGTGCCCGCCTCGGCAATCTCCCCCTGATCCATGAAGAATACCCTGTCGGACACGTCTCTGGCAAAGCTCATTTCATGTGTGACAACGATCATCGTCATCCGTTCTTCCGCCAGCTGCCTGATCACCTGCAGCACCTCGCCTGTCAGCTCCGGATCAAGCGCGGAGGTCGGCTCGTCGAATAGTAGAATATCCGGCTTCAGCATGAGCGCTCTGGCGATGGCCACACGCTGCTTTTGCCCGCCCGACAGTCTGGAGGGGAAGGCATCCGCCTTATCGGCAAGCCCGACCTTGGCAAGCAGCATATCGCTTCGGCGGCGGATTTCCTGTACAGCCTCCAGCTTTTGCGCACGTGGAGCAAGCTCCAGATTGTCGCGAACCGTCAGATGGGGGAACAGATTGAACTGCTGAAAGACCATCCCCATCCGGGAGGTAATGGCCTTGATCCGGGCTGCGCCGGCATACCTTCCTTCGGAAACGAGCGCTTCACCGTTGATGCTGATGCTGCCCCCTGTGATATCCTCCAGATGAATCAAGCTGCGCAGCATGGTGCTCTTGCCCGAGCCGGAAGGGCCGATGACGGCAATGGTCTCCCCCTGCCTAACAGTAAAGCTTACATCCTTCAATACCTGCAGCGTGCCGAAGGATTTTTGCAAATGGGTTACTTCTATCATCGAATTCATGTCACGACAGTCCTTTTATTCGAATTTGAATCTTCTTTCCAGCGCCCTGAACAAGAGCGTAAGCAGCAGCGTCATCAATAAATAAATCACACCTGCCGCAAAAAACGGAGTAATGGTAAAATCACGGTTCACCGCGGCTTGTGCATAATACAGCAGTTCAGGAACGGCCACAGCATAGAGCAGCGCCGTATCCTTAACCAGCGTGATCGATTCATTGGCCAGCGCCGGCAGTGTAACCCTGATCATCTGGGGGATAAGCACTTTGGTCATCGTTTGCAGCCGGCTTAATCCAAGCACTTGCGCAGCTTCATATTGGCCCTTATCGATAGAGAGCAGTCCACCTCTGAAAATTTCCGCATAATAAGCAGCGTAGTTCAGCACAAAGGCGAGGCATGCGGCCACAAAGCGGTCCAGCACAAGATATTCGCCAACCACGGGAAGCTGCGGCAGCCCGAAGCAGAAGAACAGCACCTGCAGCAGCAGCGGCGTCCCTCTCATGACATAGATAAAAGAATGCGCCGCCCCCGACAGCAGTTTGAGACGGCTGTTAGCCATTAAAGTGACAAGAAAGCCCAGCGGTATGGACAACACGACAACGATCAGGAAGGTGTATACCGTCGTCCAGGCGCCCTCCAGCAGCGGTTGTATAATTCTCAAAATATAATCGGTTTCCATTGTATCTATTCGACTCCCTTAGCGACCGGCACCCTGTATTTCAGGGCTCCAAGTAAAGAAAACCGGAATGTACTTCTCCGGTTTTCCAGCGAATTTTTCTAACAAGCAGCTGTACAAAAGTTATCCTTCTTACTTCAACACCTTATCTTCTCCAAACCATTTCTCGGACAGCTTCGCGGCCGTTCCGTCCGCATTCAGCTCGTCCATGGCCGTCTGCATCTGCTTGAGCAGCTCTTCATTTCCTTTCTTGACCCCGACCCCATATTCTTCAGGTGCCAGCGTGCCGTCCAGAATTTTGAAGACGCCCTGTTCCTTTGCCATATAATATTTGGCCACAACCTCATCAATAATGACGGCATCCAAACGGCCTGTCTTGAGATCCGTCAGTGCAAGCACGTTATCCTTGAATTCCGCTACAGATTTGACCTGATCCTTGAGCGGGCTGGCATTCAGCGCGTCCGCAGCAGAGGACAGGGATTGAAGACCGACGGCTTTGCCGTTCAAATCCTCCAGCTTGGCCAGCGGCGAATCGGCAAGAACGACAACCACCTGGCTGTTGGAAAGGTACGGCTTCGTGAAAAGCACCTTCTCCTTGCGCTCATCTGTAATGGTGTAACCGTTCCAGATCAAATCAATCCGTCCGCTGTTCAGCTCCGATTCCTTGGAAGACCAGTCGATTGGCTGAAACTGAACCTCTTTGCCCATTTTTTCAGCGGCCGCTCTGGCGTAATCGATATCAAAGCCAACGATGTCATTGTTTTCATCTCTGAAGCCCATGGGGGCGAATTTGTCATCAATCCCCACCACCAGGGTATTCCCATCCTTACCGCCTGTGCCCGAGCACCCGGCCAGGACCAGCAGAACCGCCCCTATAATGACTAGAAGTGCTGTTTTTCTCATGTATAATCCCCTCCGTATTTATCCCCGGAGTGCAAAAGCACCCGTTGATGCAGGCAGTCGCTTTAGTCCGCTACCACGTTATCAGACTATTATATTAACATGATAGGATAGATTCGTCGAGGGGAAGCCTCTGGTTAACAAACAATAAGCTCCCAATCGGCTTGAATGGAAATCCTCATTTGCCGATTGGGAGCTTTCTTATTTGAACTCGTCATTCCACTTATATTACAGCTGGCTCAATGATATGCATTTTATTTCTTTGATAATTTCGAGTCGTTGATCATTCGTTATAAACAAATCCGCATTGGCTACAAGCCCCGTGGCGACGATCAATGCATCTGGTGTTTTAATATTGTATTTTCCTCGAAGATAGGCAGCTCGCTCGGCGACCATGTTATCGATCGGTAAGATGGTGAGGTTGGGGAAGTGGAAAAAAAGCAATTTGTATTGCTTTTCCAGAGTCAGATTTCCTTCACGTATTGGTTTAACTAAAATCTCGGTGAGAGAGACAGAGGAAGCCACTGCGGCAACAAATCCATCTTCTATCTGCTCCAAAATCGCTTTAGCTTTCTCACCAAATTCAGGATGTTGCTCAAAAACATAAATGAATAAGTCAATATCTAACGCAATTTTCTTATTACCATGGAGAGTAATCGCTGTTACCATTCAGTACGCTCCTTGCGAATGTAGCCATCCATGACGAGAGGAATAAAAATAAAATAGTCTGAACTCCTTTTTCCAGGGAATTCAGACTATTTTATGACCCGGGTCATTGTCCACGTTCAGGTAGCTCCTGAGCCGAACAATGGCTGTTCCTGTTTTCCGGACGCAAAGGCAAGCAGCGCTTCGCCCAAAAACCAGTCCGTGAACTCCGTTCTCCACCCGGCTTTAATTTGCAGGAACAGATCGGAGCATGCCTCATGATATGCTTGAATCATCGTTTCCTTGAGGCTTTCACCATTCCCGGCCTGCAGCCGCAGCTCCTTCACACCTTCCATATATCGGGCCCACTGCTTATCCAGCAAACTTATATATTTATGGCTCCAGCTCAGGAGATGTTTGCTCATCGCCGGACGCTTCAGCAGACTTTGCCATATATCCGCCCATGCCTGCTGAAGCTCCTCATCGACCAAAGTATTCCCCTGCAGCAGCGGATGGCCTTCTTCCAGCGTGCCCTGCCCGATGGTGAACAGCCAACCCCGCATTTTCTCCCGATATGCAGTATCCGTTTCCGTGATCGTTGCAGACACGTGGGTATTCATTACATGCTTGATATTGGCCTTCTCCCACATTTGGTCACGCCGCTCATACACGAGCTGCCGGTGGGTATGCACAATCCGTTCCATTTCCATAACATATAGCCATTCTTCTTCCAGGCGTGCTCCATCAGGCTGCAATATCAGCATGCGGCGTTCTTCGGCTGTCCTCGGCTGTCTGACTATTTCCCGGCTGAACACTTCTTCTCCGCGGGAATCCCTTTTCACCAAACATTTCAAACCCGCCGTTCTCAGGCTTTCCGCAGAACCGGACGCCGGCTGCCCATCCGTTCCACTGGCTTTGAAGGAAGCCTTCTCCCGGCGATATCTGATGACTTCCTCCGCCACAGACCTTTTTCTCAAATCTGAAGCAGGCAAAATAACCGTGTCCAGACCATACGCTTGCCGTAAAAGGACATCTTCCCCAGCAGCCCGGTCTGTCATCCCTGCGATGCTCTCGTACTGCTGCATGTAATGGTGCACCGATATTTCCGCATTTGCGCCTGCAGCTGTCTGCCCTGCTGCTACGCCCTGTTCCGAAAGAGTGATCGGGGTTAAAAGATGATGAATCAGCACTTGCTCGGCGTTGTCGATGACCGTGCAGGCATTGAACGTCTGCATACGCTCACCCGCATTCATGGTCAGATGATCGTGCAAATAGTCCGCTGCAAACTCCCTGAAATCACCGAAGGTAATATCCGTGAGATAAGCCTGCTGCTTCTGTTCAGTCGAGGCGCCTACAAGATTGCAGCCCGCAGTGAGGCCAAGCAAGGTGTATACCGGATATAATACATTATAATCCCTCCAGGAGGACTGATTGTCCGTTGACATCATATGCACCCCGCGTCCCTGCAGGGCACGCCATGCACATGTCAGGACCGAGGCGAGCAGTCTTTCTTCGCTGGATGCCATTTGAATAACTTTCCCCTCGGACATCCACCAGCCTGCCGTCATCTGAAGCTCATGCAGTTCAAGTCCCGTTACCCGTTTGACCGCTTCCTTCGCTGCCGCAAATACCCTGTATTTTTGCTGATGGCTGCCTGGCCCTGCCCCTATGCTTCGTCCGGCGAAATTCATTTGTTTTTTCAATTCACCGTCTTTTACAAATCTGAGCTGCCGATGCAATGAAGTGATCTGGATCAGGTGATGATCTATGGAATCCGGATGACTTTCGGCTGTCTGCTGCCTCCGTTCACTCATCTCAATCATTCCTTTGGATGTAATAATGTCTTTTTTACATCCCAAAGTAACATGAAGTTCTGAACGGATTCTGAACAAATCGTTAGAAACTGAAATACTCAAAAACAGAGGACAGCAGCAATTCTTTGTTAAGCGAATAAGCGCAGCAAACAAGGCCGTGCAAAAATTTGACGGCCTGAAAATTCATACACCCGGCTAAATTCAAGATTCGATGTCGAGTCCGCTTCCTGACTTCCTTCGTGATCAAAAGATGACTTTTTGAATAACCTATTTAACCAGACTGGCGTAGAAGCCATCCTTGGACAGCAGCTCTTCGTGAGAGCCCTGTTCAAGCAGCCTGCCATCCTTGAGCACCAGAATTCGATCCGCCCGGCGGATGGTGTTCAGTCGGTGGGCAATGACAAAGCTTGTGCGCCCTTTCATCAACCTGTTCAGCCCCTCCTGAATTTTAACCTCGGTGACGGTATCAATGCTGCTGGTCGCTTCGTCGAGGATCAGGATCACCGGGTCTGCAAGCATGGCGCGGGCAATCGCGAGCAGTTGCTTCTGTCCCTGGCTGATGCCGCTGCCGCCCGTTTCGAGTTTCTTATCATAACCGTCCGGCAAACGCATGATAAAGGAGTGAGCATTGGCCAGTCTGGCTGCAGCTTCCACCTCCTCATCCGTGGCATCCAGCCTGCCGTAGCGGATATTATCGCGAATTGTTCCCGCAAACAGAAAAGTATCCTGCAGCACAAAGGCCATATGGGATCTGAGATTCTCACGCCGCATGGTTGTGATGTCCCTTCCGTCCATCGTTATGGTTCCGGAGGAGGGATCGTAAAATCTGGACAACAGCTGAATCAGCGTCGTTTTGCCTGCACCGGTCGGGCCAACCAGAGCGATCGTTTCTCCGGGACGGGCCGCGAAGCTGATCTCTTTCAGCGTATTCCCGTCTTCCTCATACGAGAACGAGACGTTACGGAAGCAAACCTCACCCTCAAGATGGTCCAGCGATACGGATGCGCTCTCATCCCTGGCCTCCTCATCCTCATCCAATACCTCAAAGACCCGCTCGGCTCCGGCAATAGCAGACAGCAGCGTGTTCCATTGGTTGGCCAAATCGTTTAGGGGACGGGTAAACTGGCGTGCATATTCCACAAATATAATAATGACACCCACGGTAATGGAGCCGCGGATGGCCAGAATACCGCCAAAGCCTGCAACTATGGCGAAGCTCAGGTTGTTCAGCCCGTTCATCAGCTTCGGAATAAAGCCGGATATGGTCTGCGCCCAGAAGCCTGCCAGCCGGATGCTGTCATTACGAACACCGAATTCCCCTATTACCCGCTGCTCCTGGGAAAATGCTTTAATGATGCGCTGCCCGGACAGCGTCTCCTCGATAAAGCCGTTCAACTCCCCAAATCTTCGCTGCCTTTCCTTAAAGAGCGGGCCTGTCCTGCGCGTAATCCAGCGCATGCCGAGAGCCATCAGCGGCACAACCGTAAAAGTCAGCAGTGTCAGCACAGGACTCAGCGTCAGCATCACAGCCACCGTCCCCACCAGCGTGAGCACGCTGGAGAAAATTTGGATGGCCGAGCTGTTCAGCGTGGAGCTGACATTCTCAATGTCGTTGGTCAGGCGGCTCATAATTTCTCCTTGCTGGCGTTTGCCGAAGAACGGAATCGGCAGCCTGTGCAGGTGTGAAAACAAATCGAGGCGCATCCGGTACACCGTCTCTTGCGCCACCTCAATCATCCAGACATTTTGCAGCCAGACGGTCAGCGAGTACAGGGCATACACAACAGCCAATCCGGCCAGGAACCAGATCCATGTCCGGTTTGGCCCTCCTTCCAGATAATGATCTATGGCCACGCCCACGAGATAAGGCCCCAGCAGAGCGAGCCCGGAGCTGAGTAAGACCATCAGCAGAACAAGCGCCAATTTGAATTTTCGGCGGGCCAGGTAATGCCATATCCGCTGTAACGTGCCGGACCAGTTCTTCGCTTTGGCCGCAGGCTTCCGGCCGCCACCGGGGGCTGTCCGCCGAGCCGATGCAGGCCTTGGATACCGGAATGGTTCAGTGAATGCCTTGAGCATGCTGAAGTGCCTCCTCTCCGAACTGTGACTGATAAATACGTTGGTATAATTCTGAACCGGAAAGCAATTCCTCATGTGTTCCCTTGGCAATGAGGCAGCCTTCATCCAGCAGCAGAATCAGGTCCGCGGACATCGTTGAGCTGATTTTCTGTGTAATCAGAAACGTCGTGCATGAGAGAGCCTCCAATTCGGCCAGCAAAGCCGCTTCGGTCTTCACGTCAAGCGCACTGGTGCTGTCGTCCAGTATCAGAATGGACGGCTTGCGTACGAGTGCGCGGGCAATGGAGAGCCGCTGCTTCTGTCCTCCGGACAGATTGATCCCACGCTGGCCCAGAACAGTATCGTAACCACTCGGCAGGCCTTCGATCGTCTCATGAAGCTGGGCCTGCCGTGCCGCTTCGCGGATATCGCCCAGTGTGGCGCGCTCATCCCCCCAGGCGATATTCTCGCGGATCGTTCCCGAGAACAACAACACCTCCTGCGGCACATAACCGATGGCATCCCGCAGTTGCCTCACATCAAGCTGCTTCGCGTCCATGCCGTCGATCAATACGACGCCTTCCGTCTCCTCATACAGCCTGGGAATCAGTTGAACAAGCGAAGACTTGCCCGAACCGGTCGCCCCCATGATCGCCACCCGCTCGCCCGGCCGCACCTGGAATGAAATATCCTCCAGAACAGGGGCGCTGCCTTCCGAGTAACGGAACCCAACGTTGTGGAACTCCACCTGTCCCTGAACGGGCCTCACTTCTCGCGTGTTGTTCGCATATCCTGAAGCGCTGTCTTCCGCTGCCAGCACCTCACCAATCCGCTGTGCCGATGCTCCGGCACGGGAATAGGTAACCACAATCCAGGACAGTGCCGACAACGCGCCGATCGTCCTTAGCGCATAGTTGACAACTGCAACAACTTCGCCGACTGAAGCCTCACCTGCGGCAATATCCACCCTTCCGTTCCACAGCACCGCTATAATGGCCAGGTTCATCAGCAGCAAAATGAACGGCATTGTCGTTTCTGTCAGCCGCAGCGCACGAACGGTGCCCTTCATCAATTCTCCGCTAAGACGGGAGAAACGCCCGATTTCATGCCCCATGCGCACAAATACCCGAATCAGCCGGATCGCGGTCAGATTTTCCTGAATAGAGCCGTTGACGCTGTCCAGCCGGCGCTGCACGCCGCGGAACAAAGCCGATGCTTTCTTCATTACAAGGTATAGAAACACCAGCAGTACAGGAACAGTAACCGTCAGAAGCAGCCCAAGCTTGACGTTGACCACGAGCGACATGATGACACTGCCCAAAACAAGCAGCGGCACACGGGACATAAAGCGAAGGCTCATGAAAATGGTATCCTGGAGCTGCGATACATCGCCAGTAAGGCGGGTGATCAGCGATGAGACCGCGAACCGGCTGAACAGCGCATAGGAAAAAGACTGCACCATCACGTAAAGTCTGCTCCGCAAATCATAAGCAAATCCCTGGCTGGCATGTGACGCATAAAATGTGCCAATGATGCCGGCGGCAAATGCGACGGCTGCCCCTGCCAAAAGAAAGCCGCCCCACAGCCAGACGGCCTGCAGATTGCCCGTCCGAATACCGTCATCGATAATTCTGGAAATGATCCACGGCTGAAGCAGCTCAACCGACAGCTCCACCAGCATCATGAAAATAGCAACAATTGAGGCGAGGCGGTACTTTTTCAGAAATGCAAATATGTATGCCATATCCCCCTCCGATTAGCACGGTCCGCCGTCCAGCCTGAGCTTTAGCGACCCCGCCGCTTAGTCCGCACCGTTAATACGTACATTGTAACAAACATATTACCGGCATCCATCTCTAAGTCCGTTCAAGATAAAACCGACTTCTCCTGTCTTGGTATAAATCACATGGTCCGCGCCCATCCGCTGGTAAACACCCCTCGGATGCATCAGCTGCCGGGTAATGACATGAATCTCCCGTTCTGTCCATGACCTGCAGATTTGCAGATAGCGGCAGGTAAGATTGAGACTGCTCTCAAATATGAAAATACAGCCCACCGTCATTTTGGGAATGACCCACTTCTCCGTCATGGACGTATCGATCCGAAGAATTTGCTCCACCCCCTGCTTCTCAAAATGCTTCTCTTCTGCGGTGCTGTTCGTCAGAACCGCAAAGGGCAAATGGTGATGCTGCAGCAGCTTCACAAATTTTCGGCCGTCGTTGTTAGGAGCAACAACGAGAATGGTCTCGGTTTGCATTCAGATCCTCCTCGATATTCGGGCAGCAAAGATACAAAAAAAGAAGCCAGGGCGTCCAAGTAGCTTCCCGCGGCTTCTCCCAAGGTCCATATGCCAATAAAGCATGGACTGGATATTAGTCGGTTTGCTGCCTCTCCCTGTACGCTTATGAGGTTAGCTGTCGGATTCGGGCGAGAGAGTCGCCCTACGCGTCCGAGACCTTGGAATCTCCTCCGCGATTCACCCCTGCAAGCCATATCTGTTCCGCCTTTCCTGCCGGAATCAGTCGGCCGCTTTGGTTCCCCCATTTTCCGCTCTGTGCGAAAATTCAGCGGTAAAAGCAAAATTATCATATAAAAAAAATCAAATTACGATTTGAATCATACACCCGCCCGGCTTATAGTGTAAAGACTTGTTATTCCCGATTCTTTCAAAAATTTGCTTTAATCAAAGGCTGTCAAAGCAGCCTGTTAAGGCGCCACTATACCAAAAGTGTTAATAGCCACTATAACCATCGGAAAATACGGTTGGACGGCTTCAGTATTCTAACTGAATTTTACTACCATCGTAGGTGCAAGTAGTTTAATATTAACGAGAACTTCTCAGTTCAAAGTTCGAAAAAAGATGACGAATGAAATTGATCCATCTTCTTAAAGGAGTGATGTGGTATGAGAAATTACCGATGTCAAATTGATGCTGTGCCGAAAAAGTCTTCCAAGTAGGGGAGCACGTACAGGGTTCCCCTGAATACAAGGAGGAGTCCAGTATTGATTACATTACAAACCATATCCAAGAGTAATTGGGAAGAATGTGCCTATCTAAAACCAAAACCGGAACAAGAAAGGTTTATGGCTGCAAATCTTTACTCGATTGCAGAGGCGCAATTTTTAGAAGGATTTGTAACAAAGGCGATTTACAAAGATGATGTAATGATTGGATTTACAATGTATGGACCAGATCCTGAGGATGGGAACAACTGGATTTACCGTTTTATGATTGACGAAAGATTCCAAGGACAAGGCCATGGTTATAAAGCTATGTTGCTGGTTATTGATGAGATAAGAAAAAGCAATAACAGAACTGAGGTTATAATGCTTGGCTACAATCCAGATAATGAAGAAGCCAGACTGCTATACACAAAATCAGGCTTTAGAGAAGTGGGACCAGCTCCTTGGGGGGAAATACTTGCAAAGTATAGTTTTGAATAACTTATCTGATTGCAATTATGAATATTATGCTGCATGAACTGAAGCCTTGACTGTATTAAACCGCCCTTTACTGGGCGGTTTATCTTTTGACCGAAAAGTTTCGTAAAATTATTGCTTCACATCACTTTTCATTTTGTCCAATAAACAACTTTGCATACCGGGTGAGACTCCATGCAGCCCGCTGCGAAATCTGCTCCTCCTTTTTGTTTCCGCCGATCTGGGAAATGAACTTCTCCATCAAACTTGCAGCCTTGCCCGTATTCCCTTGCTCCAATTGTTTTTGCGCCTGCTTCAGGGTGCTGTTCAGACGGGAAGCGAGATCGCCCTTCACTTCTTTGGCCGCACGGTACTGATCGAGCGCGGTCTGCAGACCATTCAGCGCGGCGGGCGCATGGAAGACGGGAACCGGCACCTCCGCCCAATCCGTGTCTGAAGCAAAATAGAAGCTGGTATATGACGGCTGGTTGTAGGCCGTATTTTGCCGTGCCACACCGGTCCGGTACTGCGGATCATGCATAAGCGTGTACAGCTTGCGGTCCGTTACTTCCGTGCTCAAATAAATCCGGATCGCCGAGCTGTCCGCCTTGCGGACAAGCATTTCTTCTCTCCAATCCCCGAAAATATCCGCCACAAGCGAAGGTGTGCCTTTGGTATAGTTGTTGGTCAAGGTTCCATCCGCTGTCAGCAGGACGCCGCGCTTCCAGTCTTCGATCACCGGCGTGACGTCAATCGCCCCGTTCACAATTTGCGTTGTCATATCCGCGGCCCATTTGATGTTCATATTGGTGCCGGGCATGCTGCTGCTAAGCTGCTCGCCGGCGGCCGTCCACAGGCCGACCGCCCAGGTCTCCAGTCCCCTGTGCCTCGGCTCAATATCTCCCACCATACCGCGTCCCGTATCCTTGCCGGTGTATCCGCCATAAATGACCTCACCGGTGGCCGCATCCCGCAGGGAATAGCCGTAAGGAGCGTAGGTGCCGCCTTCATGGACCATGAAAATCTCCTGTCCCGGCCGGTCCGGGTCAATATCCGTGACATGCAGCGCGTCCCCGTGCCCCAGACGGGCGATCGTACCCGGCGCGGCGCTCTGCTCGGGCATCTCATCCATGGAGCTGTACAGCAGGCTGCCGTCATCATCCAGGGTGGCCGAGCCATAGACGATTTCATCCCTGCCGTCCTGATCAACATCCGCCACGCTCAAGGAGTGCGCCCCCTGGGTCGTTAGCGTGCCAAGCTGCGGATCGGTGCCATCCCTGCCATGCGGGCCATCATTGAACGGATTGCTCATGACCGTCCAGCCGCTGTCTGCCAGCCACTGCTTCCGCAGATGCTCGCCCTCCCACTGGTAGGCTGCAACCGTTGAGCGAGTGTAGTAGCCGCGTGCCAATATAGCAGATGGCTGAACCCCGTCCAGATAGGCGACTCCTGCGAGAAAACGGTCCACCCGGTTGCCGGGTTCAATCCGGGCCATGGCGTAATCTCCCCACATCAGCCCGTCATCATGCCGTTCCGGCTCATATCGCACGGTATCCAGCTCTTTCCCGCTATCCCCGTCAAAGACCGTTAAATACTCGGGTCCGTCAACAATAAAGCCTTCAAAGGTGCGCAGATCGTTGCGGCTGCTGCGGGCGGGCGCGTATTCATCCATAAAATAGTCCGCAAGCTTCTCCGCATCCGCGCGGGACAGCGGATATTCGTACCGCTGTTCGATGCCGAAGCATTCCTCCAGCGTCGCCGGCCAATGCCCGTTTCGGACCTCCTCATGCTGGTCCCAATTCATGAACATATCCACAACGTGTTCATAATAATCGTCGCTGCTCATCCGGTAATCATCCTTATGGCTGTAGCCTGCCCGGATGTCCTCACGCGGCATGGTAATGTACTGCTCCTTGCCAGGTCTCCCTTTTTTATAGTAGCTGATGACTTTGGTGCCGGGCGCCGTTTTGAACATAAGCTCTGCCCGTCCGTCCCCGTCAAAATCATAAACCAGCATCTGCGTATAGTGCGCGCCGGCACGGATGTTAACTCCCAGGTCGATCCTATATTTTAAGGTTCCATCCAGCTCATAGGCATCAATGTAAGTATTGCCGGTGTAGCCTTTTTGCGACACATCCTTGGAATTGGAGGGGTCCCATTTTACGAAAAACTCATATTGTCCATCCCCGTCGGTATCGCCCACACTCATGTCGTTGGCAGAGTATGTGTAGGCTTCCCCGGCAGGAGTAACCCCGTCGGCTGGCTTTTGCAATGGCAGATCGTAAAATGCGCCGTTCCAGGGGCGAACCTCGGCACTTCTTTCCAGTTCCATGCCATAGACGCTCTCTGCAGCGCTCCGCTCATGCTCATCTCCATATACAACCGCCGCAACCGAGTACAAGGACTGGGAAGTTCCTTCCGTGTCCAGGTAATTGGTGCTGTCCGTTACGGTCGCAATTTGGACTCCATCCCGGTACACGTTGAAATTAGCCCCGGTCAAGCCGGATGGCGAATAACCGGTCACTTCATCAGCCAGCAGACGCCAGCTCAGAAATTGCCCGCCTTCCACGGAGGCCGCCACCAGACCTCTGTCCAGATACTCCAGCTGCACCCCGTTCATATGATCCTTCGGTACTTCCCCTTCCGCATATGCGGTTGGTCCTCCGCCGGGCATTCCTGCGGTCAGCAGTGCCGCCCCCAACACCGTGATTGCCCACTTTCTGGCGTTCCTGCTTGTACGTTTGCCCATTCTCATCTCCCCTTCCTGTTGTTCAAGTTGAAATGATTGCGCTTTCAAAATAATTCCTCTCTATTATAGTTTTGTGCTGGTAGGCCGCACGTTTAAATTTCAGAGGTTTTTCGCTACTAATCCGTAGAAAAACAGAAAATCCCCGGCTCCGCAGCGGAAACCAGGGATCAACGCTATTTTTGAATTAATACTCGTTAAAATAGGACTGTATTTGCGCCGCATCTTTTGTCTTAGTCAGCGCAAGCATCAACAGGATGCGGGCTTTTTGCGGATTCAGGGAATCCGTTGACACAAAATGATCGGCAAGATCCGAGCTTGAGGAGGACACCGTTCCGCTGCCGACACGGGTGGAGCGGGCGATAATAACGCCTTTTTTGCCGGCATCCTCCGCTCCTTCAGACGAGGCGCTGGACAGCGAGCCGTTGCCGGAGCCCGCAACTACAATGCCTTTGGCGCCTGCCGTAACCGCCGCATCATACAGATAACGCCCGTTGTTTTGGTATTCATATAAAATATCTACCTGCGGCAGCTCTGTCAGGCCGGATACATCGAATACGGACCCGGTGGTGTGCTTGCGCGTCGGTTCATTATAGAACAGCACCTTGTCTCCGACCACCGCGCCAAGATACCCTTGCTCAACAGACTTAAAGGTGTCCACAGCCGTCGTATTGGTTTTGGTAATATATCTTGCGGAGCCAATACGGTCATTCAGCATGATCATAACCCCTTTGCCCTTGGCTTCAGGCGTGCTGGCCACCTTGACCGCATTATACAGGTTGAATGGTCCGTCCGCGCTGATTGCTGTTGCCGGTCGCATCGCGCCAACGACGACGACCGGTTTGTCGCTTTTCACAACGAGGTTGAGGAAATAAGCCGTTTCCTCGAGCGTATCCGTACCATGGGTAATTACGATTCCATTCACATCGTCTCTGGCCAGCAGTTCATTAATCCGTTTGGCCAATTGCAGCAGAATGGTGTTGTCAACATCCGGACTGCCAACGTTAGCCACTTGCTCGCCGCTGATATTGGCAAGCCCCTTCATCTCCGGAACAGCGTTGATTAGCGTCTCTACCCCAAGCGCACCTGCTTTGTAGCCGGTTGTATCTGTATTGGAATCTGAGGAACCGGCGATCGTTCCGCCTGTTGCCAAAATAACCACATTCGGGAGGGCCGGATTGATCTCGGATTGAGCGGGTACCGCGCTTGCCTCCATAGCCACGGCCGTCCCGGTAAGCCCGTATGCCGGAAGCAAAGTACTGGCGAGCAGACCCGCAGTCAGTACTGGAATATAGAACAGTTTTTTCATTTTCATTGTTAATTCCCCTTCCCCAATTTATCGTTGTAGTTATTATGCATCAGTTTTCATCATTATGTGTTCTATTCCCACCTCCTTTTATGTTAATTTATCTAACAAATTAATCTAATTTATTGTGATTATATGAATAAAAAATCTAAATAGTCAACTTAAATGTTATAAAATATCACATAAAATAAGCTAACGTGCTGATACAAGAAGCCAAACAGAGGTAACAAATTGTTTCTATTTTTTTAGTTCTTTAATCATAAGTAATAGATTATCGTGCAAGTTTTTTCCCTTCTTTTTAGATATATAAACCTATAATTTTTCATTAACTTTCATATTTATCACTAAAAATAGTTCTTTAGACGGAGTTCTTTAGTAGTTTTTTGGTATTATAATTTCCATTGTAAAATTTGGAGATTAAAGAAGGAGGAAGGGAATTTGAAGAGTAGAAAGATAGGTTTCACCTTTTTGTTGCTGGTATTAATGTGGGTTATTTTACCTAACACGTCTATGAAGGCAGCCAGCCAATATACTGGAGGTCTATTAGACAATGTTGAGTTGAAGGTTGGCACTTCGGTTAACAATAGCACGGGGACTGTCACTCAAATGACTGATGGAGATTCAAATACAAGATACTATCTGACTAGCGGAAATTTAATCTGGCACAGCTTCTCCTCTCCACAAAATATCTCGGCTATTATTTTAAAGAGCAGCTCTCTGAATTCAACAATAGAATTTTATGATTCAAGTAATAAAATGATCACATCGTTCACACCTGTAGCTAATGATACAGTTCAATCTTTGCCGACACCGGCAACGAATGTCACAACTGTTGTACTGAAATCAACTGCCACTGTTTATCATTATGAGTGGAATGTATTTTCAACTCCGTCGGCGCCCCCCGCAGCTCCAACCATCAGCTGGATTCAAGGCGGGGACAAGACCGTCGATCTGAGCTGGAATAACACTGCGGCCAAGTCCTATACCATCAAGCGTTCAGCATCTACTGGCGGTCCATATTCCGTTCTCGCATCGGTTTACGGAAATTCCTACACAGACTCTTCTGTTAACAATGGAACAACATACTATTATGTCGTTTCATCCGTTAATGAAGCCGGGGAAAGCGCAAATTCCGTGGAAAAAAGTGCAACTCCTAGCGCAACCAAATATACAGGAGGTCTGCTTGACCGGGTTACATTGAATGTAGGTACCTCTACATCGAATAAAACCGGAACCGTACGAGAATTAACCGATAATAGCGCTACTACCCGTTACTATCTGCCAAACGGCAATTTAATTTGGCATACTTTTTCATCACCACAAACGATTTCTGCAGTAGTCTTAAACAGCAGCTCGACGGCAGCTATTGAGTTTTATGACGTTAACAATAATTTGCTTTTATCCTATACACCTATAGCTAATGATACAGTTCAATCCCTGCCGGTCGCGGTTACCAATGTATCGACAGTTGTCCTTAAAGCCGCCAGCAGCACTTATTTTTATGAATGGAATGTTTTCTCCACCCCAACTGCGGCTCCAGCAGTGCCTGTAATCAACTGGATTCAGGGCGGGGATAAAACTGTTGATCTATATTGGGGTTCTACAGCTGCCAAATCCTATAAAATTAAGCGTTCCACGAGTAAAGGCGGCCCCTATGCGCTTCTGGCTTCGGTAAGCGGAACTTCTTACACCGATACATCCGTCGTCAACGGAACAACCTATTATTATGTTGTATCGTCTATCAATGAGGCGGGTGAAAGCGCTGATTCAGCTGAGAAAATGATCACCCCGAATGCCACCAAATATACGGGTGGCCTGCTTGACCGGGTTGCTCTTAACGTCGGTGCTTCAACCTCGGCTTCAACCACAACGATCCGCGAGGTGACTGACAACAACAGTACAACTCGTTACTATCAAACGAGCGGCAATTTGGTGTGGTATACATTCCCTTCGCCGATGGAGATTTCTTCGGTAATTCTAAACAGCAGCAGTATCGCCAACTCAACCATTGAATTTTATGATAGCAATAATACTTTGCTGTACTCCTATTCGCCTAAAGCCAATGATACAACTGAAGACTTGCCGCTCCCTGTCAAGAACGCAGCAACTGTGGTCCTTAAAGCCAAAGCGTCAGTTTACCAATATGAATGGAACTTGTTCGGAAAAAGCATGGAGGGGCCATCACCGGAGAAATTTGATTTGACCGCTGCCGCAGGCAATGGGAAAGTCACATTGAATTGGAGTTCAATCCCCAATGCCGCAAATTATGAAATCCAGCGCGGAACCACAGCCGGTGGTCCTTACAGTGTTATTGGCACTGTAGATGGAACTGCTGCCATATTTGAGGATACAAATGTGGTTAATAACACCCCTTATTATTATATCGTTCGTGCTATTAACGGCAGCGTCGAGGTAGCCGTGTCTAATGAAGCCTCTGCTACTCCTATTACAGCAAATCCGGGAAATCCTTCCGAACCTCCGGAAGACAATAGTGGAGATCGAGCTTTACTTGCGATTATGCTAAATACCGGTGAAGTTAAAGAGTATGATCTTTCCATGAGTGAAGTGAACGCCTTTATAAGCTGGTATGAGCAGCGGGCTTCAGGTTCAGGACCTGTCACATTTGCAATCAATAAGCACAATAACAATAAAGGACCTTTTACGAATCGTAAGGATTATATGATTTACGACAAAATTATTACTTTTGAGGTAAACGGCTACAGCACTAATGGACAACCCCCGCAGACTCCGTCTCAACCTGAAACCGGTATTTAAATAACAGAGATAGCTTTACAAGTTAATATGAATTGGAGAAAGGGCGACTAACAACCGCTCTTTCTTTTTTTTCATTCGGAGCCTTCAAAATATATTGACAGACCTTACCTGAGAGGATATGATTCTAACAATTTATTTTTTTAAATCATATAAAAGGGGGATGTTTAGTTTGTTATCTTTATTCAAATCAAATACTGTATCGCGTAAGGTGCTCTCTATCTCTACCGCATTGCTGATTTCCGCCTTTGCCGTAACCGGCACTCCATCCTATGCGGCCGTTCCGGCGACGTTGACCGTTGTTTCTGCTCCTTCTCAGCAAAGCTCCACTGCAGACAACATATCCTACCTCGAAAATCGTTTCGGGCTTCATTTATCAGCCGCCCCTACAGTGGACGAGTATATCGGTGCTCTGGGCAAACTGCTTGAGCAGACTCCGTCCTTAACAACCGGGGATTCCGCTCCCTTGACTCAGGCGAATGCCGTCAGCCTCGCCATCAAAGCAGCGGGACTGGAGGAGTTGGCGAATACCTACTCACCGGAGAAAGCCGCCGCATCCCTGAAGAAGTCGAGAATACAAGAAGTTAATAAATTGAGTGCCGACGCAACCCGTGAGCTGGCCGCTGCTGTGGACACCGGTTTGCTTCCGGCGTTTGCCGCCAAATCCTTTAAGGCAGACAGCCAGGCAGACAACATGTTTGCGACCGATTTGCTGGCTGGCGTGTTGTCCTTTCACGGGGATTATAAATCTTACATAGGCAATGTGCTGGATAACGATATTTTTGCAAAACTCAACGATGCTTACGACACCCAGGAGCTTGTGCTGGCGCCGGAGCTGCAAAAAATTTTCGATGAAGGCCTGAAGCAGGGGCTGTTCACCGGCTACAACATTAAAGACAAACGCTACGAGGCCCACTTCGATCCCGCACTGTCCCTCACCTATGGACATAGCGATCTGAAGCATGCCATTCAGCTGATCGGCCTGCTGCGCAGTGAAGGCATACAGGCCAAGGTACAGCTTGAGCCGAAAACGTCAGCCTTCGTTTATTTGCAGGAGTGGGGCACTCCGCAGCAAAGCGACGACTACAAGGTGGTGCAGATTGAAAACGGCAATTATATCGCTTACGCCAAAGAATATGATCTGGCCCTGGAGTTTGAATCTGCTGCCGACAAGGATCAATTTGATAGCCTTGTGAACCAATATGCCAAAAAAGACAGCGAGGATGAAGCCGGCCTGATCGCTGCCTCCTGGTGGCAGCCGCTTTACTATTCGCTACCTGCCATGAATAATTATATGGAGATATCCAACAATCGAATTGATTCCGGCAACTACTATGCACAGTCCTTCTCCTTGAAAGAAGATACAGCTTCCATCGCCGAAGGCCTGAAAAAGCTTGCGCCTGCTGCAGAAGTACAAACCTATAATTTCTGGGTCGATGCGCCATTCTATCGCTATTTGAACGGGGAATCCTCCTAATACTCGCAATCGCATTGCCTGAATAATTTCAATATGGTAACATAATAATAGAAATAAGGGAGGTCGCTACCCTCCCCCAGGACAACGAGGTGTGCCTCACGGCGCGCATTTGTTGCTTAGTGCAGCAAAACCCACCGAGGCTACCAACCTTTAGCGGTGGGTTTTGCGCTTGTTACGTCTTCTTTTGATCCATCGGTAAAGCTTACGAGAACTAAACCATAGGCTTAGCAATGTCGCGATTACTTTCAAGACCATGTAAAACGCACCAAGGGCTGTCATGGCGTCAATCACCTCCTTCACAGAAGGCTGCGCCGTGACTCCCACCCGTTGTCCAACCCAATTATATCAAAATACAAGCCCAAGATAATCCCAGGCTTGTATTTTTTCTGTACCCCGTCAAAAAATGCCCCCCTAAACAACTATAATTGCGAAGTTGAACGAGGGGGATATGCTCCCGAATCTACTAAATTCATGCTTGCTTCCGTACCTTCCGCTGCACTAGCAGAGGAGTCAGCAGCAAGGCCCCGATCACAAGCAGCACACCGCTGATGGCATAGACCGTGAAGAGCGAGAGCATCTCCTTAAAATAGCCGGATACCGACATCCCAATCACCATCATGCCCATAAACATGGGCGTAATCGCTCCGCTCACCCTTCCGATCAGGGCAGCTCCGGTATTCTGCATGATCATCGTCTGAATACCCGCTTGTACGCCCGAGTAGGCCAAACCTCCAACGACCTGGACAGCAATGGTCAACCACGCCACGGTTGAAGCGCCGGTTACAACAGTAACCAACGCACTGCCAACCAACCCCGCTAGAAGCAGCACATGCGGCTTTACCCGTTTCGCCGCCCCCATAATGATGATTCCTCCGATAAGCATAGCAGCCCCGTTGGTCAGAAACAGCCACTGGAGGAAGGACTTTTCGAGCCCCAATTGATCAATAGTAACGAACAAAAGCAGCGGCTGGGTTAACCCTGCGGCCAGACCGGTCACGGCAAAGGTGACGCTAAGCACTCTAAGCGAGCGGTTGGCCCATAAATAACGAATACCTTCCTTCAGCTCCTTCATGAAATCCCCGGTTTGTGCAGAACTGTCCTCCTTGGAATCCTTGGGCAGAGTGGACAGGATCAAAGCCGAGCCGGAAAACATGATCACTGTTAAAGTAAGCGAAATCTCAATGCCATACTGCAGAAAAATAAACGTGCCAATCATCGGGCCCAATATCATAAACACCGATACCAGTGTTTGCGACATCGCCATCACGCCCTGCAGCTGTTCAGCCGGAACATGTCTCTTGTAAAGCTTCATGGCCGAAGGCTGGGAAAATTGCGACAAACTTGCGGATACAAGCGTTCCCAGCAGCAGCGCCAGCCAGGTCCCGTACAAGAGCGCGAGCAGCACACCCAGCACGGAAGCGGCGGACAGCAGGTCGCACCATACCATCGTTCGTTTCGGCCGCCAGCGGTCGGCCAGCGTTCCGCCAATCATCGCGAACAAAAAAATCGGCGCAAACTCCACCACGGAAATCAGGGATACATAATACGGATCATTGCGGGTCAAGTCCGTGACATACAGCAAAACGGCAAAATTTCGGATCCAGATGCCAAGCTGCAGGAATACCCGGGACAGGATAATCGTCCGGACATAACGGTTGTTTAACATGCCTACTCATCCTTTGCGCAAAATCGAATCACAAATTTATAATACAAACATTTTATTAGTTTGTCTATAAATTTATAGATATAAATAAAATAATCTATAAATTTTCAATTCCAAGCTGAGCTCTGTGTGAAAGGAATGACCGGGTTTCCCATTTTCCTTTTTTTGAAAAAGTCTGAATTAAAAAGGTAGGAACAAAGCGAAAAAGGAGTGCCCAAGGTCAACCGACCTATGGACACTCCTGGAAAGTATCTATTGAGTTTTGAACTACTCGCCTATTTGGATTTCCAACAGCCTGGCTGTCGCTGGTCCTGGCAAGCTCACCTGCAGCCTTCCTTCCGCATCAGCCCACACCCAGGAGCCTTCATAGCCCTGCGGGTACAGGCAGCGGATATTGGCGGATTTTCCCTTCAAATCATGCAGCGGCAGATCAACTGTCCCCTGCTCCCCGCCGGTCCGCCACACCGCGATATACCGCTTGTTCCCGCTGCGCAGCCCCAGGCTGATCCAGTCATCCTGCGGCGTTGGCAGTCCCAGAGGCCAGAAAGGCAGCGATTCACGGATATCCTGACGGATCGTCTTGTATACGTCCAGCGCTTCCTTAACCAGCTCTCTTCTGCGCGGGTTCAGCTCGGCCAAATGCCCGCTTTGGTGCACCCGCAGCAGCAGCGCGTTGACCATATTGAAAATAACCTCTTCATCATCACCTTCGCGCAGCGGGTACGACCAGACGGCGGACTGCTCCGGCGTGAGAGCGGCCGGGGAGGCCGCGGCGATGGAAGCGTATTTGATGTAATCCTCCTGGTCGCTGGTGGACTGGATGCTGTGCCTGCTCAGCATCGCATAGTCCATGCGCATACCACCGGAGGAGCAGTTCTCGATGACCAGCTCGGGATAACGTGCGAAGATGCTGTCCAGCCACGCCAAATATGCGCGGTTATGCTGCAGCAGCCCGTCACCGAAGCTGTCCGCCTCCGTCTCGGTGCCGATCCCGGCATTGATGTTGTAATCCATTTTGATGTAGCCCACCCCATAGTCCTCAACCAGACGGCGGATCACCTCGTCGGCATGGGCTCTGACCTGCGGATTGCGGTAATCCAGCTGATATCTGCTGCGATCCTTCACCCTTTTGCCATGCCGCATGAAGAACCAGCTGTCATCCGTATCCTTCAGCTTGGGGCTGTTAATGCCCATGACTTCAAGCTCAAGCCACAGGCCTGGAATCATATCTTTGCTGCGGATATAATCCAGCACAACCTTAAGGCCTCCCGGGAAGCGTTCCGCTGACGGCATCCATTCGCCTACGCCGTCCCACCATTCTCCGTCTGCATACCAGCCTGCGTCGATACAGAAATATTCACAGCCTACCTCCGCTGCGGCATCAATCAACGGCAGCAGCTTTGCTGTCGTCGGGCTGCCCCACAGGCAGTTCATATAATCATTGAAAATGATCCGCAGCTCCCGATTATCTGTATTAGGCCGACGTATGATACGGCGGTATACGGTCAGATGGGCAGCGGCTTCTGCAAAGCCTCCCTGAACCGCTCCCACCGCCACCGGCACGGATGTGAATTCCTGACCCGGCTGCAGACAGACAAACCAGTGGTTGTCATGCTCCGTCGGCCCGCTGATCAGCACCGTCAGCGTATCGGCCTGCTCGATAATTTCCCAGTGCCAAGAGCCGTTATGCTCAATCTGCCAAAACAGGCTGCTGTCCGCTTCCGTATTCTCCAGTACAGCCATCGGCACATGCTCCGCAGCGGACCAGGAGCCGGTATTGCTACAGGAGACACGCTTGGAGCCCCGGTCCTTCATATGGGACATGCCCAGCTCAGGCAACGAATAAGTTCTCCACTGCAGCTCGCTCTGCCAGCCATGATGGGGAATGTTGATCCGCATCTTCTCGTCGCGGTCCTGCTCCCCCTCCTTGTCCAGTCCTGTCAGCGCAAATGAAGATACATACTCCACATCAGCCGGGTCACTGCCGTTATTGGTGAGCACCACCCAGCTGCGGACTACCTGCACGCCGTCGTAAAACTGAAGATGCTGCACGGCCCCGATTCCCGTTACAGGATCGGCAAGCATGATTTCAAGCTTGCGGCCCAGCAGATTTCGTTCGTCACGATGACCAGCAAAGATCATGCGCAGACCGGGGTAAGATGCCCGGTGTGTTCTTCCGTGGTATTCCTCCCGGTCTTCACCGGACAGCTGCAGTTCCAGCAGCCGGTATCCCGGCTTATGCTTCTCCTCGACAGTTCCTTCTCTGTAAGGCTGGGCCGCAAAATGCAGCAGCCTCACGTCCTTCTCTTCCGTAACCTCCAGCACAAGATAAAGCCCGTTTTCCTCGATCTCAATACGATCCGCTTTCACTCCCTGATCATCCTTTCCTGTCCTGCCGCCACTGGTTTGTGTAAGAAAAGCATAACCCAGCACCAAGCGTGCCGAGTTATGCTCACATTCGACTTCATTTTCTTAATTTATCAGTACTTTACCCTTTGGATTACTGGGCTCCGCCCAGTTGAACCCATGCTTTCTCAATCTCTGTAACCGTCTGATCCTTGGTCGCATTGCCGCCGATATATGCCTGCATCAGCTCACCGAATTTCTGATGGAACGTATCCAGAGAGTAGTTGATGGACAGGTCGCCGGACTGCCCGTTTTTCAAAATTTCTTCCATTTGCTTCGGGATATCCAGGTCAGGCAGCGGAGCGTCCTTGATCGGCGGGATCACCTTCGCTACATCGGAGAACCAGTTCTTGCCGTATTCCGATGTGTACAGCCAGTTGAAGAAGGCAATCGTTTCATCCTTAACCGGTGAGTCAACATTAATACGCAAGGCCTGGTCCGCACCCGTCACAATCTGCGATTGCTCAGCCTTGTCGCTGACCGGATAACCCATGATGCCGATCTTCAGATCCGGATTGATTTTCTTCAGGGCTTCCTCATCCCATGCGCCTTTACCTGTCATGAACGCAGCTTTGCCAGATGCAAAATCGCTGACTTCCGCGTTGCTGTCGCGCTCCAGCGGCTTGTCTGTGCCGTTGGCTACCGTCAAGTCAACGAAGGAGAAGAAGTTGTTGTACAGCAGCGGGTAATCTTTAATATGCGCCTTGCCTGCGATAAAGTCGCTCACCAGTTGCTTCGGCTCAACACCAGCGTCTTGTGCTGCCGCATCTACATAGTGCATGAAGATATGCTTCCATACCCACCATTCTTTATAAGCGTTGGCGAATGGAGTAATACCTTTCGCTTTCAGCTTCTCAACAGCACCCTGCATTTCGGCTGCCGTTTTTGGAGGCTCCGTAATGCCGGCCTGTTCAAGCAGATCCTTGTTATAAATCAGTGCGAAAAGGTTGCCTTTCACCGGTAGGCCAAGCACCTTGCCGTCCGAAGAACTCATGTTCGCGCGCACAGCATCCGTCATCGCTGCAGCCAAAGGCTCATTCGTCAGGTCGGCGCTGTAATCCGCATACGTATCAATGTCGCCGCCGGCAGTTGTCTGGAACACATCCGGCGTGCTGCCAGAAGCAATTTTCGATTTCAGGATCGTATTGTAGTCAGACTGCATAATTTCCAGATTTATCGTGACATTCGGCTTTACCTTTTTATACTCGGCAATGTACGCGTTGAAGGCATCCGTATACTCAGGAGAAGCAGTAAACATGTTTATTGTAACCGGTTTCGAATCATCGCTGCCGCCTGTGTCAGAGGATGCCTCTTTAGCGCCGCCTCCGCAGCCGCTCAGTAAGCCGACTGTCAACAGGAGACTGCCAGACAATGCTGCAAACTTTTTGAACATCGATATTCCCCCAATTGATCGTTTAATTTGTTTCCATGTGCTCATTGTAGTGAATGGAGCCGGCATTAAAAATGTAGATAAGTGAATAGTTGAGGGTAAAAAAGTAATTTTGTTTCCGCTATCATTTCCAATTATTTAAATTGCTAATTTGTTTGCGTGCTTGCCCGGTACTCGGACGGAGACAGCTGATAGTAGTTCCGGAACGCCTTGCTGAAGTAATTTTTATCCTTGTAGCCCAGCATATCTGAAATCTCCTGGATTTTGAGGCCCGGGTCGTTCAACAGTTCCTTGGCCTTGTTCATCCGCACCTTCTGCACATACTCATGAATGCCGTACCCGAACTGCTGCTTGAACAGCTTCATCAGGTATTCCCTGCTCAGAAAATACTTCTCCGTAAACATGGAGATTTTAATATCCTCAAAATAATGCCGGTCAATATAGGTTTTAATTTCGGCAATGTCGAACGGCCTGCCGCTTGTGCCTTCCTCCTCGGCAAGCCTGCTGTAGAATTCCAGCATGCGGTGCATCACCTGGGCAAACTGCTCAAATGAGGCGAAATCCATGGAAATGATGCCAGCCGCGCTTCTTCGCGCCTCCTCAGGCATCGCGGCCACCCCCGCATTCAAGCCTTTCCTTGCGCACGCTTCCCGCAGAATGATATCAAATTCCTGCAGCGTCCGGTCCGCATCCCCCAGGCTGAATGTCTCCCGTGCGCGAATAGTGTTAATAAAGTCCCCCAGCAGGTTTTTCGCATGCGTTAGTCCACCTGTCTCGAACGCCTTCTGAATCATCGTCAGCTGCCCGGTCACCGGGTATGTGTCGGCGGCAGCAGCCTGATCCACGGTCTGTGTGAAAGGCTCGTTCTTCAGCTTCAGCACATCCAGAGAGGCAAACCAGGCTTTCACGGATGAATACGAAGAGGCAAGTGCCGTTACCTCCTGCTGCGGGCCGCCGATGCCGGCTGCCATCTTCAGCCCGAACAGCTGATGAAGGGAGGAGGCAGCCTTCCGGACAATATGACCCGCCTGGAACGCGAGATCTTCGTCGCGCCCATCAGTCACCGTAAACACGGCGATCACCTCACGCTCTCGCCGCGGATTGACAAAGCTGAAGCACTGCAGCCGACCATCCCCCAACTCAGCCAGCACATTCGTTACCGCGAAGTCCAGCAGCTCCGGGTCGTCGCCAAAACGGGCGCGGCGCACCTCGTCCATATTCATCATGCGCTGCACGGACAGCAAAAAGCGGTTGCCCGGATAGTCCGCGCCGATCAGCGGCAGAAACGCCTCATTAGCCTGTCTCCGGAAGCTGCGGTCCAGGATGGACAGATACATTTTCTCCTTCAGCTTGGGCAGAGACATGTTCAGGGTGATATTTTGCGTAATAATATCGCTTTCGCTCTTCCTCTTCGCATCGAGCACATCAATCACTTTGCGCAAGGCCTGATTCAGGTCCGTCCGGTTCACCGGCTTCAGCAGGTAATCGATCACCTTCGAACGGATTGCCTGCCGTGTGAACTCAAAGTCGTTGTAACCGCTGATGACAATTGTCAGCAGTTCAGGATAATCCCTTTCAATAATCTGAAGCAGATCCACCCCGTTCAGTCCCGGCATTTTCATATCCACCATCACCAGATCAATGTCATGCTGCTTCAGCAAATCCAGGCCGGACTTCCCGTTCTCCGCTTCATAAATTTCCCCGATGTTAAGCCCTTTCCAGTCTCCCAGAATGCGGATCGCTTCACGCAGCGGTTCCTCATCATCAATAATCAATGCTCTATACACGGCTGCCGCCTCCTTGCGGTATGATCATTTTTATATGAGTTCCGGATGCGCCTGTCCTGATCTCCAGGGCCGCTTCCTCCCCGTACAAAAGCTTCAGGCGGGTGTTCAGATTTTTCAGTCCGATATTCCCGCTCTCCCGTTCTTCCCATTCCTCATCAAAAGATGCCAGTACTTCCTCCAGTCTCGCTACAGACATGCCCGGGCCATTGTCGCTTACCGAAATCAGCGCCTGCATTCCCTGCAGCTCGGCCGTTATGACGACGCGGATGCCGTCAGGCATGTTTTCCAGCGCATGCTTGATGGAGTTCTCGACAAGAGTTTGAATGGACAATCTGGGAATCAGCAGATCCAGAAGGCCTGCTTCCCATTGATACTCCACCTGTAGCCTGCTGCCGAAGCGGGCCTTCTGCAGACCGAGATAACGCTCGATATGACTCAGCTCATCCCTGGCATACACCATCTCCCTGCCGTTGATGGAGTAACGCAAGGTCTGGGCGAGCGCATCCACCATATCGGCCATATCGAACATTTCCCTCTTCAAGGCCTGTGTGGAAATGGCCTGCAAAGCATTATAGAGAAAATGCGGGTTGATCTCCGCTTCAAGCGCCTTCAAAATCGCATTTTTCTCGGCCAGCTTCATTTTGTAGCGCTCATTGATCAGGTCGTTCGTCCGTTCCACCATCTCATTGAAGTGGCGGGACAAATACGCAATTTCGTCATTCCCCTTCACTGGCGCTTCTGCCTCGAAGTCCCCGCTGCTGAATCGCTTCATCTGCAAGGAAAGCCTGTCCAGCGGCCGCGTGATCGCATTGGAGGTCAGCGTGACAAGAATGACGGCTACGATCAGAAATACGCCACCGATGGCATAGCCCCAGTTCCGCGTCGTGGTGGCGGTTTCATAAATGGAACGGTACGGTATCGGCTTCACGAGCTTCCAGCCCTCATGCTCACCGGTATTATAATTCACAAGGTATTTCTCGTCACCGTCCTGCCACGTAAACTGTCCGTTTTCTCCGTCCTTGATCTGATCCAGCATTCCCGCCTGCCGCATCCGCGCATAAAATGCCTGATCATCCATGTAAAATGGGACATCATCCGGACCAAGCAGCAACAAATGATCTCCCTCAGCAACGGGAATATCCTTCATAATCTCCTGTCTGCCCGCATCCTTATAATAAAAAGACAGCACCGCCAGCGGTTCCCGGGAAGAGATAGACCGCAGCACCCGGTGATAGGCCAGAAAGCAATCCTCCGTTTCGAGGGGATAGCCTACCTCCGTGTCCGGCAGTGCCAGGGACTGAAAGGACTGATTCCTTGTGCTGTCCACAGCGGACTTATACCAGTCCTGACTCGGAATGTCCTCGTTAAACCCCTGCCGGACCGATATCGTGTTTGCTTCCTTCGATACCGTATAATATTTTTGCTTGTCAACAATATAGAGATAAATCGCTTTCAAATCATTTCTTGAATAAAACATACTCCGCAAATACGTGTCAATCACCATTTGGGAGGAATAGTCCTGATCCTCGTCCAGAATCGCACTCATAATTTCGTTATAACGCAGCTGTGGCAGCGCAAGCTGCTCCATCCCCTGCACATAATCCTCCAGGTTCTGATTCACCAGCAGCAAATTGTTTGTCGTGCTGGCAATGCTGTTCTCCACCGACTCATTCTCGACGATATGATAGGAAATGACGGTCAGCGATCCGACCACCAGCACGATGATGGAGGTGAACAGCAGCACCAGCTTGTTCACCAGCCGCTGTGTGATCCGTTCTTTTATTCTAGATAAAGCTCCCGCACTCCGCTTAGGCATCTCTGTCTATCCCCTTTTGAAAGCGTACGCATTTTTACCCTTAACTGTTTTCTTAAATCCATTTTGGTGACTTTATCCCTGCTCTATAATTCATTATAGCCGAAGGGGGTTTAATTTGTAGATCGGCAATAACTGACACATTTTTAATATTAAAAGAGGTGCGCTATGTTCAAACAAGGGAGAAAGTGGGCCGACAGACTCGAATTCGGGCTGTTCACATGGCCGGTATTATTGTGCGTAATTATCGCCTTTTATGTTCCTTTCCTAATGACCATACGATATTCTCTCACCCAGTGGAACGGAATTTCCAAGCATCCGAAATTTGTCGGATTGGATAACTTCAAGCAAATCCTGATGGGAGACGCCAACTTCGCCCATGCGGCCTGGTTTACCGTCAAGTATGCGATCCTTTACATTGTTCTGGTGAACGTGCTTGCGATTCTGCTGGCCGTAGTATTGGACATGAAGCTGAAAAGCTCGGCCTGGCTGCGGGCGGCCTTCTTCGTCCCTTATATTCTCAGCCTCGTCATCGTCGGCTTTATCTGGAAATTCATTTTCATGCAGGGCTTTGAATCGCTTGGCGAGAGCACAGGCTGGGGCATCTTTCAGCTCAGCTGGCTCGGGGAGCAGGGGCTTGCCTTTATCTCCATATTGGCCGTCTCGATCTGGCAGTCCATCGGTTTTTATATGGTGATCTACATTGCAGGACTGCAGTCCGTGCCCGAGGATCTGAAGGAAGCGGCCATCGTGGACGGAGCGGGTCCTGTCCGCAGATTTTTCAGCATCGTGCTGCCGCTGCTGGCTCCATCCATTACGATATCCGTCTTTATGGCACTGACGAACTCCATCAAGGTGTTCGATGTGATCCTGTCTCTGACCGGAGGCGGACCAGGCGGCACCACCTACAGTATCGCTTATGATATTTACCGGGATACGTTCCAGAACAACCTATACGGTTACGGAACGGCCAAAGCGCTTATTTTGTTCGTTGCGGTACTGATCATTACCGTAATCCAATTGGGTATTTTCAAACGCAGGGAGGTTGAAGCCTGATGAAAAAAAATAAAGCCGGGCGCATCCTGCTCGAGATCGTAATGATTATTTTGTCGCTCCTGTTCCTGTATCCGCTGTTCCTGGCGGTGAACAACTCGTTCAAGAGCTTCGGCGAGGTCATGACGGATGTCATTGCACTGCCGCAGAAGCTGAGCTTCGAGAATTACGCTTATGTGTGGGAATTCATTAACTATCCGAAGCTCTTCATCAATAACACGATTATTACCGTACTGGGATTGGTCGGCATCATCTTCATCTCCTCCATCGCCGCTTACAAGCTGGCACGGACAAAAACCCGCTGGAGCGGGGTAATCTATATTCTGTGCATCATGCCGATGCTCATTCCGTTCCAGTCCATCATGCTGACCGTACTGCGCGTAGCCAAAGACCTGCACCTGTCCGACAGCACCTGGGGCCTCGGCCTGCTGTACTGGGGCTTCGGCGCTCCGCTGGCCGTATTCATCTATCACGGTTTCGTGAAGGGTATCCCGATGGAGATTGACGAAAGCGCCAAGATCGACGGAGCCTCCGGCTTCCGCATGTTCTTCTCCGTCATCTTCCCGCTGCTGAAATCCGTAACGGCCACGATTGTCATCATCGACGTCATGTGGATCTGGAACGACTTCCTGCTGCCGCTGCTTATGGTCAACGGTTCGCCGGATACGAAGACGCTGACGCTGGCGGCTTACACCTTCGTCGGGCAGTACACCTCGGATTGGCAGTATGCGATGACCGCGATGGTGATGGCCGTCCTGCCGTCCATCATCGTCTTCATCTTCCTGCAAAAATACATCGTGAAAGGCGTTGTCGCCGGGGCTGTGAAAGGCTGATCCGGAGCAAGGCAAAGAAGGGGATTCTTCCAATCAGGATTACTGGGAGAATCCCCTCTGCTATTTGTAGCCTTGTGGATGTCTTCTGGCCAACCATTGGTATTAAATCATGAATTGTTGTGCTGCATAATGCCCTAACCTCCTCATGCTGCGTCTGAGAAAAAAGAACTATTTTTTCGAAATTTTATAATTTTATTACAAAATAAGGGTCAAAAATCATCATTTCTCCGTTACTCTCTAAAGGGATACAAAAAATTCCACTCAGGAGGGATTATATTGAAGAATCGATGGTTCAAGCTTGGAGCCAGCCTGATGTTCATGCTCACAGTCGTATTTACGGGATGGGCTGGAGCTGGAGTACAGCGGGCATTCGCCGCGGATGTGCTGACCGTCAGCCAAGCGATTGCACAGGGAAGCAGCGGTAAACAGGCAACGGTGGAGGGTTATATCGTTGGACATGCTTCCGGCTCAAATGCAGCGGATTTTACAGCGCCTTTTTCCAATGATTATAACGTACTGATCGCAGATGCTGCCGGGGAGCAGGACAAGAGCAAGCTCATGGATGTGCAAATTACTTCCGATTACCGGGCGGAATATGGCCTGCAAACCAATCCCGATCTGATTGGCACAAAAATCCGGGTGACCGGTACACTGTCTGCCTACAATAACTTTCCCGGTATGAAAAGTCCCTCCAAAATAATGCTGGCATCGGAAGAACCGGGTGACGGCGGTGAGCCAGGTGGAGATGATGGCGGTGGAGATGGCACCAATCCTGGCACCGACCCTGGGAGCGATCCGGAATTGGAAAACGGAGCAGGCAAAAAAGTGCTGTTTGACAACACGCATGCCCAAACGGCCGGTGCAGCGGACTGGGTCATTGACGGCGCATTCTCCGATTTTGCGGACGCCCTGGCTGCCGAACAGTTTGAGGTTGATCAGCTCGATCGGACCATCCCCTACACGTTCGGAGAGCAGGCCATCACGTATGACAAGCTGAAGAACTATGACGTCTTCATCGTTGGCGAAGCCAACGTTCCGTTCAAGCAATCGGAACAGGAGGCTATTCTGCGGTTCGTCAACGAAGGCGGCGGCCTGTTCTTCATTGCCGACCATTATAACGCTGACCGGAACAAAAACCGTTGGGACGCCTCTGAGGTTATGAACGGTTACCGCCGGGGGGCCTACACCAATCCGGCGAAGGGCATGTCCACCGTTGAAGCTGCCTCACCTGCCATGCAGGATGTCGTCAGCTCGGACTGGCTGGCCGATAACTTCGGACTCCGCTTCCGCTACAACGCCATCGGCGACGTAAATGCCACCGACATTGTCGAGCCTTCCCAGGCCTTCGGCATTACGTCCGGCGTTGATGCTGTCGCCATGCACGCCGGTTCGACGATTGCTATTCTTGATCCCGCCCAGGCCAAGGGTATCGTGTATCTTCCTGCGGGCGGCGTTCCTGCCTGGAGCTACGCGGTGGATCAAGGTGTCTACAACGGAGGAGGACGCGCAGAAGGCGCCTATGCAGCCATTGCCAAACGAGGACTTGGCAAAGCTGCCTTTATCGGCGATTCATCGCCGGTGGAAGACGCCACTCCGAAGTATCTGCGTGAGGAAACCGGCACGACCAAGAAGACCTACGACGGCTTCAAGGAAGAAGACGACGGTGTATTCCTTGTCAATACAGTCAAATGGCTCGCCATGCAGGAGGACTACACCTCGCTTGATCAGGTAGAAGGTCTGACACTGGATACACCGACCTCTCTGCTGCCCATGGAAACCCCGTCCGCTTCAACTGAACCGCAAGCCGAGCCATGGGATGAGCCGGCACCCGGTTATCTGTGGTACGACCCGACCACATTCAAGCCCGGCTCATACGGGGCGACACAAAGCCCAGGTCAACCTGCCGGCTACAGCTTTACCGTTCCGGAGGGTCTGGCTGCAGGCGGCACGTATACGATGACGCTTACGGTGAACGGCCTTTCGGCCGGAGAAACGGTTTCCGGTCTGAGTGTCGGGATGTATCTCCCTGGCGGCGAGCAGATCGCCCGCTTCAAGAACGAGGACGGGAGCTGGTCGTCGTATGGCTACAGCCCGGCCTTCACGATGACGGCCGATAGTGACGGCAAAGCAGTCAAATCGCTCACCTTTCAGTTGAAGTCCGGCATATCCGGCTCGGCCAATCTGCGTTTGAAGAAAGGCAGCAGCAATGTGCTGACTCAGCCGATAACCATCGCCGCCTCCAGCGCATCAGTGACAGATTTTAACAGCAAGCTTCATCAGGAAAGCCGGATCACTTTCTCTTCCCCAGCGGCGCTTGCAAGCTGATCAGGATTATAGCTCAACCCTGCTGCCCCCGTCTGCTGACGGCGGGCAGTTTTTTTAGATCAGTTATGCTAAAACCTTTTATTTTTCATTTATCCCCGACATCACTGGATATGGATATGGATTTGAAATATTCTACTACTACTTCGCGGAATTCCAGAGCAGCCCGCGAAATGTATCGACTCCGGTGCCACAATAAAGCAATCTCCCGCACCAGTTCGTGTCCCTCTACTTGGAGAAATTGAATATCATCTTGTGAAATCACTGCCGTGCCTGGGATAAAAGCTATTCCAATTTCTGCTCTCACAAGAGAGATAAGCCTTGCAGGTTCATCCCCCTCGTACACATATTTAGGTGCAAAACCGGCCGATTTGCATACAGCGTCGACTAAATCACGTGTGCCATAACCTCTCTTTACCCCAACAAAGCATTCATCTCTTAGTTCGGTTAGGGATACGCTGCTTTGGTCTGCCAGCCGATGCCCATTTGGAACAGCAACAAGGATAGGTTCGATGAATACGATTTGACATTCAACGTCATCCCCTTTTATGGGAGGTGAGGATAAGCAATAGTCGACCTCCCCTCTATGAAGAAGCGTAATCATCTCCTGCGTGCTCAGCATCTGTACATGATATTGGACATCAGGCCGCTTTTTCCGAAACTCTCGCAGGATATTGGGCAGCGAACTTGCGGTGGTCACCGCCAATTCGAGTGTGCCCTGCCCCTGGCTGGATAAATCCCTGATCTCCTGCTTCCCCTGTTCCAATTCAAACAAGGCCCTTTCCACACGTCGAAGAAATTTGTTCCCAAACTCATTCAATCGCAGCTTTCTCCCTGCCCGATCAAATAAAGGTGTACCCAGATCCTCCTCCAGGCGTTGGATCGTTTTGCTTAGTGACGATTGGGTAACGTGCAAACTTCGTGCAGCTTCGGTCATATGTTCCATTCTGGCGACCTTGAGAAAATATTGCAGTTGAAGAAGTTCCATTTTATACCCCCATTCATTCCTTTCAGTCAATCAAATAATAACATCAAATGCGTTGGAATAAATAATTGATTTCAAGTACGATGACATCAGTCGCTTTGATTGGGGGATTAAAAATGAATGTTCGCAGCAGGTGGTTGATGATTTCCGTTGGACTGGGGGTGCTTTTGAATCCATTAAATTCCTCGATGATTTCTGTTGCTATTCCAAGACTTCAAAGAGCGTATCACCTTGACTTTACGGTTGTTTCCTGGATTATTTTTGCTTTTTACATTGCCAGTGCTGTCGCCCAGCCTGTCATGGGAAAGGCGAGTGATTTATTCGGCCGCAGGAGGATATTTCTTGCCGGGCTTGTTACAGCCTTCATTCCATCCTTACTCGCTCCGCTATCGCCGAGCTTTGGGTGGCTCATCGTGTTCCGCATTGTGCAAGCCATCGGAACAAGCATGATGGGTGGGGTTGGAATGACAATTGTGCGAATTCATATTACGGAAAAACAAGCGTCCGCGCTGTCCTTTTTGTCGATATTCTTATCTGGAGCTGCAGCCATCGGCCCTTTTATTGGCGGGGTCCTCATTCACTGGTGGGATTGGCCTGCGATCTTTCTCGTCAATATTCCGTTTGTGACGGCGAGCTTTCTATTAGCCAGAAAGGTAATTCCTAAAGACGAACCGCTGACTTCCCCCGCAAATAGCATGTCCTTTCGTAAATGGTATGATTTGCTTGATGTGCCGGGAATCCTGCTCTTCACAGCAGGTCTGGTTACCTTGCTCATTGGACTTCTGTCAGCAAAATCATCCGGGCACGTCTCATTAAGCCATGTCATTGTCGGCTTGGCAGGTCTCGCTCTGCTTACAGCTTTCGTACGATTTGAGCTAAAAACAAAGTCGCCTTTTATTCCATTGCGAACATTCGCCAAGTATCCTGCAATGACCTGGATCAATGTCGAGTTCATGCTCGTTAACTTGCTGTATTACTCGCTCTTTTTCGGGCTGCCCTCCTATTTGCAAACGGTACGTCATGTCAGCGAATTTCATACAGGAATTCTCATGCTGACCCTGGGCTTGTGCTCGCTCATCACTTCTCCAATAGCAGGACGATGGATAGATAAATCAGGCCCTCAACCAGCCTTGCTGTTATCCGGAATGCTAATGACAATAGGGTCAGTGTGGCTCGTGACTTTGAATCAAGCTTCACCAGTCATCAGTGTATGTTTGGCGTTAGCAGCATTCGGCATCAGCAACGGCTTGAACAGCGTTGGCATACAGGCGGCCTTGTTCAAAAGTTCTCCAAAAGAAATGATCGGTGTAGCCTCCGGAGTATTTAATACATCGAGATATATAGGAACCATTTTATCTTCATTGCTGACAGGCATCGTGATGGGAGGCCAGTTCAGCGCCGGGGGATTTAAATTGCTTGGGGTCATCCTTACGTTCATTGCACTTTCCTTGGTGTTCATGAGTCTGAGGCGCCGGGAGTCAGGGCAATGGCAAGAGCCGTAGGTTCATTCAAACTTTTTTTACATTCCTATTACATGCCGCATACAAAAGATAAACGACCAGGCGCTAATCTATAGAAGTGAACAGAAGGAGGAGCAAAGTTATGCCAACAAAAACACGCAGCCGGGTCGCCGTCTTGACGACAAGTGATATTCACGGCTTTATTCAGCCCTATTCGTATACAGAGGGCGGGCCTTCTGACCTTGGCTTTGCCCGAACTGCAAGTCTGATCGAGAACGAGCGCGGCATATGGGGCGATCATATGCTTTATGTGGACAATGGCGACAACCTTCAGGGCTCGCCGCTTGCCTATTATCAAGCTAAAGTGGACAACTCCGGGGAAAATGTGATGATTTCGAGCTTGAACGCAGCCGGGTGCAGTGCCGCAGTCGTAGGCAATCATGAGTTTAATTTCGGGTTTGCCTATTTGCGCGAAGCAATGCGCCAATCGGCCTTTCCCTGGCTGTCAGCCAATATTTTGTCAGCTGCAAGCGACGAAGCCGCTTTTGGCACGCCTTACCTTATTCATGACATGCCGGACGGTATCCGGATTGCCGTGCTGGGTCTGACAACCGCGCATATTCCAGTATGGGAGCTGCCCGAGCATATTGAAGGGCTTCACTTTGTGGACCCCGTGGAATGTGCAAAGCGCTGGGTTCCCTATCTGCGGAACAAAGAAGGGGCCGACGTTGTAGTTGTCGCTTATCATGGCGGCTTTGAGCGGGATTTGCAGACAGGCGAATCCACCGAAACGCTGACTGGAGAGAACCAGGGCTATGCCCTTTGCCAGGAGGTTGAAGGGATTGATGTGCTGCTGACAGGTCATCAGCACCGGCAAATCGAGAACGCCATGTTAAATGGCGTATGTGTCATCCAGCCCGGGACGCAGGGTCAATTTCTCGGCAGAGTTATCCTTGAACTGGAGCTGGACGAGGAAGCACAGACAGCAAGCCCTATGTCCGGTGCAAAACACGGCTGGAGAGTGGTATCCAAACACTCAGAGCTGCTTCCTGCCGGAGAGGCTGAGCCGCTGGACCGAATTCTGGAGCTGACAGCTCCGGTTGAAGCAGGCCTGCAGCGCTGGCTGGATGAGCCTATTGGCGAAACGGAAGGAAATATGCGCATCACGGATGTCCGGCAGGCGCGGCTTGAAGAACACCCGTTCATCGAATGGATCAACAATATGCAGATGGAAGTGAGCGGAGCACCAATCTCCTGTACCGCCCTGTTTGACGAAAGCAGCCCCGGCTTCGGGGAACGCATCTCCATGCGGGATATCCTCGCCAATTACAAATTTCCCAACACTCTGCGCGTCCTGCGGGTGGCAGGCCGGGACATCCGCGAGGCGCTGGAAAAATCCGCCGAGTACTTTATGCTGGAGGAGGACGACCGGATCGGCGTGAGTCCCGCATTTCTGCTCCCCAAGCCCCAGCCCTACAACTACGACATGTGGGAGGGCGTAGAGTATGTCCTGGATGTTTCCCGCCCATCTGGCGAGCGGGTCGTTCGGCTGGAAGTGGATGGCTCGCCGCTGTTTTCGGATGCGGAATACGATGTCGTGATGAACAACTACCGCGCCGGCGGCGGGGGCGGGTTTGACATGTTCCAGGGCAAACCCGTCGTACGGGAGTTGCAGACGGACATGGCGGAGCTGCTTGCCGACTATATCCGCACGAAGCGAATCATTACGGCGAGTGTGAATCACAACTGGAAGGTCATCGGTGGAAATTAGAGGCAGACATGAAGCGAGGTAGCAACAAATATCAGGTCTGTCCAACATGGTGACATTTTGGGTGGGGTATCTTCCCCGCTTTTTTTAAGAATAATGGCACGAATCCCGGAGAAAATTTTGCTTTTATGTTGTTTTTGGCAGGGAGACGCACGCAGCAGCGGAGAGAACGAAGCAATTCCGGAAAAGCGGAGCGCTCGCCTTTGTCCCCGAATTTCTTCCGCTAAAGTACTAATTGGAAATTTGGGGACAACAGCGATTGTAGGAATGCTTCGTTCCCGGAGCGTCTCACAACAGCCAAAGAGTTCGCCCCCGCCACAACATGTTATCCCTGGACTAATTTCGACCGAAGCCGGTTGGATACCCATTCAATGATTAAAATAAGCACAATAAGCCCGATCAAAAGGGAACCGACCTCGCTCCACTTATAGCTTCTCATGGCAAAAATAAGCGGTGCACCGACCCCCCCGGCCCCAACAAGCCCCAGAATGGACGCTTCACGCATATTCATATCAAACCGGTAGATCATGACCGATAAAAACATGGATAACAGCTGCGGCACAATGCCAAACCGGATCTTTTCAAATGTCGTACAGCCGACAGAGGTCATCGATTCCAGCACACGGGTATCCAGTTCCTCAATGGCATCCACGAACAGCTTGGCCAGCATCCCGATGGAGACAAGCCCAAGCGTAAGAACCCCCGCGAAAGGCCCCGGCCCCGTGACCCGGATAAACATCAATCCATAGACGAGTGCCGGAATGGTCCGGATCGTAATGAGCACAAGCCTTGTCAGCCAGGAAACGGGCCTTGGAACGATATTGGAGGCTGCCAAAAAAGCAAGCGGAACCGCCAGCACTGAGCCTACAAGCGTACCAAGAAAAGCAATGGCAATGGTTTGAACGAGTAAATATAAAACACCCTGCGCGGTGAAATTGAACAGCAGGCCGAGGTCCGGCTGCAGCAGACCTTTAAAAATATTAAGCGCAATCCGGGCCCCGCTTTGATCCATATCCTGAAAGCTTACAGACGTCAGCGACCAGATAAAGAGCACCAGCACGACCGCCGCGACGGTCAGGAAATAACGGGCCTTGCGCGGTGCAGCAAGCAGCTGTTTTTCTAATGTCGACATAACTCAAACTTCTCCCTCATAATGTATGTTCAAAAAGTCAGGTTTTCAGCACCGAGAAGGTTGGATGAAGCAGGGACTGAGGAGCGGAGCGTACTTAGGGTACGTGAGCACCGGAAGGCCCGGCTGAATTCAAGATTCGATGTCGAGTCCGCTTCCTGACTTCCTTCGTGATCAAAAGATGACTTTTTGAACTACCTCTTATATTAGCTTTTTCCGGAAATGCTCGCTGACTGTCTCAATCAAGTATACGGTTACGATTAACGCCAGAATAATCATGCCTACGCCTGAATAATCCCGCCAGCCCAGGTTTTCATTGATGAGCAGGCCAATTCCCCCGGCCCCGACGTAACCCAGAATAGCTGCATAACGAACATTTCCCTCAAAGCAAAACAGAGAGGTCGACAGGTAGCCCGGAAGCACCTGGGGGAGGGTCGCATAACGAAAGGCCTGAATTCTCGTCATTCCGAGGGATTCCATCGCTTCAAAGGCGCCCATATCGACATTTTCAATTTGCTCATAGAGCAGCTTTCCGACATAGGACAGGGTAAACAGCATAATCGCAACCGTCCCTGCCATGGGACCGAGCCCGAAAATAAAAGTTGCGATCAGCGCCGTCACGAGAGTGGGCAGCGTTCTCAGGAGGCTTAACACCGTTTTGCTGATGACCACAATCACCTTGTTATGAACAATATTCGAAGAAGACAGCACGGCAGCGGGAAGAGCCAATAAAGCTCCGATCATGGAGCCGAGCAGGGACATCTTGAGCGTATCAAGCAGCGGTCCCAAAATTCCCGGGAAGCTGCCCCAATTTGGCGGAATCATGTCGCCGATAATTACGAAGAACTGGCCGATGCGCTTAGCAAGGATATCCATTTTAAAGTCGGTGAATGGGATGGATGCAATTGTACAGATCACCAGTATCAGCAGAACAAACGGCGTCCGCGACCTCTTTTGCAAAACGACCTTTCCGTTGGGCAGGTTTATTTGCCGGGGGGAAAAGATTCTGTCAAACATACAGCGAGTTCCCTCCTGCCGGAAGCTGCTCCGCAACATTCTCCTGCAAAGATGCCTTCTCCTCCGCCCATTTGCCGCCATAGATATGGTCAAGAATTTCCGGCGTCACCTTGGGTGTCTCCCCGTCAAAAACGACTTCACCTCTCCTGATTCCAATGATCCGGTCGGCATACTCAAGAGCCATATCCACATGGTGAATATTCATAATGACGGAAATGTTCATGGCTTTGTTAATGTTTTTGAAATCGTCCATCACCACTCGGGAAGTCACCGGATCGAGTGATGCAATCGGCTCGTCCGCAAGAATGATATCCGGATTCTGAGCAAGGGTCCGCGCAAGGGCAACCCGCTGCTGCTGGCCGCCGGACAGCTGGTCCACACGAACAAAAGCTTTATCCAGAATCCCCACTTTATCCAGAGCCTCCAGCGCTTTGATCTTCTGCTCCTTCGTAAAAATACCTGTCCATTTGCGCCACAACGGAAGCTCGGGAACAAAGGAAACCAGCACATTGTTGATCACGGTAGTTCTCGTCACCAGGTTAAAGGATTGAAAAATCATGCCGATTCTGCGGCGGAAACGGCGAATTTGCCCACTCTTCAGCTTGGCTACATCGACATCGTCCACCAGCAATGTGCCGCCGGTGATCTCATGCATCCGGTTGATGCAGCGGATGAGCGTTGACTTGCCTGCCCCGGATAAACCGATCACAGCCACAAATTCACCCTGCCCGATTTTCAGATTAATGTTGCGCAGTGCGGTCGTCCCGTTGGAATAGGTTTTTTCTACATTCATAAATTCGATCATGCTAATACTCCAATCAAAAAATGAGAACATCAACCAACGCCGATGTTCTCATTAGGTTTTATTTAGCGTTTGCTTGTAAACGCGATGTTCAATGAAAAGTGATTTTTACCGAAGGCAAAATATCTTTGATTTTATCAGCAAAGCTCCGACTGTTACTTCTTCATGCTTCTCAGCAGCTCCTGTGCTTTTCTTTCTCCATCATAGTCGGATGCCTGGGCTTCCTTGTAGCCTTCATGAGTATAAACCGCGATGACCTCTTTTCCTTCAGGCGTCTGGGCAATGGCGATGAAGGCACGCTGCAGCGCTGCTTTAAGATCATTGTCCATCACCGTACTGCTTTTGCTCACGCTGATCGTATCATTGTAAATCGGCTGTGTTACGCCAATCACATTGGTTTCATCCCAGATGATGCCCTTGCGGCCAAAGTCGGTCGTCCATTGGCCCTCATAATCTCTTCTTGCATCGGCATAAGCCACGACAATGTCCGCCTGCCCAGCTGCCAGCCGTGCAAAGGAGCTGCCGTAAGAGTCAGATTGGACTACATGAGCAAGATCCGTAATGCTCTTTTGGTAATGATCCTGCAGCCACAATGTTGGATAAATATAACCGGCCGAGGAGGAAGAAGACATCACAGCCCAGTTCGCGCTGTTCAGATCATCCCAGGTCAGTTCTTCACCTTTATTCACTTTTTCCGCCAAAGCCTTTCCTTTTTCAGAAGGACCTGTTATAAACAGACTGCGGTAATAGGTAACCTGCTCATCAGTTGGCTTGGTAGGTTTATTATCGTTCCAGTCTTTTGCAGCATCCGAATCATTGGACAGCCCCGCACGGGTTGACGTCAAAATTACATCTGCGCCATCATCATACAAAGCGTATGTACCGCCTGGGATAAAACCGATGTCTGTAGTACCGGCTGCCAGCGCTTCTCCTACCGCTTCATAAGTCGTCCCCACATTAATGTCAACGTTGCCTACCGTGTAGCCTTCGGTTTCCAGCTGCTTTTTCAACAATTCCTTGAGCGGCTCCGTTGTTGTGATGATTTGTTCCGGATCCTTGGATGGCACAAAGCTCACTTTCAGCTCTTGAATTTCCTTGTTTCCGGAAGCAGCGCCGTCGGACGATTCGTTCGCAGCCTGGTTTTCCGAGGCGTTGGTGCCAGTGGACGCACCGCCGGAACCGCAGCCGGCCAACAGCCCGATGACCAAAGTAAACAGGATAAGAAGCATGAATTTGTTTTTCACTTACGAAAGACCCCTTTTTAGTGGATTGATAATGATATTGCTTCGAAACATGAACTATCATACTTCCAAAGCATCAGAGAGGGGTTAATCCTATGTAAAAAGAATGAAAAACCTTACTTTTATTGTAAAGAAGAACTCTAATACGCTGATAGATTTACAATTTCATACAAATGCGAAAACTTAAATTTTTAATCTCTTGATATTTAAATAATAGTTTTCCATAATATTACTTTCCAGACGGAACATTTGTGACCTTCCACCTAGAAGCTGCTTAAAATCTGGTAATTATCTACCTTTTCTATGAAAGGTTCAAGTAAGGTATTTAGTCCGCTGTTTTCACACCAGCAATTGGATATCATTACATATAGATTACAATTAGGGGGAACTTGCTTTGAAGAAATGGACATCTGTGTTATTAGGAACCGTATTGATTGCCAGTATTACCGCTTGCGGAAAAGAGGAAGCACAAAGTCCTGCGGGAAACACTGCAACTAAGCCGGCAACGGAACAAACCGCCCCGGCTGAATCCATTCCTACAGCAAAAGAGCTGATTGAAAAGGTAACGGCCGCCGGCCAGGAGATGAAAAGCTTGACGATGGACAGCACCATTAAACAGGATATCACCATAAACGCCAACGGGACGGAGCAAACCCAGAAAGTCAATATGGACATGAAGGTGGATATGGTCAATGAGCCATTCGCCATGTATCAGGAAATGACGATGGCTATGCCTGACTCCGAGCCGCAGGACATCAAACAATACATAACCTCCGACGGGGTATACACCAATGTGGACGGCTCGTGGGTAAAGATTCCTGATGAAACGGCCGCGCCAATACTGGAACAGATGAAAGCCCAAGGCAGCCCGGAAGAGCAGCTCAAGCAGCTGGAAACGATTATCGACGATGTTAAGGTAACAGATGAAGGAGAACACTATAAGCTGGCAGCGGAGGTATCCGGCGACAAGGTGAAGGACCTGGCGAAAAGCTACATGGAGCAATCCAGCGGCGGCGACGCTTCCACGGCAGCCATGCTGGATCAGATGGACATCAACAACATGAATATGTCCTACAACATTGATAAAAAAACCAACTTCCCTGTGGACTTTAACGTAACCATGGATATGGGAATGGACATGGAAGGGCAGAAAATGCAAATCAAGATGGATATGCAGGGCAAAATGAGCAACTTTAATAAAGTGGAAGTGACAGTTCCGGAAGAAGTGCGCAAGGCTCAATAAGACTGGAACGAAACGAGGGTGCCCAGAAGGTCATTGGACCAGGGGCACTCTTTCGCATGTTGTAAGACGCTCCTATCTTGTCAGTCGTTCACCCAATGCTTGTACAGCACCTGTGTTCCTTTTTCGTCATAGCCGAGCTCAGACAGCTGCCGGTACAAGGACACCGCCAATGCCAGCCCGGGGGTATCCATACCCATTTCCTTTGCCGATTCCAGCGCAATTCCCATATCCTTGATAAAATGCTTCACATAAAAGCCAGGCTCGAAGTTGCCGGCAATCATTCGTGGTCCCAGATTACTCAGCGACCAGCTTCCCGCCGCACCGCTCTCGATGCTTTTCAACACCTGTTCCGGATTCAGCCCCGCATACTTGGCGTAGGCAAGCGCCTCGCATACACCGATCATATTCGTGGCAATGGCGATCTGGTTGCACATTTTCGTATGCTGCCCTGCGCCGGCCGTACCCTGCAGCACAATGTTGGTTCCCATCAGCTTGAGGATGGGCAGCACCGCTTCGTAATCCTCCTGATTGCCGCCGACCATAATGGACAGTCTCGCTTCCCTTGCCCCTATATCCCCGCCGGATACCGGAGCATCCAGCGCATGTTGTCCTTTCGCTGCTGCGGTTTCATAAATCCGCTTTGCCAGTAGCGGACTGGAGGTGGTCATATCGATCAGATAAGCACCGCTGTGCGCGTGCGCAATCAGACCGTCCTCTCCCAGATAGATCTGCTCCACATCATGGGGATATCCGACCATCGTAATAATCACATCACATTCAGCCGCCAGCTTGACAGGAGTATCCTGCCACACTGCTCCCTCCTGCACCAGCTCATCGGCTTTGGATGCCGTCCGCGTGTACACATGGACCTTATGCCCCGCTTTCATAATGTGCCGGGCCATGCTCTTTCCCATTACTCCTGTTCCGATAAAACCTACAGTCGCCTGCTCCAATTTGCTGCTCATCTCTATTCCTCCATTTACTCATTTCCGTTTTGGCATGACATGACAAGCTTGTTCTCTCAATCATACCATCGGGTCGAGGGGAGGTAAATGCAGCCATTCCCCAGTTCCATCTTGTGGTATTTTTCCCTTTAATATTGTTTAACTTACTTTACATATGGTTAAATAAAACACATGGTATCTATAAATCTGCGTCCTTATGAAGGCTGTATGGACGTGAAAGACACAGGAGGTCAACTATGAAATTTTTAGCGAGTCTTATGCTTGCCGTTTCCCTGCTCACCCTCGCCGCCTGCTCGAACAATGATGGCGCGACGCCGGCAGGTGAGACTAACAGCGGACAAAATACCGAGAACACGCAAACTCAGCCGGGCACGGAACCTAATGCAGAAAACGGTCAGAACGGTGAAACTGATCCGGGAACAGAATCTGCGGGAGCGGAAGAACTGACGGCGGACAGCATTAAAACCGCAATGCAAAAGGAAGGCATTACCCTTACATCCAGCAAGGCCGAAAACGATTGGGTGCTGAACGACACACAGCCTGACCGTAACACCGTGAAAACAAAGTCCGGCGAAGAAGAAGTCGTTACTATTTACACCTTCGACTCCGAAGAAGCACGTCAGGCAGGGCTGGCCAATTTCAAAGAGCAGACCGAGAGCCTGCCTTTAAAATACCTGGCGTTTGAACACAAAAATGCCCTGATTCTGTACTACTATAACGCTGAAGAAACGACTGATCCGGCTTCCACCGAATACGGTGCCGAGCTGGACAAGACGCTGAAATCTCTGTAATTTACTCTAGGAAAGCTGCCGTCTAGAAAAAGGAAAGCACGGTTTGCCGGAAATCCGGTGAAACCGTGCTTTTTTGTGCTTGCGATCCATCATTTCAATTCCAATGCCCGGATCAGCAGCTTCGCAGTCTCGCCCCTGCTGATCGTTGCGGCAGGCTTTAGTGTCCCATCCGGATATCCGTGAACCCAACCTGCAGCCACAGCTTGCTGCAATGCAGATACAGCCCATCCGGACACCTGATTGCCGTCCGTAAATGAATCCGCAAGGCTTTTGTCCGCAGACGCCGCGCCAGTTCCCGCTGCATTAGCCAGAATAACCATGGCCTGCTCGCGGGTCAGGCTGTCATCCGGTCCGAAAGCGCCGGATGACACTCCCCTGATCCATCCCTGGGCATATGCGCTCTGGATAGCCGATGCGGCCCAGTGCCCTTCCAGATCGGAGAACGCGGGGCTTGTGCCCGCTTCAGTTGTACCTAGCACCTTGATCAGCATAGAAACGAACTCAGCGCGTGTCACGGGACGATCCGGCCGAACCGTGCCGTCCTCATATCCCTGCATCCATCCTCGTTCAGCCAGCGATTGCAGCGCATCGGCTGCCCAGTGTCCCTGCGCATCTGTCCAAGCTGCTGCCATCATCCCCTCCGGATCGGCTCCGACTCTGGAGACGGGCGGCGTCAAGCCATTATCGGGCGGTACAGAAGCGTCCTCCGTTACAGCAGCAGCAAAAGTCCCCGACGATTTCATGACAAAGGCAGCCCCGATGATTTGACCGGATGTATCATACAGCACTTCGGCCGGCAGGGTCTCTTTCGATCCGTCTGCGTAATAGGCCAGCACATATAGATTCCCAGCCTTTGCAGCGGCTGACAAGGCTGCCTTCATTCCTTCCACGGGCAGCTGAACTTGCGATGTCCCGGCCACAGTATTCTCTATCCGTACTGCAGGACCGGCAAGCCGAAACTGCCCTTCGCTGGCCCCCGAACTGAAGGAGCCGTCTTCGGAGCCGATGCTTCCATCAAGCGACACCCGCAGCTCCTGCCCCGAAGCCGCCAGCTTAACGAGCTCCTTCGGCGGCAGCTTTACTTCCGCATATTGGGATTGGATGAACACCCCCATATTGCTGCCGAGTCTGCTCAATAAATCCGGAGAACTTATGACTCGGCTGATTTGCTTCTCATCGGCAAGCTCTATCAGGACAACATCCGAACCAGAAGACTTTGCCCGCCTGATCTGTTCGTCCAGAAACGCAGCCGTAAGTGTATATACCATGACCGTACGGCCTTGTTCTAGCAGGATGGACCGCTGCAGCGATGTACTGCTGCTTCGACGTTTGTCGTGATCGGATGAGCCTCCGCCCCCTGGCGTCTGCGTGCCAGGAACCGTGATGACCATCGGACGGGTTAAGGCCCTAGATCCGTCGGAATCCTTTGCCACCTCAAGTACCAGCGAAACCTGTGTATCGAATGCAGGCGGAAGAATCACCCCATCTGTCCGCACGATCGACGGATGGCTGCTGCTGACAGCAATCCGGAACCCGGAAGGCACTGCAGGCAGCCGCAGCACATTTTCTCCCCTGGCCGGATCCTGAACGGATATGATGGAGGCAGCTACGTCCGCTACGGTTAAGCTTTTCACGAATACGAGAGCTGACGGAGAGCTGGTCATACCGTTTACCACCTGTACCGCATAATACCCGGCTCCTTCAGCAAGCGGAGTAAAGATATACTCCCCGCCTGCCGAAGCAGTCGCTTCGGCCACCAACTCCTGCCCGCTGTTATAGAGCTCCAGCCGCGCACCAGGGGCGGCACCAGATATGGTCACGGACCCTTCCGCGCCTCCGCCGTTTGCAGCCGATACCGGGCGGGGACGAACCTGCACCTCGCGCCGGGCGGGCTCCGCCGTCCATCCTTCACCGCTGCTGTAGTTATAGCTCAACGCATAAATCCCCGGTGTATCCGTATCCACCGTCCCCGTTCCCTGAATGCCTGCCGCCAGCACCGTTCCGTAGACGCTCTCCACTACGCTTGCTCCCGGGTCCGTGAAGCTGTCCCCGCTCTCCACCAGCACGGGATTCGTTCCGTTCAGGCGAACATAAGGCATATTAGGCAAAGCTTTCAGAACAGTCAGCTTGAATGTCCGCTGTACGGAAGCCGCATCCTTGAACACGGTTGCCGTCAATTGAACAGCGGCATCTCCATCCGAATATACAGGCCTGTTCACCCGGCCATCGGTATCCAGAACTTCCGGCCGGTCGGACTCCCAAGCAATCCCGGTACCAAATGCGCCCGAGCGCGGCAGGGCAATGGAATCCTTAATCCCCTGTGTATAATCCAGAGCAATCATATCTGCCGCCAGCCGCACCGCTTCCTCCGGACGAAGCGGCTGAGCGGGCAGCAGCAGCGAGAACTGTTTTGTAAGTGAATACTGCCCCCTGGAAACGGTCGCCTCCAAAGCTACGATCTGATCCCCTTCCAGATAACCGGGCAAGGTGACCCGTCCGCTCGAATCCAGCAGGTCAGGCCGTGACGAGCTCCAGGTAATGCTGACCCCGTCAGCCCCGCTGTCCGGCAGCTCAAGATCATAAGTCACCGTCGTCACAGGCAGGGTCAGCGACTGGTGCACAACCCGGACCGCTTCTTCATCGCTGATCGGCAGACTCAGGACATGCGCGGTGAACGTCTTGGTCCGTTCCAGTCCGTCCAGGCGGAGCACGGCGGTCAGGGTTACATCCGCGTCCCCTTTCATATAAGCCGGTCTGCGAACCGTTCCGTCTGGCGCAATAATATCCGGTTCGCTTGAAGACCACTCAACCTGCGTGCCGCCATAAGCAGCTGCTGGCAGAGTAAGACTTCCAGCAACAGCCGTCAAATCGCCCAGCGTCAGCTCCCGCTCTGCCCTTGCCAGGGCTGTTTCAGCCGTCTCTTTCAATACGGTCAGGTCAAAAGTCCTCGTCACCTCCGCCGCTCCAAACGCAACCTTCGCCGTCAGTTCTACCGAACGATCTCCCTGATCATAAGGCGGACGAGCTACTTTGCCGTCATTGCTGACTGTATCTGGCGTATTGGAGCTCCAACTGACGGCTGCACCGCCCAGCCCCGCAAGCGGCAGGGTAACATCCTGCGTGACTGCTGCAGCATTGTCGCCTGATGCATAGCCAATCGCTAGCGCTGCTGCTGCTTCGGCCGCTCTTTCCGCTTCTGAAGGAATGTTTACCGTGATTTCCGCCGCGGTGCTTCTCCCTTTTGCATTCACTGCCTGCAAGCTATATGTAATTTCTCCTGCCGGCATAACATCCGCATCTTTGTAAGAGGTAAGCGGTCCGGTATAGATTACCGTGCCGTTTCTGCTCAGCTCATAAGAGGATGCCATCGCTGAAGCATCCCAGCCTAGCTGCACAGCGCTCTCCCGATAGCTTCCTGTAAAGTTGACGGGTGTCGCCGGCACCGTCATCGTCTCGCCGTAAGCCGCAAACTCCAGCACTGATGCCCATTGATTGTTGCTCGCATTCCCTTGGTCGATGACCAGCCTTACATAACGGGCCTCGACCGACGGAAGCGAGCGGTCAACCGTCGAGTTCGTGTTTCCTTGCACTGTATCCACCGTCTGCCATTTTGTTCCGTCGGGGCTTGTCTCCAGATGGAAATTGTACGGGTCCAATCCGTTTGACCACTCAGGGTACACCCCCATGCCCGTCACTGTCCACTGGCTTAACCTGTAATAATCCCCTAAATCCACCTGAATCCACTTCTCGCCGGTGCCGGCCTGATACCAGCGGCTGGTCGGCTGCTGGGAGCCGTCAACAGCCCTTGAAGGTTCATATGGATCAACAAACCCGCTGGAGGTTACCGGTTTGCCAAGGGTTATATTTTGCGCTGCAGCCTCCGCCTCTGTCCCCAAAAACAGAAATGCCCCGCCGATCACGGGCAGCAGCGGGATCAGCAGCCGGATGGGCTTCTTTTTCTTATGTGCATTGCGATTTGCTTTCGACACACCCTCACCCCATATTTTTCATGATCTTTAACATCGAATTAATCAGGGACGCGAAGGGTATGTGCCGGTCATTGAAATAAAGTAAGAAACCCCCGGCACAGGCGAAGCCCCGCGCAGATCCGGCAGCGCAAATGTCGTACGGCCATCGCCGCCGAAATTCGTACCAATCAGGCTAAACAAAGTCGAATTTTCGGAGATCAACAAAAGCTGGCCCTCGGCCTTCATCCAACCGATCGGAGCAAAGTTATACGGGTACAGCTGAATCTCGCCAAGAAACGGATTGGTGGACGCTTCCGCCTGACCTGGGCTCACCGTCGAGCCTCCAATCAGTGCCACCCCCAAGATACCGAGCATAAGAGCCTGTTTGCCAAATTTTCTAATCATGATTAGTCCTCCTCTTATGTTCACGTGGTCAGCCCATCCTCCCGGCTTTATCCGTGACAAGTCATAGTCAAACTCGATCTTAGCATGAATGGCAAAAGTTTCACATTGCAAACTCAGCCAATTTCACCTGATTTGAGGAAAAATTTTCGCAGCTTAAAAAGCTTGTTTGAGCATATTAAAAAGGGCACCTGCAAGTGCCTATGTTACATGAAGGTGCGTACTTCACTTTTCCGCTGATTGCGGCAAAATAGAAATAGGATTATATCCGCTGTGTTTGGCACAACTAGCAAGACGTTTATTAACTCAAATGAACAGCGTAAACAGGAGGTAATCGAAATGGATCTTCAGTTAAAAGGTAAAAAAGCACTCGTAACCGGTTCGACATCCGGCATTGGCAAAGCCATCGCCGCATCACTCGCGGCGGAAGGAGCCATCGTGCTGATCAACGGACGCAACCTGAACAAGGTCGAGCAGACGATTGCGGAAATCAGGCAAAAGCACCCGAATGCCCAGCTTGAGCCTGCCGCGGCAGATCTGGGAACGTCCGAAGGATGCCGGAAGCTGATAGAGGCTCATCCCGAGCTTGACATTCTCGTCAACAACCTCGGGATTTTCCAGCCTGCGGATTATTTTGACATTCCAGATGAGGAATGGTTCAAGTTCTTCGAGGTTAACGTGATGAGCGGCATCCGCCTTACCCGCCATTACCTGAATGACATGATCCGGAACAATGAAGGGAGGATCATCTTTATTGCCAGTGAAGCGGCGGTAATGCCTTCTCTGGAAATGCCGCATTACAGTGCAACCAAGACGATGGAGCTGTCGCTGTCCCGCAGTCTGGCCGAGCTGACCAAAGGCACGCGGGTGACAGTTAACACCATCATGCCGGGATCGACCCTGACTGAAGGCGTAGAAACGATGCTGAACAGCTTGTATCCTGATCAAAACCTGTCACTTGAAGAAGCAGAGCAAAAATTCATGAAAGAGAATCGGCCCACTTCCATTATTCAACGTCTGATCCGTCCGGAGGAAATCGCCGACCTGGTGGCCTTTGTCAGCAGCCCGCTGTCCTCGGCTATCAACGGTGCGGCGCTGCGGGCGGATGGCGGATTGGTGCGCAGTGTGATTTAACATCAGGAGCCCGTGGTTTTCCCGCAGCCAAGTCAACGAAAAAGCCGGCCCTTATGCATCCATCGTGCAGGGCCGGCTCTTTGTTTACCGCCTAAGCTCTTCATGCGTTTTCTCCCATCGCTTCAGAACCTCTGCCGGATTCTTCAAACGGATGGTAACGCCTGTCAAAATATCCGCATACTTCGCTGTATCCGTTCTGGAAGCGGCAACTGTCGCCGTAAACCGGGCACGCGGATATTCCGCATCCGGCAATTCGGGCAGCTGATCAAGCAGCAACCGTACATAATGCGCCTTGCCACCAATAAACGCCACCAGAGTAGCTTTGCCTGTCCTGATCATATTGCCTGTCGTCGTGGTGCCGGGCCAGAGCGCCAGCCGCAACTGCTGCCTGTCCAATGCCAGGATTTCACCCGCGCTGATCATCGCGGCATGCGGCCAATGATCCTCCGTAACGGTGAGCAGCATCATTGCATCCCCTTGCCTGCTCACCAGCCTGCTGCCGTCAAGCAGGTGGAACAGCTCCTCACTCATCTGTATTTTTTCCATAGCTATGCTCCTTTCCCTACTAAATTCCGCTTATTTAATAGGACTTTTTTATACCCCAAATGCCGTATACCAGGTTTAATAGCCTGTTTTGTTAAAAGCCCGCGCCCCCTAGTAAACTTGAACATATCATATTTTGAATTTCGAAAGTACCGCTGAATAAACAGCTCTCCGAATAATGATAACCCCATTTTAACATTGTATCGCATCCTGCTCTATACTAGCGCCAGCAAAGGTTCGGTTGCGCACGTACCTTCAAATCCCGCAAATTCGTAACGACGTGCTACAGTCCCGTTTCCCTGCAAGAGCTGCCCATATCCCCAATTCGCACAAGTCCGGTTGCAAAAGCCATCATTTTGCATCTTGAAGGACAATGCCGCATGCATTTACAGCGTCTCGCTTTCTTCCACAAGTAGCACCGCATTTCTGCAACATATCGAAACTATTTACATCCCATGACTTTCAGCATTTAATGTCTTGAACTTACGGGCTTAGGGCTTTCGAAATTCGGGCTTATAAAGAAAAGTTATTGGGGAGGAATGTAAAGTGCCAAAAATATCTGTACTTATGCCGGTCTATAATACAGCTCCTTATTTAATGGGTGCAATCAACAGCATATTGTGGCAAACTTATGACGACCTAGAATTTATTATCATTGACGATGGTTCCACTGATGGATCTGCAGGCATTATTCAGGAGATTAAGGATATTCGGGTTAAGAAGATTTTTCATACAGAACAAAAGGGTGTTGTCGCCTCTCTGAATGAGGGGTTAGCTATTGCCCAGGGTGAGTACATTGCCCGCATGGACAGCGATGACATCACGGCGCTTAACCGGCTGGAAGTGCAAGCCTTGTTTATGGATGAAAATCCGAACATTGATCTTTGCGGAACAGGGTTTATTACACAGTATCCCGGCCCTGTCAAAATACATCCGCCACACCATGAAGAGATCAAAGTCTGGTTATTGTTTCACTGCTGCATTGCACATCCTACCATTATGGTGCGACGCAGTTCAATAGACCGGCTTGGTTTCAGCTATGATGCCAACTACCTCCATGCAGAGGATTATGAATTATGGAACCGGCTTGCCCCGAATGCGCAATTTGCCAATCTTCCTCTTAATTTGTATTATTATCGTATTCATGGGGGACAAGTATCCACCAAGCACCGGCAAATCCAGGACTACTCCGCCCGCAAAATCAGAAAAAGACAGTTTGCGCAAATGGGCTTGCAGTTATCTGAAGAGGAATACGCAATTTTTATGAGACTGGCAGAGTTCAGGGTAAATCCGGGAGTTTTTGAAAATTATCGGACCGCCGCCGGCTTTGCGAACTGGCTGCTTGACCAAAACAAAAAATATAAGCTCTATAATCAGGATATTCTGGCCTTTGCTCTTTCCAGATGCATATCCGGGCAGCCTGCCTATTAAATATTTGAAGTAGTATGGCAGAGATCAGCTCAAGCGGCTGGTCTTTTCTATGATCTTGAATATCTCATTCTTAAATCTTTTTCTCCTAAATAAAGGCATAAGCACCTAAACTAAGGATTATGTGAGCGAAAGGAGGGATAGGTGTGCCGGAACAGGTGAGCTTGAGTCAGAGAATCGAAGAATCCAGACAGCAGCTTTACGAGCTGGAGCAGAAATACGGATTATCCCATGCCTCTGTTCTCAGGCAATCAATGGTTTTGGACGAGCTTATCAACGAATATAACCGGAAATTCCATGCACAAGCCAAAAGACGTTTTGTGGGAAGCAGCCAGTTTATTCGCGAGGAGCTTTTGCCGGGTCACTCGCAATTGTACTGCAGCCCCTTCGCTGTTACGTTAAGCTGATCGCAGGTCTGTCGTCTGTTCAAAACCTACGAGCTTGGAGAACTACGAGAATATGTATATTTATTTGCAAATCGCATTGGCTTCTGCCAAATCTTAATTCCAAAAATGATTTTAGACAGAAGCCAAAACAATTTTACATCCTCAATTTCTCCTCTATAAGAAAAAGAGGAGCAGCCAAATGCCCCTCCTTCCCAGTGGTTTCTAATACTCTAGTTTAACAACCTGCTGTATCATTTCCCCTTTGTTGCCCAGCGACATTCTATATCACCTGACGGGATCTCTCATTATATTTCTCTATAAAATTAATTCAGTTATATACATTTAATTCCGCAATCGACCACCATTTATCCACTGCCCCGGTTTGGACGATTTTAATAAATCGTGCTTTTTGAGTCTCGAATTTTGGAGTTACATAGCGTGAGGTTCCTTCGCCCTCGGCAACCAATTGCCACTCAGCAGCATCGGTAGAAACCAGAATCTTGTATCCCCGCGCGTAATCATCCCTGCTGCTGCCAGAATCCATGCTGATCTGCCTGAAACTGCGGACAGCCCCCAGATCAAGCTGGATCCATTGCCCTTCGGTCTGATCCTCACCGGAAGTCCAGCGAGTGCTCAGATCACTGTCCAGCATATTGGCAGCTTCGGACCCGGTACCATACACCGAAGCCGTCACTGTCCATTGCTCACGATCCAGCACGCCATCAGGGGATTTATCCTGATTTCCCGCATCATGAGCCAGGACGCGGAATTCGCTGATCGACCACCAGCGGGAGTCCTTGCCAGTCTGAATAACCTTGATATAACGGGCCGTCTGCGCCGGGAAGGTTAAGGTCATTTTGGATGCAGTGCCCTTCCCTTCCACGACCGGACTTCCCCATGTCTCACCATCTCTAGAGACCAGCAGCTGGTATCCGCGGGCATAGTCCTCAGGGCTGCCTCCGCTGTCCATCACAATCTGGTTAAAGGATTGAACCTTGCCCAGATCAAGCTCAATCCACTGTCCATCCTCCTGCGGCTTGCCTGTGGACCAGCGGGTTGAAGCATTTTCGTCCAGCATCCCCGCCTCACTGCTGTCGGCCGCCGTGGAGGAAGCGGCCATACTCCAGCCGCTCCGCGACAATTCTGTTTGTTTTCCCGTTCCGTAATTGAAAATGGCAAGCTCCGCGATGGACCACCAGCTGGAATAGTGGCCTGTCTGCACGATTTTCAGATAACGGGCATGTTGAACAGGAAATGTAATCGTAAGATCGCCCTGTGCTCCCTGACCGCTGGCCACAGGTTCATTCCATATCTTGCCGTCGTCTGATACATATACTCTGTAGCTGTCGGGATAATCCTGTGGATAATGGCCTGTATTCAGGCTTATCGTATCAAAGGTTTCTGTTTTGCCCAGATCCAGCTGAATCCACTGCCCGTTGGTTTGATCCTGTCCGGAGGTCCAGCGGGTGGCCATATCGCCATCCAGCATATTCTCAGGAATATCCTGATAGCCGTAGGTAGAAGCTGTCACCGTCCAGAGCGAGCGGTCAGTCAGCTCTCCAATAGCCGGGTTCGTTATATCTCCACCGGTGTTATCCCCGTTTTTGCCCACTTTGGCCGCCTTCAACTCGGAAATGGACCACCAGCTGTCGGCTGTTCCGGTTTGGGCGATTTTGACGTATCTTACGTTTTGCAGCGGAAAGGTTATGGCAATGCTCGCTGATTTGCCTGTTCCGCTTGCAACAGGTTCCCCCCAATCCTGTCCGTTGTCGGAAACGTAAATTTCGTAAGCACGGGCATAATCGCCACCGCTTGTACCGGCGTTCATGAACAGGGTATCGAAGGACTGCTGCTCACCCAGGTCAAGCTCAATCCACTCCGTGCCGTTCTGCGCCTGTTCCGACGTCCAGCGGGTGCTGAGGTCGTTATCGAACATTAGCTTCGCAGCCTCTGGAGAGGTGCCGGAAAAGGCTGTCACTGTCCAATTCGAGCGGTCCAAATATACGATTCCGGAATTTGTATCCGGTTCAACTGTTGTCACTTCGGTCGGGTCTACAGTGACCAGTGCACCCGGATAGACCGTCGCAGAGCCTGTTTCCCCTTGCGCATTATAGAACACGAACGTTTTCTCGTTGTCCGACGGATTCCAGATTTGAGCGGTGTAGCTTTTACCATTTTCATATACCGAATTATATACCGTTACCCCCGGGTCATTGGCCCAAATATCCATCGTGCGTGTGCCGAGCGTCGCCATGCTGTGCACGAACCAGTACGCGTTAAAGACCTCGTTCTGCTGCATATTGGTCGTATCCCACTTGGCAAGAACGGACTGCGCGTCACTGATCGATTCAAACGGCCAGATCAGATGCTGCCACGTATTTTCCGGCCCGTTGTTATCCTGAACCATACCCTCGTACAAAACTTTCGCCTTTTCCGGATCACGTCCGTAATACGTCATCCATTCCGCAGGCGGCAGCCAGTGGATGCCGTAGACGTGCTGCGGATCACCCGAGAAAAAGGTTCCGAACAGATAAGCACTGCCATAAACCTGGCCTGCTATAGCATGCTTATAGCCTTCGGTCCAGTTGTCGTGATCATAGTTGAACCAGTATTGCTCAATTGCTTTTTCTTCTGTCGTAAAGCCCCATATGCCCGCATCGCGGTAAGCAGTGTTGCCAGTCACCATGCCCCACATGTATTGACCGACCCAGCCAAACAGCGCTTCTCCCGCCGCTTCCTGATTGTTGCCGCTCGGATTGTCGGCATAGCCGCCAGCCCAGGAATGGCCTTCATATGGATCAAAATTGCGCATCCAAGGGAACTGGTCATCCGTTTTGGACGGATTGGCATAGTCCCGGATGAGCACCTCCACCATATCTCCGTAATCGTTCAGGAAGCTTTGGTCATAGGAAGCCAGAACCGCCGAAGCGAAGACATAATATCCGTAAGTAAAATGATGATCCGTCAGCCCCGTGTTAACCCCAAAACCGCTGTGATACGGGAAGATGGCTCCCCATTCCGGCGAATAGTGGAAATAGTAGGAATGCTGCGGTTCATCCTCTGAATACGTATACCAATCGGTCAAAATATTCCGCAAAATTCCGAGATAGCGCTCTTTTCTTTCTTCGTCCCCAATCTGATCGCTTATGATGACTGCAAGCGCAAGCGGATGCAGCTTTTTCCCCTGCCAATACGGATCTTCAATCATGTTGTTCCCCGTTAGGTCGGCATCCAGCAAATCCAGATAAGAGCTCAGCTCCGCTCTGGAATACGTCGGATCATCCGGCTCCACGAACTGCGGAACAATTCCGTAAAAGCGGTCGCTTGTCGTGAACGTATTGCCCTCATGCACCTTAAGCGTTCCACGAATGGACGGATAAGTCAGCTCCGTCAGGGAAGAGGAAGTGATTTTCCATTGGTGCGGTAGCAGCGCCATTAGCGTATCGGAGGAGAAGCCTGTTCTCTTCTGCTCCGTTATTGAATTGAACTGGGTGCTGACCGTGGATGACTCCTGATCGAAACTGTAATTCACCTGTGTATCTTTCACAAACGCATAAGCATGCCGATAAAAATACGGAAGCTCTGCAGCGGACGGCAAGGCAGCAATGGATAAATAGTCTCCGCCTGATCCCAATTTCATTTTGATGTTGCTGCCCAGTCTTGTGAAAACCGTACCCGGCGGCGCAAAAACACCGTAATAACGGTCAAAGGTTTGCGGTACCGGCGCCCGGTCCTTATTGGTTACCTTGATGCCGATATGATCAGCGGTCAGCGTATCGCCGTCATTCTCCAGCACGGGCTTGCCGTTATCGTCAAACAGTCCGGTAATGACCGGTGACTGCAAAATAATGGCGTCCGGATTTTCAAATGTGTTGTAAATGTACGGTGAACCTTTGACGAAGGTGGTGCTCATTTTGGCGGTATCATCATCGCTCAGGATCACGTTCGCCGAGAAATCACCGTATCCGGAAACTTTCGTCTCCATCTCCGACGGATTGATCGTGTTCGGCAGCATATACAGATCGGGTTCTCCGTCCGCATCAATCGAACCGCCGCCGGCCGAGGCATAGCCTTCACCCGGATTCAGAAGGGCCAGCCCCAGCTTCGTATATTTGTTCTTGAATGGCAGAGTAATCAGTCCGTTGCTGTCCCCCAGCTTGGAGATCAGCAGCGACTGCCACCAGTCATTGGACGGAATGGGCGATTTCATATCCTCTGTCCGGTATTTCGGATTTTTCGGTTCAAGCTGTGTAATATCATTGATTTCATAGCTGCCCGCTCCGACAGCCACGGACTCCGGCGACGGGATGTCCGGGATGGTATAGACTGGCTTCTCATCTCCTTCACGGTACGCGTGAACCTCGAATTCGAACAGCGAGTATCCATGCTCGCTTCCACGGGCGATCCCGAGCATTTTTACATAGCGCCCTTTGGCATAGAGCGGTATGCTCTCTTTGCCGCCTGAGCTCCACAGCTCCCGGTATAGGGTCGTCCAGCTGCGGGCATCGTCCGAGACCTGGATATCATAGGCTTTGCCGTAAGCGGCTTCCCAGTTCAAAACGATGCTGCCGATTTCGCTTGTTTCACCCAAATCGACATAGATCCATTCATTGTTTTTATGTGCGGAAGACCAGCGAGTACCCGCATCACCGTCTGTTGCGTTAGCTGCCAGATAATCCTTCTCTGGCAGATTTTCTTTGCCCTCTTCTTCTTTCTCAAGCGAAGACACCGTAACCGGCTTGTTCAGCGCAAGATTCGGAGCTACCGGTTTTGGTTTGATGCCACCCGTTCCATATACTCTGAATTCCCAGATCGAAAGGCCGTATGCCTCTTGCGCACGCTTAGTGCTGAATACTCTGACATACCGTCCCTCTCCAGAAACCGGTTTCGAGAATAAGCCGCCTTGGCCATCAGTCTCAGTGAATACGGGATTCCAGTTCTCACCATCATCAGAAACCTGAATCTCAAATTCCTTCGAATAGGCATTCTCCCATTCGATCTCCACCCTGGACAACTTGGCCTCCGCGCCAAGATCCACATAAACCCACTGCGGGTCCTTCTGCCACACGCTTTCCCAGCGTGTCCCCGAATTCCCGTCCACTACGAGGTCTGGCGTGCTGTTGCCCAACGTGGAAGAAGCATACGCTGGCCGGTTCTGGGATAACAGAACATCCTCCTCGGCTGCCGCCGCCTCTTCAGCATGCACCTGCGGAGCCGCTAGCCATGGAAAAAAGCCCAGCACCAGTGACATGATCAGAATACAGTTCAGGAAATACTTCGTGCCTCTCTGTTTCATACATTTCTCCTTTTCTTTTAAAATGGTATGATTCTTGTGACTTAGAAGTAGTTAACAATTTGATTACCATTCAATTATCGGCCGACAATGTCTTTTATTACATAAATCCAAGGTACCATCTTCCCACTGTTACTCGAATTTTTATGCAAGGCTTTGAATTAAATCGGAAGGGTTTTACGCAACTTTTGTGAAAATAATCGGATGAAGAGGCAAATGAGGCAGCTACAGCAAGTATCAGGAATGTTAATCGTATAGTGATTCAAGCTTGAGGTATGAAAAAGGGTATGATACAGTAAGAATAGGAATAAGGACGGTCCACCTAACCGTCCCCAGTACAACAGCTTGAGTGGGTTCACCCCTCCAAGTAAAATCTTATCGTGGAAGAAGTGACCTCACAGGTGGGCACCTATGAGTGGGTCACTTCTTCTTTGTTTCCAGATAGTTCAGTAACGCAATCACAAAGTTTGCGAACAGAAGGATATCCGAAAAAGAGAAGTTCATATGGCTCACCTCCTTTCTGGAGGGAACCGACCCGCTCAAGGTGTGTTGTACATCCATCATTATAGCATTAAGAACCGTATAAAAGTCATATTTTCTGATTTTATCACGCAAAAACTGCACAAAAAAAATCATCTAGGAGTATATGTGAAAGAGCTTTTGAATTACTATATAAGTGGACAACATCAAAAAAACATAAACAGTGCGCACCGATAATCGATACGCACTGTTTTCATTGAAATATAAGGCTTACTCATCCGCACCAATATTCACGGCGCTTCCCTTCACGCGGGGCTCTCCGTCAATATCCTCTGTTCCGATAATGGCGGTATCCGTTTGCCCGGCATCAATCGCCGGAGACGAAGACTGCAGATGGAAGTCGCCGCCCGCAGCATTCACGAATTTAGGATCGGTAAACAGAGAATGCGCATCGTTGCCTGTTCCCTTTTGATACGAGGAGAATCCAGTATATTCTTTATTTTTCCAGGTCCAGGTAGCATCCGAACTGCCGCCAGGAGCAAAATATAGATTATAATCCACAACGTTGCCGGAGTTTTTGGTGTATTCATTGTAGAACAGCACATCCGTGGAGTTGGCCACGAAAATATTGTTCTTGATCACGTTATTTTGCGTATCGTACTGCACAAGAAGCTGGCCGTTATAATCGTTCAGAGTATCGTTATTATACACCGTATTGTTCACGATCTTGCAGTTTACCGTCGAGCCGCGCTTGGTGTCATAACCTCCCATGGCGATACCGGTCAAACGGTTGTTATAGATCACGTTGCTGCGCACCGTAATATTGCTGGTGGATTTGCCGGCATGCTCGGAGGCAATCTCGATGCCGATGTCGTTATTATAGCTGTAGTTCTGTTCAATAATGCTGTCCTTGCCCCCATCCACATAAATGCCGCCGGCCGAGTTGTCGTCTTTCCCGTAAGATGGGTTATTTTTAACAGAATTGTTGTACACCCGGTTGCCCTTCACCAAGCCGTTCCGCGCCTGATCGTAAGCGGTATTCGGAGCGGTTCCCTCAAAGCCGATCAGATCGATCCCAATGTTGTCGTTATCGTGAACGAGGTTACTGGTCACCGCAAAGCCGTCCACGTTGCCGTTCAAAACGAGCGATTCGCTGGAACCCAGTACGAGATTGGACAGCTCATTGCCGTCAATCGTGAGGTCATGAATCGAATCGGGAGCTTTCGTTCCGTATACAGCGATGCCGTGGGCGTCCCGGCCCAGACGATCGCTGCCGCTCGGAGTTGCTGTATTTTTGATGTCATGGATTTTGTTATCGGACAGATTAATGAAGCCGCCCGCACCATGGACATAAATACCTACAGGTACTGCATTTTTGGAAGCCGTGGTGAAATTGCGGATTTCAAATCCCTGCACAGTAACATAACTAACGTCAGCCAGTTCAACCAAACCTTCGGACCCGCTCACCGCAAGTCCTTTGCCGTCAATGATTGGCGCCTCATTATCATAGTTGGCAAACACAATAGGGCCCTCGGAAGCGGAGCCGGAACGGGTGATCTTCAGCTTCTCATTGTATACGCCGCCCCGTACATAGACCGTGCTGCCCGCGGGAGCCACGTCGGCCGCATGCTGCAGCGTCTTCCACGGCGCGTCGCTCGTTCCCGCATTGGAGTCGCTGCCGCTCGTCGCCACATAGTATTCGGCACCGGCCGCGGAGGCGGCAGGGGGCCGCTCATTTACAGACACAAGGCCAATTCCAAAAACCATGCTCAAACCAGCCAGCAAAATTTTCCCGAATTTCATCATGATTCCTCAACTCCCATTGTTTAAAATTGGATTCATAAATGATAACCCGTATTCACTGAGTATGTCCAGCTTGCAAACGGAGGACGGACTCCACCGTCGGCAGGCTGCCTGTTCCTCCGATTCCAAGGGTCGACAACGCCCCGCATGCATTGGCGAATCGAAGCAGATCCTCTCCACGGCGGCCGATCAGATAACCGTAAATGATTCCCGCGTTGAAGCAATCGCCTGCCCCCGTCGTATCCACCGGGGTCACCGTATAAGGCACGGCGGATATTACGCTTCCGTCAGGCTCACGCAGCGAAGCGCCTCTGGAGCCTTGTTTGACCGCAGCCATGCCCGCCACGGGAGGGAGCACGGATTCAAGTACACTCGCGACCCGGTCGGCCGGAAAAATATGCAGCAGTTCATCCTCGCTCGGAATAAACAGATCCGTTTCGGCCAGCAGTGTGCTGATTCCCTCGCGATCCCACTGATTGGCTACATCCCAGCCCGTATCAAAGGACGTGCTGATCCCGTCCGCACGCAGTCTTTTAAAAAGCTCCTTCCAGTGAGGCCTCATGCCGTCCTGCAAATAATAGGAACCGAAGTGCAAATGTTCGGCCTGCTCCAACAGCGTCTCCGGGATATAATCCGGGGTCAGCAGCGGGATGCTGCCGGCGTAGGTTAACAATCCGCGGTCAGCCGGCGTGGAAAAGGACAGGGTCACGCCCGTCTTAATTCCCGGCAACCGGGTGACATGCTCCGTGTTGACGCCCATGCGCTGCAGCTCACCCGTACAGAAGGTGCCGAAATCATCGTCCCCCACCACGCTGACAAACCGCACATCCGCCCCAAGGCTGGCCAGCGCGCAGGCTGTGATTGCGGAGGAGGAACCGAGCACGACCTCGAAGCCGTCGACCATCTTTTCCCGGTTCCATTCCGGTATCACATCATTCCCGGACACAATGATGTCCACGTTTAGCTCGCCAGCGACAACAACAACAGGCCTTGTCTCCCGGTCCCCTTGGGATCGCATCATTTCAATACCGGAACAAAACCTTGTTCCGCCTCATACAGTTCCTCGAACATGCTGCCGATTTCATCCAGGGAGCATACGGCTGCGGTCAGCGGGTCCACCATCAGCGCATGGCGGGCCATTTCCTTGTCTTTATTCAGCACGGCTTCCACAGCCAGGTCGAAAAAGGCCATGTTAGAGCGGCACAATGCAGCCAGGTGCTCCGGCAGCTTCCCGAAGCGGGTAGGCTGAACGCCCTTCCGGTCAACCAAGGAGGCCACCTCAACCACACCGTCCGCCGGCAGATTTTCGATCAGTCCCCGGTTGGGAACGTTGCCGTAAATGAGCTTCGGCTCGTTTTTCAATACAGCTTCAATAATCACAGCCGCATATTCGTTACTGGATTGCATTTCGAGCGGCAGTGTACCTTCGAGCTGCTGAACGATCTGCTCGTCGTTCTCCTTGCGCCAAATCGGCCAATTGTCGGCATAGAAGCCCGTGGCCCCGTTATAACCGGTGCTGCAATGCAAATCGATGAGCGATTGGCGTTTGCGGTAATACGGAATATACTCCGAGAAATGGCCGCTTGATTCTGAGACGAAGGCTCCCAAATACTTCATGGCGTCAAAGCGGACCGGGTCCTGACGCAGCAGCTCGGGGTTCTTTATTTTTTCCAGCAGAACAGGATACAGATCCTGCCCGGCATGGGTCAGCTCCACGAACCAGGACATGTGGTTGATGCCGCCAGCTCTCCAGTGCATCTCTTCATAAGGGATGCCAGCATATTCTGCCAATTGAGCGGATGTGTTCTGAATGGAGTGGCAAAGGCCCACTACCGGAATATCCGTGATGCGGGAAGTCAGCAGCGTTACTGCGGACATCGGGTTCGTATAGTTCAGAATCATGCTGTCCGGACACAGCTCTTCAATATCCCGAACGATCTCGATCCAGCTCGGAAGGGTACGCAGCGTCTTGAACAGGCCACCCGGTCCCAACGTATCGCCGATGCATTGCTTGACTCCGTATTTCAGCGGAATTTCATATTCGTATCGTACTGTCTCCAGCCCGCCAACCTCAATCTGGTTGATCACGAACTGGGAACCGCCAATGACTTCCCTGCGGTCCGTGGAGGCGATAACTTCCCACTTTTTCCCCGTCATCTCCACGATCTTGAGCACCAGTCTGCGCGCCAGCTCAAGCCGCCGCTCGTCGATATCGACCAGGGCGATAGTACCGCCCTCCAATCCATCGATCAAAAGAATATCCATGGCGATCTCACGGGTAAATGCACTGCCTGCACCTATAATTGAAATTTTAGTCATAGCTCTCTTCTCCTCGTCCCTTATTTCATGCCTGTCATGGTCAGGCCTTTAATGAATTGCTTCTGGAAGATCAGGAACACAATAATAACCGGTATTGTAATCAAAACCGCTGCAGACATGACGACATTGTAATTGACCTGGTGAGTTCCGTTAAAATAGACAAGCGCGAGCGGAACGGTCATTTTGCTCTCATCATTCAGCACGATCAGCGGCCACAGGTAGTTGTTCCACGAGTTCATGAACGTGAATATGCCCAGGGCCGACAGCATCGGCATAATGAGCGGTGAAATGATACGGATCATCAGCCTGAACTCCCCCGCGCCGTCCATTCTTGCCGCTTCAAGCAAATCCTGCGGAATCTCCTCGATGAATTGCTTGGCCAGGAACACGCCGTAGGAGCTGACCAGATTAGGCAAAATAATCGCCATTAGACTGTTAACCAATCCGAGCTCGGCTGTGATCAGATAGGTCGGAATCATAATGACCTGGAACGGAATCATCATGGTCGCCAGGATCAGAACGAACAACAGTTTTTTTCCCTTAAATTGATGTTTGGCAAAAATATAGCCGGCCAGAGAACTGGTTAGCAAGGTGATAGCCGTGATAATTACGGAGGTCACCAGGCTGTTCAACAGCCACGTGACAAATGGCGCATCGCGAAAAACCGTCTGGTATCCCTCCAGGCTGGGCTGGCTGGGAAGCAGCCCGCCGGAGCCCGACACGATCTCCATATTGCTCTTCAGCGAAGACAACACCATCCAGGCGTAAGGCAGCAGCATAATACAAGATGCTACCGCCAGCACAGCGATAATTACTCCGTCCCAAACACTGCGTTTATGCGGCATGAGCTTCTACTCCCCCTCTCAATGTTCCCACTGCGTACGTCCCCATCTCAGCTGCAGCAAAGTCACGAGCAGAATGATCACGAGGAACACGGTCGCCATAGCCGAGGCATATCCCATGTTCGAGTTGGAGAAGGCCTGGTCATAAATGTGCAGTGCCAGCACCCGCGTCTCGTTGAAGGGCTCGCCCTTCGTCATGATCTGGAATTGAGGGAAGGCCTGGAAATAAGAAACGACCGTAGTCACGGAGACGAACAGCAGCGTTCTGCGCAGCAGCGGCAATGTGATGTGGAAAAAGATGTGCCACGGGCTCGCGCCTTCCAGAATCGCCGCTTCATAATACATGTCGGGAATGGAATCAAGTCCGGCGATGAACAGAACGATGTTATAGCCAATATCGGCCCACAGGGTCATCACAATGACGGAATAAAGCGCATAATGCGGATCGCTCAGCCACTGGATCGGAGCCATATGCAGCTTGGCCAGCAGTATGTTGAACAAACCGTTATTGTAATTGAACATCGTGCTCCACACGATGGCCGTTCCCGCCAGCGGCGCGATCGTTGGGAGAAAGAACAGGGTCCGGAACAAATTTTTCAGCCACGGGATTTTAACCCGCTGGATGGCCGAAGCGATCAACAGCGTAATAACGATATTGACCATCACGGTAATGATTACGAATTTGAATGTGACCCATAGCGACTTGAGAAAAACCGCATCCTGAAGCATGCGGATATAGTTCTGCGCTCCCACGAACACTGCATTCGAACCGAGCGGGTCATACTTAAACACAGACAAGCCCAGGCTCCACGCGATAGGGAGGAAAGCGAACACCCCGAACAGGAGCAGAATCGGCACCAGCGATATGATGATGAACCACCGCTTGGATCTGTACCCCGCCGCCTTCCCCGCTGCTTTAAGCTCCTCCGCCTTGTTGGTCGGTACAGCAACACTCATACCCAAGCACCCCTATCACTTATGTTGATCCTGGCTACTGTTGATAGCCTTTTCGATGTTTGCCAATCCGTCATCCACACTCAGCTGTCCGCTGGCCATCAACTGAAAATTATCATTGACCTGCTTGAAGAAGTAGTCACGGTCCGCCACAGGGCCGATCCATTGGCCTAACTGCAATATTTTCAGGGAGGTTTTCATATAAGGATTGCTGCTTTGAAATGCCGGGTCTTCGGCGATTTCTTTTTTGGCCGGAACGGTAAAGGTGTCCGTATTCCATGCCTCAAGGTTGTCCTTCTCCGAGACGAAGCGGATGAAATCAAGCGCAGCCTCCTGCTGCTTGCTTTGCTTCGCTACCGCCAGGCCCCAGCCGGATTCGGCGGCAAAGACAGGCTCGCTTTCCGTAAAGGACGGCACAGGCACGTATTCAAAATCGCTAACCTTATAGTTGTTGATTCCCGAAGAAATCGTCCAAGGGCCGCGATAGGTCATGGCCGAGTTTCCACGGTAGAAATAATCGGAGGTATCAAGCTCCCCGCCAAATGCGGTCAAATCCGTGACTTTGTCATCAGCCACGAGCGAGACCAAGGCCGACATCGCCTTATGCGCCTCCGGGGTACTGAAATTAACATGGCCGTCATCCCCCCAGAAGCTTGCACCTTGCTGCAGAATTAGCGATAAAAACGTAAAAGTGATATTGTCAGAAGATACAAAATCGAAGCCTTTGACTTTAATGACATTTCCTTCGCGGACAGTCAGCTTTTTGGCATAATCCACAAGCTCGGCCCAGGTGGACGGCGGCTGATTGAGGCCTTTGTCTCTCAGCATTTGCGGATGAATCAGCATCCCGCCGTTTTCAATGTTGTACTCCATCGGCAGCCCGTACAGCTTGTTATCCCGCATATACCCGCCAAGCGGCGCGTCATAGTACGCTTTTATTACATTTTCGCTGTCAGGGATTTCAACGAGCGCATTGTTTTTGGTATATTCCGGAACCCAGGTGCCGAAAAATTCAGCGACATCGGGCGGTTGCTTCGCGGAGAATGAAGCTTTCAGCTTCTGGTTGTACACGTCATACGGGAAGGTCTGATACTCAATGGTTACATCAGGGTGTGAATCCTGATATTTGGAGATCAACTTCTTGTATGCGTTTACAATTGCGTCTTCTTGATGACTCCAAAAGACCAGTTTCACCTTGCCTTGCGAGTCTGCCGTTGTACCGCTGCCGGAAGGGCCCCCACAGCCCGCTGCAGCGAATACAACGCAAACTACCGTGATGATCAGTAAAAACTTGGATAACCGCATTCGCATATCCCCCTAATCCTGCAAATTAGCCAGCATATGAAGGGGAGGCTGCTTGAGGATCAGTGCCGTTAAATAGAAGCAGTGTGGCCTATAGGTGTATATACGGCAATCTGCTGTTCCCGGCATGCCTGCTCAAACCATCCCTCCGGTTGCTCATTCGTAATTACCCCCGTCACCTGATCCAGAGGGGTAATGGTAAACAAAGCGCTCTTCTCCAGCTTGCTTTGATCGAATACAGCATACACTTCGCTGGAACGTTCCATCATTAATTGGGCAATACGGGCTTCAAGCTCGGAATGCATCGTAAATCCGTGATTCAGAGATACTCCGTCCACTCCGAGGAACATTTTGGTAATGTTGATTTTATCGATCACGTTCTCCGCCAGCGGACCGCTCAGCTCGTAGCTTTTGGCCCGCATCACGCCGCCAATCACCACAACCTGAATATCTTCCGCGTCGGCCAATTCAAAAGCAATATTCACTGCGTTGGTGACGATTGTAATCTTCCGGCGTTTTTTCAGCGCTTTCGCAATAAAAAAGGTCGTTGTTCCCCCGGTGAGGCAGATAATGTCCCCTTCCTTTACGATAGCGGCAGCAGCTTCTGCAATTCGCTCCTTATCCTGCCGTTGGAAATCATGTTTGGCGGCAAATGGAAGCTCTGCGGATGCGGACATCAGCGCCCCTTCGTAAATGGCTCCACCGGTCGTGCGGATGATCCCGCCCGCTTTCTCCAGCACGTCCAGATCGCGTCTTGCGGTTGCTTCGGAGCAGCCGATGACCTCAATAATCTCCTGCAGCGATATTTTTCCGCGCGATTTTATCAGTTCCAGTGTTTTCGCTCTGCGAAGTTCACCCTTTGAATATTGCATATGTCTCTCCTTTGATATATCTGGGCCGTTACAGCCCGTGTTAGCTCTATTGTGGAGTATGAAAGGATGGATTGCAATAAGTCAAAGTAAACCAGCATCCTGTTGGAAAAACGTGCGCCGCACGCTTTTGCCGGACTCTTCACAGAGCTGTAACCTGCACCTGCTGCTCGTATTCCCGGAAAAGGCCGTAGTCGATATCGCCCGCTTTCGCGGACATCGCATTCGCTGCAGCAGCTGCAGCGGCGGTACGCAGCCTCTCTGCGGCCGAATGGCCGCGCTCCTGCGCATACGCCATACCGGCCACGAAGGCGTCGCCGCAGCCCACGGTATTCACGGGCTGAATGGCCGGCGGTGTCACCAGATAACCTGCGCCATCCAGGAACGCCACAGCTCCCCGGCTGCCCAGCGTTACACATACCTCGGTGATCCCCTGGTTGGCAAGACTCTGCGCGGCCCGTGTCCACTCGCTAAGCTGCTGCGGTTCACGTCCCAGCCATCCGGACAGTTCTTCTTCGTTCGGCTTCACGAAGTGAGGCGATGCGCTCAGCCCGGCATTGAAGGCCGCTCCGCTCGTATCCAGAAAGGCCTGCGCGCCAGCGGCCCGGACGATGCCGATCAGCTCCGCGTACAAGCCTTCCGGCGTACCCGCTGGCAAGCTTCCGGACAGCACGACCACACTGGACTGCAGGGCCAGCCCGCGTAACGTTTCCTTCATCGCTTCAACTTCAGTATCCGTAATGGACATTCCCTGCCCAAGCAGCTCGGTGGAGCTTCCGTCGGACTCATCCAGGATGTTGAGGCAGACCCGCGATTCCCCAGGTCCACGGACAAAAGCAGTCTGTATGCCCCGTTCCGTCAGGCTGCTCTCAATAAACGTGCCATTGCTGCCGCCAATGATGCCGGTGGCTGTGACCTCGCCGCCGAGCTGCCGGATCACCTTGGCAACATTGTTGCCTTTGCCTCCCGGCTCGTCGATCTGACGGGCCACCCGGTGCACCTGACCCAAGCTAAACTTGTCGACATAATACGTCCGGTCGATGGCGGCGTTGAGAGTAACGGTGGTGATCATCGGGCCACGCCTGCTTTGCCGACAGATCCGCAAAGCCGCATTTTCTCCATAGCCAACTGTTTGACCGCTTCTTTCGCAGGAACCATGTATTTACGCGGATCGTTTTCTTCAGGATGCTGTGCAAATACGCCTTTGATTGCGTCGGAGAACGCGATGCGCAGCTCGGTGGCGATGTTCACCTTGGCCATACCCAGCGCGACCGCCTGATGAATTTGCTCAGCCGGAATGCCCGACCCGCCGTGCAGTACCAAAGGAACCTCCACACGATTCGCGATACGCGCAATCCGCTCGAAATCAATGTTCGGCGTGCCCTTGTAAATGCCGTGGGCGGTTCCGATGGCGGGCGCAAGCGTAGATACGCCGGTACGTTCAATAAATAAAGCGCATTCATCAGGATCAGCCAGCGAAGCATCCCGCTCATCCACGACGATGTCATCCTCGACGCCGCCAACCTTGCCAAGCTCGGCCTCCACATTCACGCCGGAAGCCCGGGCAATTTCCATCACTTTGCAGGTTTGTTTCACATTCTCCTCGAAAGGAAACATGGAAGCGTCGATCATAACCGAGGTGTACCCGGCACGTATGCATTGGATAATTGTGGGAAAATCAGTGCAGTGGTCCAGATGAAGTGCTATGGGCAGATCCGTCCGGTCCGCCGCGGTTTTGGCCGCATGGGCGATGTAATCCGGACCCAAATGTTTGACGGTACCCACCGTCGATTGAATAATGAGCGGGGAATCCGATTCAACTGCCGCTTCAACGACAGCCTGCAGCATTTCCAGGGTGTGCACGTTAAAAGCGGGGATGGCGAATTTCTCCCTGCGGGCTGTTTGCAGCATTTCAGTAGATGAGATAAGTGGCATATCTTTTTCCCCCTTGATAAGGTATGGCCGCGTGCCGGGTACAAAAGGTTCATGGTTGCCTTTTACTTGGCTGTATAGCGGCGGTTTTGAACGAACTTAACACCTTCCTTTCATTAGTGGAACAATCCGGTAATAACGTTTAGTGGTGCGGGCGTGACTACAACAGCAGCTGTTTCTGCGACTGCAGCAGTAGCTGCAATTGCGGTCGTATTGTAAAGCCAGAGTGACAGAGCTGTTGATCGTACCGTAAAAGCCAATCCTTGCAGACCACAGCTGACGATCGTACCGTAAAGTCAATCCTGGCGGAACATTGCTGTTGATCATACCGTAAAGCCAATCCTAGCGGAGCACTACTGTTGAACGTACCGTGAAGACAATCCTAACGGACCACAGTACCGTTATTTCTGCGAAATCAACAGTTTTCGATGCCTTAACGGACACCACAGACCTTATTGGCTATTGATGTGCTCGTCTCCGGCCTTTTTTGAGCAATTAGCGGCTCTCCCGTCCGTTAGAAATGAAAACGGCGTCTTTCCAGGCAAATAAGGTCGCTCAGGTCCGTTAGCTTGATACGGTCTGATCTGCTGCCGTCACCAACGTTTACGTTACTTTTTGGATCCATCCACTTGTGCGAATGTTTGCAACAACTGACTTTTGATAAACGGATGATTGGATAAATCTTGTGCTTGTGATCATAATAATCGTTTATTTTGATTAAATCAATCATTTTATAAAAAATATTGCTATTTTCGTGGACATAGACCCATAATATTGATTGAATAAATCGTTTCTATTGCTTTTTTGATTGAAATAATTATAAAATTGACACAAAGCGTCATAATCAATCCATTTCCGGGAGGTACATCTTTATGAGTTTGACGTATCGTGAAATCAAAGGCCAATACAAGGCCTTGCAGCAGACCTTCGAATATATGGTGGCGAAGCGCGCTGAATTTACTGCCTTTGTCCGTGAACAGGCGGTCACCTCCGTGACCTTCGTCGGTTCCGGGTCCAGCTATTGCTTGAGTGAAGCGGCTGCTTTCTCCTTCCGCTTGCGCGCCGGCCTGCCTGCGCTTTCCATGGCCGCCGGCGATTTGATGCTCCATGCCGACCGCTACCGCCCTATGCTGGCGGGCACCCTGGCTATCGCGCCGTCACGGTCCGGCAGTACCAGCGAAGTGGTTGAAGCGCTGCGCCTGATCCAATCGGAAGAACACATTCCCGTATTGTCCATTTCCTGTGTAGAGAATTCCCCGCTGTCCGCAAGGGCCGATTTTGCCCTGGAGCTGCCATGGGCCTTCGACGACAGCGTCTGCCAGACCCGTACGGTTACGAATCTGTATGCGGCCAATCTTCTGCTTGCCGCTTTCCTTGCCGGCGACGAGAACCTGATTGCCGACATGCAAACGGCTATTCACCAGGGTGAAGCCTACATGACGCGCGTAGAGAACGATATCCGTCGTGTCTCCGACTTTGCCTGGACGAACGCCGTCGTGCTGGCGGACGGCGAACTGCAGGGACTGGCTGCCGAAGGAGCCATTGCTTTGACTGAAATCGCCAAAACGCAAGCTCACGCCTACCATCTGCTCGACGTGCGCCACGGCCCGATGGTGACCGTAGGCCCGGATACGCTGGTGATCGCGGCCTTGTCGGACAGCGGCATCGACCACCAGCGTAACCTTATGCGCGATATCAAAGACCGGGGAGCTACCGTCATCGCGTTTGCCGATCGGGCAGAAGCGGCGCCGCAAGACATCGTTGATCTAGCGATCACGACGGACAGTCCGCTGGACCCTGCGGTGCGGGGCATCCCGTTCATTTTCATCCCGCAAATCGCCGCCCTCGCCAACGCCGAACGCCACGGCATCAACCCGGATCAGCCCGACGGGCTGGTGGCATGGGTTAAGCTGTAAGGAAAAGTTGTTGAAAGAAATGGGGATTCATTGATCGGTCCTTATACCCATCGGTTGCCGAAAAATAAAAAGGGGCAGTCCATAAGACATTGCGCATGTCTTGTGGATTGCCCTGATTTCCTATACTCGCATTCGTAGCTTTCATAGGTCGAGCCTATAGGAAAAACCACAGGATTAATTTGTGTATCCTGTGGTTTTTCGTGTCCTCAAATTTATGCAAAAAAAGTTTCATCTGGAAAGGATTCGCCTTTTCTAATTATACTGGATAAACGTTTGGCCGCATAAGTAAAATAATGATTTGAACTAGATTCGGAGAGATCAGGAACTGCTTCCAATTCCCTGAACATGTTTGTTTTTTATTAAATTCAATTCTCCCAGTCTTTTCTTTATTGGGTCCAAAATGATAAACAACAACGTTTTCATCTTCTTTTTCCTTGAACAAAAGTACATATGCACTCATAAAAGAATTAGCTTTCTCTTTCCTTCTAAACTCACGGTTTCTTTTCGCTCCCCATTCTCGTAACGGTAAGCTTGCAGTTTAACACTCACTCCATACTCGCCCGGATTCAATTCGCTATCTTCATAATTACATATATCATATAACATATGGTGGGGTTTTTCAGAAGAGATGGTTATTGTGTCTTTTTCCATCCCCAATCGGGATCTAATATATCCTCCGAAGACATCTTTGCCATCTTGTATAAGCAGTATTTCTCTTAAATCAATTTTATCCGCGATTTCAATTTTATCTGTAGATGATAACCTTACCACAATAGGAATAGATTTCACACTCGCACGATACGTGTAACCATCTAACAGAAATACATCGAGCTTCATTTATTTCAACCCCCTATATCTTTTATAATAGTCCTCGAAAATTTTCAAATCATCCGGTACTAGTCCTAACTTCTTTCCTTGCCATATATTTGTGCCGGTTGCATATCTTTCTACAATTTCTTCTGGGAGATCATTCCATTCCCTAATGGATAATCCTAGTTTATTAAAGTGACGTAAATGCCTGACCTCATGTAGTATTGTATTTGCCATTATGCTGGAGTTTCCAAACTTTTTATTTAAATCGATTATCGGATTTCCCTTTGTATCAAATCTGAATTCCCCCATTTCAGAAGTATTAAAAGCTCGGGACGTGGAATCAAACTGTTTTCTAACCGCTTCAGCATATTTTTTACCAAAAGTTGATTCAATTTTATCAAAAGCAGCATTTATTTGTTTAGTAGTGCTTAGATTTGCAAAATTTTCATCAAGTTGCCCAGTATAATCATCTGGATTTAAGGGCTTCTTTGCAAATCTACTATTCTCATTCGCTCTCTCTGAAATTGTATCTTTGACCCTGGCTTGATCAGATTCTCTAAGACTGTATTTTACTCCGTCCCCTAACTTTCCTTTGATACCTGTTCTTCTGCCAACAAACTGAATAGCGAATGTCGAGGCTGCTGTTCCAGCATAAAAGGCCGCACCCTGCTCCTCGAATTTTTGTTTTTCCGTCTCAACATATTCCTTTACTTGTTCCCTTGCACCACCTGTGCCCCAAAGATAGTTCCATCCAAAAGTAGCACCATTCACAGCTCCCTCAACCGGCGCAGCAATCGCATCTCGTGCCATTCCACCGATCGTCCCTACCGGGTCTTCTTCCATTTGTTCGCCCAGTTTAACTATATCATCGCCCAATGTGCTGAGCGGTTTCCATGCCCCTTCGAAAAAAACACTAACATGGTCGCCGAACCCTTTCTCCGGTTCTTCCCTTGGTGGCCTTTCGGTAGAAGCATATTTATTATCAGGCAGCTCATTCAGTTGGGCAAAACTGGTATGCTCAGGCCCGATAGTTCCAAAGTCCGGTTTGAAAAAATCTCCAGCATAATCATGAATGCTCATCGTCCCAACGAGATCAGGAATTTGGACTATGCCCGAGTCCGCGTCAACAAACTTGTTCACAATGGAAACTAATTCATCTGCTGCTTTTTGGAGATTTACCGGGACCAAGCCAAGTAGCTTCGAATTCTCTTCATGCAGAGAACGGAACCTTCTCGCTGTGTCTCCCTCAAACTCATTCAACAAGGCAGTCGTTCTAGATAAGTTTTGCTCCAGTATGTATTCTAACTGATCTTTCCCAACTCTAAGCCTTCGAGCAACTTCCATCATGAGATCCGCAGGTATCTGTATTTTCGCCATGCCTACACTCCCATTTCCACTTTATAGAATTAAATTCTACTAAAATAGAAATTCAGGGCACAGCGGCATTAGGTCCAACTTTGATATGACCTTCGTGCTATCTTCCAGAGACTTTCGCTTCATCTGACAATTTACTTTCACTTTTGTGCATTTAAAAATTCAGGCTCCTGTATTAAGGAGCGACCGGAATCAACCTGTTTGACATTGGCCGCAACATCACCATTTCAATCCACGCTCCTGTATAAGGAGCGACCCGAAGATAAGATAAACAGTCGAACTTTCCTATTTCAATCCACGCTCCTGTATAAGGAGCGACGTAGGCTCCAGGACGGTATGCAATTTGCGGGTTATTTCAATCCACGCTCCTGTATAAGGAGCGACATGAAGGTCGTATGGCTCGCGACACTGTACGATTTCAATCCACGCTCCTGTATAAGGAGCGACAGCGGCCAGTTAAGACCTTTTAGAACAAGGGATCGCCTAAGCAAAAGTGCGAACCCTTCATTTCTTTATTGTATTCTTGCCATCATTCCCCCGTAAATAGCCATAATCCTTATTGCACTAGCAAGTGCGAATCTCCCGGGAAATTCATGTGAGCTTGGGGTTCGCACCAGCAATTCATTAATGTGGTTTTTCTTCATTACATGAAGCTTATTAGAAAATAGATTGATAGCGCTCTGAGGGATTGTTCATAATTCTTGTTGAAAGTAGATATAGAATCTCATCAGTTCTTTTCAGCAAGCGGGTGACGTTTTTCTTCTTCATTTTAGAGATTTGGTCTCTCTCCAAGTAAGAAGCAAGATACTGAATGGTGCCGATGAAAATGACAGCATCCAACGCAGGAGCAGATTCAGTATGCAGCAGGTGTATAAGTTCTTCCATGGAGAAAGATTTCTCCGGGAATAGTTTGTTGTTCTCTTTGATGTATAAAGCTTTGAGCATGGAGTCAAGTGCCCAATCGCAGAGGATTAGGCTGGACAGAGATTGGTTATGGTCACAAAAAATCAATGATAGTTTAATGTGATAATATGCAAGATTGTGGAGATCATTAGACAGATCATTAAGGTATTGTGTCTTTCTTATTAATTCAAGATTATCTTGTTGATCCAAAGGTAATACTCTCATTCGTTGTAGCCCTTGGTGTCTTAAAGGAATTTGCTTTTCAAAAGAAACATTGCTTTTCATATTCTAATCCCCCTAAGAATAAGGATATGATTATTATACATATAATTAATACATATTAGTATCATTGATTTCAATCGACTAGTGTATGCTCTATAAAAACTTGTCTACACTTTTTAATAGTGAGGTGTAGATACATGAAGGATAAGGAAATATTGAAACTGGTAGGTGCCAGAATTCGTGTTTTACGTAAAGAAAAAGGTTTATCGCAAGAGACTCTTGGGGAAAAAGGAGGGTTTCATTTTTCATACATAGGACAGATCGAACGTGGCGAAAAAAATGTATCTTTGTTGAACTTAGCCAAAATCGCAGCAGCATTGGATGTTAATCTAATTCAGTTATTCACCTATGTAGATGAAGATCCAAAGATAGTCGAGTCTGATGAAGAAATTATAGAAATTGTATCTATCCTCAGAAAATCGAACCCGGAGAAAATTCACTTAGCCCGAAATATTATTCGAGAGATTACTGGCACGAAAAAGACCAAGTGATTCCATATAAAATCTAAAAACCCGCCTGTTCCCTAATTATGGACTGGCGGGTTTTCCTATAAGTTACCTCCTTGAACTATTACTCGGGTGGGGGAGTTCCCCATTCACGATCCTCGTTAAGAGTGATACAAAACCCTCCCCGGTGTCCTTTTTCAAGTTATGCTTCTACGTAAGGAGCGACAAGAAACAATTCCAGTAGAACAGGATGCTCCCTTGGAGATTTCAATCCACGCTCCTGCGTAAGGAGCGACCAGCGATAATGCCAACCACTTTGAGCAACATGTCCAATTTCAATCCACGCTCCTGCGTAAGGAGCGACAACAAGGCGGTTGCTTTGTACATCGTCCGCATCTTATTTCAATCCACACTCCTGCGTAAGGAGCGACTCGCTGTTCAGCCAGCCGTTCCAGCTCCCCAAAATATTTCAATCCACACTCCTGCGTAAGGAGCGACAAATATATAATTTCTCCAAAGCCTTGCCTTTCAGTATTTCAATCCACACTCCTGCGTAAGGAGCGACGCTGGCGAAGAATGATAGGCCGGCAATGATTGATAATTTCAATCCACGCTCCTGCGTAAGGAGCGACAGCGATTTTTAGCCAACAAAAGGAATGAATACCTCCTGTTGGCTAAAAATCAATCTACATCTTTCAAAATAAAAGCAAAAGAACAGTATCCAAACAAACTATATTACAATATTTGTAATAAAACTGGTGCGAATGATCCGGGATTTTTATGTGAGCTTCACATTCGCACTACAAGATTAATGGACCTTCCATATCAATAGACTCTTTAACACCTACATGTTCAACCTTGTTCTTGTAATTGTTACCTAACTGATAGAATCGTAAGCTATCTTCGGTCGGGTCAATAACGCTGTTCAGCTTGATTTTCAACTCGGCAAATTGAGCCGCGTCAACGATACACTCAAAGACTGAGTTTTGCACCCGCTGTCCATAATTTTGGCATATTTTCGATACTCTTCGCAGCCTGCCCTGGCCTGCTCAATGTACTTACATCATACGTAATTAATATCAACACATCCTGCACCTACTTCCATAAAAAAGGAGGGTACTCGTCCAAATCATTGCGCAAATGACGCGCCAATAACAAAGCTTGTGCATGTGGAACCAATCCCCAAGAGATTTTTTCACCCAGGTATGGGTGAGTGATTTTTTCCTGCTTTTTGTTTTGCCAAGCAGTCAGAAATGTTTTTCTGGCTTCAGGCGTCATAAAGACAGCGCCATTCTCTTTTTGCAGAAAATCATCTTTATTTACGAGTTTCTTGTTAATTAACGATAACACAAACTTATCCGCAAAAACGCCTCGGAGCTCTTCCATGAGATCAAGCGCCAAGGACTCGCGTCCAGGCCTGTCACGATGAAGGAAACCAACATAAGCATCCAAGCCCACCGCTTCCAGTGCGGATGCAGTATCATGCCCCAGCAAAGTATAGGCCAAAGAAAGCATGGCGTTTACGTTGTCCAAAGGCGGTCTGCGGGAGCGAGAATGAAAATAAAAATCTTCCTTTTGCTGCAAAATCATGTCATTGAACAATTTGTTATAGCTGACAGATGGTTCTGGGTAATCCACGCTCCTACATAAGGAGCGACTCTTCTTTAGCCTGCTCCACCATGTCGCTATACATTTCAATCCACGCTCCTACATAAGGAGCGACTTTGCTTCGTTCGAATCATGGCTCGGGTCATTTATTTCAATCCACGCTCCTACATAAGGAGCGACAGCGGCCAGTTGAGGCCTTGTAGAATAAGGAATCTCGCATGAAAAAGTGCGAATCACTTATTTGTCCATTATATTCTTACGACATTCTCCGGTAAATAGCCAAAATTCGTTGCTACATAAGCAAGTGCGAATCTCCTAGGAAATTCATGTGAGCTTGGGGTTCGCACTAAGCACATTGGAATCATACTAAAAATGGAATATTTTTTTAAAAATATAGCACTAAATTAAAAGCTCTCAACCCCCACTAGAAACTACAGACTTAATCACGGTTATCATCAATACTACGACTTGGCTTACGCCGCTTTCGTTTTACGATCATTTTTTTCTTTGGAAGTTCGTGAGGCACTCACTGCTCATTCGTCATCGGTCTTCTTTTTTTAGACTGACGGTCACTGGCTTCGATATGTGGCATCCATGGGACATTGGGATTATGAATTTCATTTAACAAAAAATTCGGAAATAAAGCAAAAAAGCCACTGGTTACCATATTAGCAATGGTAAAGGGCTTTCTTACCTACGCTCCTGCGTAAGGAGCGACATTTTCGCATCGCAAATATATGATAAAAAATGGCTCAACCTAGAAATTAGCGGTTGATTTTTGCCCCCACAAACGGTGTCGATTACATTCGATTAAAATACCTGCTTTGTAACACTTACGATTACGTGTGAAATAGTGTCGACGCTGGTACGCTTTGATCCGATCATGCCTTCCCTCTACGGTGGTATTGGTCCAACGACAACAGTGGTAGTTCACGATTTCCGTTTCCCAATTTTTCATGGTTCTCAAGGTGCTTCGAACCGCTTCATGGTCGATGTCTTCTCCTTGCCGACACCAACGAGCAAAACCAAGACAGGCCACACGTGCATCTGGCGAACAGTCTACCAGTGACTTCCGAACCGCTTGGACACTTTCAATGACGTAGCCGTGAACGTGAAACCGATCAGCAATACGGATCGCCTCTGGAAAACACTCGCTAATCCAGGTGTGATACGCCTGTGCCAAATCCATGACGACCGCCTTCGGTTTTAGCTTCAGGAAGTCGGGATGCTGCCGCGCATACGTACGTAAATCCTCCAGTTTGCGTCCATCCAGCACGTCCAGCATGGTTTCACCTCGAAGATTGTGAATCCCTGTATTGTAGGCATGTCCTTTTTTAATCGCAAAGTCGTCAATCCCCAGCACCAGTCCTTCCGAGGCTTGGGCTTGATCCCAAGCGTGACGGACGAGCCGCTCGCACTCTACCGGGAGAACTTCCTGATGCATTCGTTGTACAGTGCTGGAAGGTGCTTCTTGCATTCTTGCGCTATGAGCCGACGTTGAACCCAACGCCTGATCTACGGTCCGCTGACGAAAAAGCCTGCGTACCGTTGTTTGGGACCTACAAATTCATAGTTCCAAACAAACCCGATGTGGCAATGGGAGCAAGCCAGCCGAAGAGAAGGAACATGCAAAAAGCACTTTCTGCCAAGATACTCAGATGCCGAACTTTACGCGTGCTGTTTCGACTGTCACGCCTCACATTTTGCTTAGAATAACAGATCGGGCAAGGCTGTTTATCTTCCACAGGTGGTGCCTCCAGATGAACTTCATGGGAATCTATGGAGGTGATTTTTATACTGGAGTAGCATCTGTCATATTCTTTTGTTGTTTGGTAGGACTTACAACAATACAGGATTTACAGATGTTTTTCCATTTTTGCCCTCATTTTCACAAGCAACTGAATTTTTCAACCGCTAATTTTGGTTTTGAGCCTAATAAAGAGGAGAAAAGACTAAAAAAGACGATGTTTATTCAAAATCAAATAAACATCGTCTTCTTTAACATTCTAATATCAGAGGAACAATTCTTTGAATCTCACTACCCCTGCTTCAAATAATCGAAAACCGCGGCAATAAAGACTTTTCCGATATCCAGCATGGAACGCTCATCGGCATCAAATAGGGCATGATGATGAGGATAGACGGCATTTATACTTTCATTTCGGCCGCCGATGAAGAAATAATTGCCGGGTATCTCTTTCACGTAATAAGCAAAGTCCTCCATTCCCATGGAAGGTGTGTACTTCCTGACCTGCTCTTCACCGAAAATACGTTTGGCGAGCCTTTCTATTCGCTGCGTCTCTGCTGGATGATTCCATAACGCAGGATACCCTCTGCTATACGTATAGTTGACTTTAGCATCCGCTGCTTCACAGATGGATGATGCTAATTTGCCAATGGACTTTTCAATAAAATCGCGCACTTGCTCGTCGTAAGTCCGTACTGTTCCAGTAATTGTCGCTATCTCCGGGATAATGTTGGCGGCCTGGCCCGCATGAAAAGTACCTACCGAAATAACAGCGGGTTGAATAGGGTCTACCCTCTGGCCTACAATTTGCTGTAGAGCAACGACCAGTTGGCCGCCTGCCATCAGCGGATCTATCGTTAGGTGGGGGGATGCTCCGTGTCCGCCCTTGCCGATGATTTCAATCTCAAATGTATCCCCGGCGGCATGAACATAACCTTCCAGCGTGCTGAATATGCCCGCAGGTATGGCGGAGCTGACGTGCGCTCCGTAAATGACATCCACATCCATCAGGCATCCATCTTCAATCATGGGCTTGGCACCGCCAGGAATTTGCTCCTCGGCAAATTGATAAATGAAAACGACGTTGCCATTGATCTCATTTTTCACTTCACTCAGCACTTTGGCTACGCCCATCAGGGCGGCCGTATGGATATCGTGACCACAGGCATGCATGACGCCGGGAATGCGTGATTTATATTCCACTTGTTTCTGATCCTGAATGGGCAAGGCATCGAAATCTGCCCGCAGTGCGACCGTTTTTCCCGGCCTGCCGCCCTTTAACGTTGCAACGACTCCCTTGCCTCCGACCCCGGTTCTAACCTCCAAACCCAGTTCACTTAAAAATGCAGCGATTTTCCGCGGTGTTTCTTCTTCCATAAAAGATAGCTCCGGATACATGTGGAAATCCCGCCGGCAAGCAACCATTTCAGGAAATAATTCCTCCAGCCTTGCAAATAATGTATCGCTCACGATGTACCACCCCTTATGGCCTGGTCTTTTCACAGCTGCAAATTTCAACGATAGAGGCGGCATACACTCTGGCGCATGTCTTTAAATCTTTGAGTTCAACCCGCTCATCCGGCATGGTGTTGTATTTTCCTCCACAGCCGTAGATCACTCCTTTGATGCCTGCTTTCTGGAGATGCGCTGCGTCTGTGCCGTAAAACTTGTATGGAGCAACGTCGCCTACACGCGGTTTTTCCCCGGTGATTCGTTCATGCGCTGCCCGCATTACCTGGACAACAGCTTCATTTTCGTCGATTTCAAAAGAGCCCATAACCGGATAGCCAGGTCCGTTCAGCAGCTCGATCTCGGCTTTAAATTCAGGGTCCTCCACATGAAGACGATCCAGCAGGCTTTGGACATCCGCCACAATGCTCTCCGCAGTCTGGCTTGGCGCAAAACGGAGAGCTACCTTCAACGTGCATTTGTCCGGCAGCTGCGGAATTCTCCATTCATGATACTCGTCTCCGAGACCACCCCTGATCACTCCAATATTGTAACGGTTCAAACCTGCATATTGCGGTTTCGTCGCTCCGCTGAACTGCAGGCTCGCCAAACCGTCCATCACTTTTTTCGCCTGCTCAATAGCATTGACCCCCTGCTCCGCCTTGGACAAATGCCGGCTTACTCCATACACGTGAATGGCGATTTCACAAGCGCCTGCATGCAAGGTCATCAAGGACAAATCGGTGGGCTCTCCGTTAATAAACCAGTCTGCATTTATGCCAGACTCCAGCATATGGATCGTACCGATTCCGCCCTGCAATTCTCCGATTACAAGCCCTACAATGACATCACCCTTCAGGCGAACGCCCGAATCAACGATCGCTTTGACGGCGGCAACGAATGCGCTATCCGACGCTTTCATGTTGGACACGCCGATTCCATAAATACATTCGTCATCGACATATCCCGCAAGCGGGTCCACCGTCCATCCCAATCCGATCGGATTCGTATCGATGTGGCCGTTATACATTACACTCTCACCGCTGCCCGTGCCTTTCAATACCCCTATGATATTGTATCTCCCCGGCACGACCTCCTGCATTTCCACTTCAAGGCCCATATTACTTAAATAATCCGCCATAAAAAGCGACAGCTTCCCTTCTTCGCCGCTGTAGCTTTTATGCTGTATCATACTTTTCAATAGACTGATCATTTCATCGTCGTTAACCTGGATTACTGTATCCACCGTTTCCATGTCCATTCTCCATTCTTCAATTTATTGTACGTTCTCCGGGCGAAGCAGCAAAGTATCTTCCGGTTGCCAATATACCGTTACAGCAGTGCCTTCCACAGCTTTCGCCGCTTCCGAATCCGCTGGAACGACTGATGTGAACGTCAAATCCGGTACTGCTTGAATTTCCAGCTTGACCGTCATGCCGGAATAGCTTCTGCGGACCACTTTTCCGCGAAAGCTGTTGGACTCTTGCATGTCATGGGAACCCAGACGAACTTTGAGTTTCTCGGGACGGATGCCTATGGAATGAAGATCCGGTTCGTGCCTGCCTGCAACGATGATTACATCACCATCCAGCCTGTAGCGGTTATCTCCCGCGGGAACGGCGGAAAAGATGTTCGAAATCCCCATAAAGCGGGCAACGAATACATTTTCCGGCTGTTCGAAGATCGTTTCAGGCTTGTCGTACTGCTGAATAAGTCCATTGCTCAGTATCGCAACCCGATCCGAAAGCGCCATCGCCTCTTCCTGGTCATGGGTTACAAATACGGTAGCGACGCCCAGTTCTCTTTGCAGCCGCTTGATCTCCTCCCTCGTCTCATGTCGGAGCTTGGCATCCAATGCGCTTAATGGCTCATCCAGCAGAAGGACAGCCGGTTTAATAACAAGCGCCCTCGCAAGCGCGACCCTCTGCTGCTGCCCGCCCGACAATTGCTTTGGATAGCGGCTGCCGAACCCTTTCAGATTCACAGTCTCCAGGATCGCTTCAGTCTGCTGTTTGATATCCGCACGGTTCATGCCGGTTTTGCGCATTTTCAAGCCGAAAGCTACATTCTCCTGCACTGTTAAATGAGGAAAAAGCGCATAATTCTGAAATACCATACCGATATCTCTTTTATAAGAGGGCAGCTTGGCCACTTCTTTATTTAGAATATGAATGGTTCCGCTATCCGGCAGCAGCAGCCCTGCGATCATACGCAAAATGGTCGTTTTGCCGCAGCCGCTTGGCCCAAGAAAGGATACCAGCTCTCCAGCTTTAACTTCCAGCGAAACACCTTTCACAACCTGCTGCTCACCTTTATGGTAGCTTTTGCAAACATTCTTAAGAACAAGATCAGACATGCCGCACCCCTCCTGCTAGTACATACGATTCAAGCCAACGAACTTCTCGGTAATATAAAGAATGACTACCGTCACCACAATGACGATTGCCGAAATGGCAGCAATCCTCGGGTCAGGGCTGTACTGCACGAATCCGAAAATCTGAACCGGCAAGGTGTTGACCCGGGGACTGGAAATAAACATGGAAAACGAAAGATTGCCGAAGGAAACGACGAATCCGAAGATGGCCGAAGCAATCAGCGATGGCTTCAACATCGGCATCGTTACATGCCACATCGTCTTCAGCGGTGATGCACCGAGGGTAAGAGCCGCCTCCTCCACCGACTTGTCAAATCGGAACAACGCAGCACTTACCGTGCGAACGGCATAAGGCATACATAAAATCAAATGGCCAAGCAGCAGCGTCGTGAAGCCCATGGTAACTCCCAACCCTTTAAACAACTGGAAAAGGGCGATCCCCAGCACAATAGCCGGCAATTGGAGAGGACTCATAAAAAAGGCATTCATTCCGTTTCTCCACACGGCGGGTAAACGTTCAATACCGTAAGCAGCCAGTGTGCCGAACAGTAATGAAAGGACGCTGGAAATGATCCCGAGCTTCACGGATGTCCATAAGGCGCTCATAAACGCCGTATCTTCGAAGATCACCTGGAACCACCGAATTGAAAGAGAGGTGGGCGGAAATGCCATATAAGCTTCTGAGTTAAAAGCAGCTCCAATCAATACAACAATCGGGGACAATAAATAGATAAATACAAAAACACTTAACAGAATAAAGAAGCCTTTGACCATCAGCTTCTTCCACCTCCCCCAAGAAGCCTGGATTCCATAAGACGGCTGTAGCCCCAAAGAAGCGCCATGGTGATCAGCAGCAAAATGATGGAAGCCGCGGCGGCGACAGGCCAATTCAAGGTCACCATCGTCTCGTCATAAATCAGCCCAGCTAAAGTGTGAACTCTACCGCCCCCCAACAGCATGGGGGTGACGAACGCGCTGATCGTATTGATAAATACCAGCAAGCTTCCTGCAAACACTCCCGGCATGGACAACGGCAATACGACTCTAACAAAAGCTCGGAACGGCGAAGCCCCCAGGCTGCTGGCCGCATCCTCTAATGTAGTGTCCAGGCTCACCAACGTCGACCTGAGGGAAAGAATCATAAAGGGCAGGGAATATTGAATAAGCGCAATCACGACTCCTGTTTCGTTAAACATCATTTTCAAAGGGGAATGTATAAGCCCTGTGTTGATCAGAATTTGATTCACAAGCCCATTGTCGGATATCAGCACCACCCAACCGAAAGCCGTCACCACCGGGCTGGTCAGTAACGGTATGATGACAAGCAGAGAAACGAATTGCCTGAACATAAACTGTTTCCTGGCCAGGAAATAAGCGACCGGATACCCGAGCAGCGCACAGAAAATGACGACTTTAATCCCGATCCAGATCGTATTTTTCAATGCCTCAAAATAGGTCGGATTATGGAAAATACCTTTGTAAGCCTCGATCACCCAGCCTGGCTGCATGAACTGGCCCGGAACAAACTCGTAGAAGCTGTACCGGAACAACAAGATCAGCGGGAGTACAAAGAATAAAATCATCAATATCAGACCCGGCAAAATAATAAGCCACCACGTTTTGATCCCTCGCATTGCTTCACCTCGATAGGAAGAATGGGCAAGAAAATCTTGCCCATCCGCATTATTTCATTGCAGGAACAATCGTTTGATTCCATTCGTTGATCCATTCGCTACGGACTGTCGCAACATACTTCCAATCCACATTTTTCAGGCTCTTGATGCCTTCCTCTCCATAAACGACCTGTTTGGCCAAATCGTCGGGAAGCTTCACATTTTTATTGGTCGGCCCGTAAAACATGTCTTTGGAAAAACCCAGTTGAGCATCTTCTTCAAGAAGCATATTGATGAACTTATAGCTTAACTCCTGATTTTTGGCATTGACGGGAATGGCCGTCTCCACAATGGTGGCATAAGCTCCTTCCTGGGGACGAACGAAACCGATGTTACTTTTGGTGCTGGCCAGATTCAGGGCGCGGCCATCCCACCATGGCGCAATCCAAATATCTTCACGAGTGAGCAAATCGGTCATTTGCGGGGTACTGTTCGCAATGGTTAGCAAGTTCGGGGCAAGTTCCTTGTATTTCTCAAAGGCCGGAGCCATATTCTTTTCGTCTCCGCCGTTCATTTTGGCGATCCCGACAAAGGCTTGAACTGATCCGTTGGCGGACGCCAAATCATTAATCGCGACTTTCCCCTTATACTCAGGGTTCCACAGATCGTTCCATGAGGTCGGAGGTGTTTGGATTTTGTCTTTGTTATAGGCGATCCCGTAGGAACCGACGCACCATGCAATCCCGTACTGATTGGCATCAATCATCTCGGGATACACATTGCTCCAGTTGCTGATTTTGGAAGAGTCCAGTTTAACCAGAAGGCCCGCTTCTCCACCTTGAATGACTCTGGCATCGTCCAGAACGATTAAATCGACGCTTGGATTTTTGTTGTCGGCCGCAAGCTTTGTATAGTTATAGGAAGGGTCCAGAACGACCTTGGCCCCTGTTTCCTCCTCAAATTTGGTGATGACATATTTTTTGACCGCTTCATCAAATACTCCGCCGTAAGAAGCCACCGTCAGCGTTGTACCCTCGTACGGCTTTCCTCCCGTTCCGCCCGAAGCTGCATCCTTTGTCGTACCCGAACAACCGGCCAGTACCGTGAAAATCAGCAGCAGGCTGCAAATCATAGCAGTCGTTTTTTTGTTCATATATGTGTCAGCTCCTCTGTCAATTGTTAATCGTCAACCCATATGTTCTGTTCAGCAGCTCGATCTCTTCAACGGATCGAATCACCTTGCCGTTGTCCCGCTTGGTCATGATGTGCAGCAGGATCTCAATTAAAAAAACAGTGGAAACGTGTGAGGTGGCGAACGAATAAGACCGGAAAGAAGTCAATAAAACCGTGACGCCCGGTAAAGCTAAAGGACTTGATAAAGAATCGGTAAAGGAAATCTGCTTAACCTTTCTCGTTTCCGCAAACTTTGCAGCTTTAACCGTATTCGTACTGTAAGAGGGATGTCCGAATGTGATGAGCAAATCTTCCTCGGTTAATGGCCGTAAGTGATCAAACATATCGTCCATTCCGGCCGCAACCAAAAGGGTATTGGTAAATATCTCATTCAAATGAGCGGCAAGAATCGTTGCCGGCCCCAATGCATTTCTTGAGGCGATGATGACGATCCTTCTGGAGTTCACGATCTTGTCCACAGCTTTGAGAATGGTATCAAAATCGTTGTTGTACAGTGTGGCTTGAAGATTTTTCAATGTTAAATTGTAGCTAAGCTGAACGACCTCCGGGGAATGCTTGTCCGTGATCGATTCAAGCTCTTGATCGTCTTCGATACTTGCCAGAGAATCCGAAACACCTGTCATTCTGTGGCGGAGTATAGTTTGCAGCACCCCTTGAAGCTCGGGGAAGCCGGAATACCCTAAATCCTGCGCAAATCGGACAACGACTGATTCACTCACGCCCACTTTTCTCGCTATTTTACCAGCCGATAAAAACACGGCTTCCTGCCAATTTTCCATTAAATATTCCGCAATGGACCGTTTGGCTTCGCTCATTGATGGAAGAGCATTCTGAAGATTAGAAAAAAAGCTTTTATGATTTTCCACTTGTTCCTCCCTCCTAGAGACTTGGCAATTTTTGTTGCTGACTTGACAATTAATGTTGCTAAGTAATGATTATAAAATAAGTTGTCCATCTATTTTTGTCAACAAAATTGTCATAAAATAAGTCTATAGCATCATTTATGACATATTATATGACATTAAAATACCACAAAACTGAGCTTAGAAATATATTGGAGGCGAGATCGGTACTGACCGGGGATTTTCCCGTACGATATAAGCGATTATCACCTTGAGGTAGAAAAACGGGCATGGTACATTAAGAATAGAAATAAGGACGGTTCGCCAACCGTCCCCAGCAAAACAGCTTGAATGGGTTCACCTCACCAAGCAGAATGTTATCTTAGAAGAAGTGAGCTCGTAGGTGGGAACCTTGAGGGGGCACTTCTTCTTTTTATCCAGGTATGTGTTACAGTGCAATTAGGAAAGTTGCAAACATGATGACATTGGAGAGAGAGAGGTTCAAACGACTCAACTCCTTTCCGGAGTGAACCGACCCACTTAAGGTATATTGTAACTGTTGATCGCTCTAGGAAATAACAAATTGTGGAGGTTCAAAACCATGGAACAATCTTTTAAAACGTTAATGCTCTTCCTCGCAAGCAGCTGCTTATTGTGGTTATCCGCCTCTGCTGCTCCAACCGCTTATGCCGGAGACGCTTCACTGGTGACTGAATTTCCAACATCCGAGACCGGTACAGGAACTACTAAAGACATCAAGGACCAAACAAACTTCACTGTTAGAATCGTTAAAGATGGAAATGAAATCGAAAACGAACCCGCTTACTTGGTCACCGGACATGGCTATCGGCTGCTGCCGTTTAGAACTGTCGCTGAAGGCGTCGGCTTTACGGTAATCTGGAATCAAGCAACCCATTCAGCCGAGGTTAGAAAAGACGAATCCTGGACAACGGTGCAAAAAGATACCGACTACTACCAGTACAATGATATGGAACCGATCTCGCTTGGCATCGCCCCTGTTATAATTGATGGGTCGCTTTATGTGCTAGAGGATTATTTTAGCGACGTGCTGCAGCTTTCTGTTGAACTTGAGCAAGGGACCGATGCCTTAATTATTAGCCAGGATCAATAGTAAAGAGATCCGCCCCATTCATGGTGTTTTGAGTATATTCAGCGATTGCAACAAACGTATGATTTTATTTCTTCTCACCTACAGGAATAGATACTACCTTGTCATAGGTTTTAATGTAGTGAAATCCGTCTAGCAGCAGGCGTTCCGGTTTCTCCTTTGTATTAAAAGAATAAGTCTGCTCCCACAGGATGTTGCCGTTTTTCAAATCCCACGGACGCGATTCGGAAATGGAAGATACGGGGACTGCGGCACCACCAGCTTGAACAGATAAATTTTCAGTGTCCAAGATGGTAAATTGTTTTCTGGCGATCACGATATCATACCCTGCATCGGTTTTGGTGACGCTTCGAATCCATAGCTTTTCATTGCCTATTTTAATGGATTGATCTGATGGCGAGGCCAAGGAGATAGCTTTGTCTACTTTCTGATATCCAGGGAAATCTTTTAGCACAAGTTCAACGGTTTCCACCTTGTCTGTAGGAAGCACATCAAATTCAAGTTCAAATCCCGGGATGCCTTCTTCCGTGAAACGATCCCCCCGCATTCCCCATGGTTTTACTTCTGTTCCATTCACATAAAGCTTTGTTGTGCCTGTAAATCTCGGGTACCCTTCATAATCCATTTCATAATGCCCCTTTACGATGGTTGAGGTTGGTGAAGCCGTAATGGAGTCATAATAGACGGTTCCTTGATCGACAGAAACGGATTTTGAAATGTCCTCTTTAAGCAGACTCTTCATCGCTCTATTCGCTTCAAAATTGAAGGAGATGGGATATAATGCCCGTTCCCCATTATCCAGCCGCTCGCTGAATGTAACGGTTAATGTTCTGGAGAATGGACTAACTGGTCCGAATTTATATACTCCCTCGTAATAGGTCTTATCCCTATAACTGGCACTACCTCCTTTTGGAGCTGAATCCGTCAAAAAACCTTGTATACTATTTACGTTATAACGGTATGAACCATTGTCATCAAAGATGGAACCTGCGGGTCGATCAATCGTGTAATACATGAGCAATCCGTTATCGTCTGCAATAACACCGTTAATGGTAATGACCGTGCCGTCATCAAGCGTTTTGCTTTGGTTGACGGTTTGCCCGTATCCTTGCTCTGCCAACTCGGCAAAGCTTAGAGAGCTCAGCTCAGCTGTATTAAATAACTTACCTCCGTAATAAGCAAATGCAGGATATTGATAAACTCCGCCAATCAGAAGGAGAGCTGCGGCTGACGATGCAATCCATGTCACTGCTCTATTCTTTTTTCTTGTCTTAGCGGGAACATTCTCAAGTGCACTTCGCAGTCTGCCCTCAAGATCTGACGGTGCCTTTACGGTACTCATGGTCTGTTTGTGCTCCTGTAATCTCTCCTCGATCGTTTTCATAACGATCACCTCCGATCATGGCTTTCAGTTTTTGTATACCTTTTGAAACTCTTGATTTGATGGTGCCAATAGGTGCACCGGTCATGTCCGCAATCGTCTGATACGCCAGATCATGTACAAAACGAAGCTCGATGGCTTCCCGCTGCCTGGCATTAAGATGAGAGAGCAGTACCTGTATATCCATCTCAGACTCCGTATAGCGGTATGGATTATCGTCAGTTAATACAGCAAGCGCTGGTTCCTGGTCGTGTCCCAGTAGATGAAATCGCTCCTTGTTGCGGAGTATTGTTTTGCAACGATTGACGAGAATGGTTTTGCTCCAGCTGTAAAAGGCTTCGCCTTTTTGCAACTGATCCAGCTTTTCATAAACCGTAACAATCATATCCTCCATGGCATCCATAGCATCATGCTCATTTTTCATGTAGCTGTAGGCAAGACGATAATAAGCGTCCTTATCAGCTAGAATTAGTTGTAATAAAGCTTCCTTGTTGCCTTTTTGGGCTTGTTTAACAAGACGGCTTACATTCAAGCTCCCACCCCTTTTCATAGATAAGAGATCGCAGAGGTTATTAAAGTTCATTATGTACACAAAAATTTCCGCAACCAAGTCAAAATAGAAATTATCCATCACTTGTGGATTGCGAAGATCTCCTGTACAAGCTTCAATAAAACGTTATGGCCTTGAGGTATAAAAACCATTGTGGTAAAGTAATGATAGAAATAAGGACCGATGGCAGTCGGTCCCCAGCACAACCACTTGAGTGGGGTAACCCTCCAATTGTTGCTATGGAAGATTTGACCCGCACGGTGCCAACCTGTGAGCGGGTCATTTCCGTTTATCAAGGTAAGTAAGTAACGCAATCAGGAGAATCCCGAAGGTTAGCACTTCACCAAACGAAATGTTCATTCGCATCACCTCCTTTCGGAGGATGCACCCACTCAAGGTGTGTTGTACATCTATCATTATAACATCAAAGATCGTAAAAACGTCATAATTTTTTAGTTTTAACCACGCAAAAACTGCAAACACACAAAAAAATCCCGCCGCTTCACTAGGAGCAGCAGGATTTTTTTACTTCTACCAACACTACGAGTTGGCTTGCGCCGCCCTCATGGCAGCCGTTTCTTCCTCGTTCGGCCCGTACACACCCGGTGCCGCCAATCCCGCCTGACGCATCAATATCGTAATTTGACCACGATGGTGAATCTGATGGCGGACGAGCTGAACTAACACATCGCCAACGGTCATATCATATACTCCGAACAGCTTGATCGGCTCAGGCAACTTTTCGTCCTTATCCGCCCAATTTGCGCTCAATTCTGCTACTACCGCCTCGCTGGCGCGGCGGTACGCTTGTGCGATGGCGGATGCTGAACCTTCCTCTGGAGCTGGGATTTCCTGCTGAAGCCCAATCTGATTCACAAAAAAGGGCACACTCTGCACGATATGCCATGCAATTTGGCCAATCGTACGCTGCTGAGCGTCCGACACTGCCTGACTCAGCGAATCGTCCGTCAGCTTGTCCAGCACCTGCAGCGTAAGCTCGGCTTCCTGCTTCCAATCGTTCAGAAATCCATTGACAGTCGTATACATCCGTCACACTCTCCTCTAATTGTGAGATATTCAATACACGTAACTTCCCTATTCCATAAGACTTTAAGCTAGGCTTGCCTTTTTATTATAACGGGTTTGGAAAGATGTTTCCAAAAAGCAGTTTAATTCGCGTCGTTGTACCGAGCCCAAACCAAGTACATTATTGCAAGGCTTCCTGAATGAGCTGCCGCAAACTCAGGCATGACCACTCTTTCGAATCCGGATGACTTGGCTTTGCGGGATCGTTGGATCATGGTAAACTACGAAAGCTTTGCTGAAATGCTCCAAATAAACGTTATTTTGCGATTTCGGGGACAAAATAATCATTTTCCGAGCCAGCTCCTGTTCATACAGTTCAAACACTTTCGCTTTACGGCTTTCATCCAGCGCACTATCAAACTCATCGAGTATGATATACCCCGGGTTGGATTCTATTGTTTTTAATAGAGCAAGCGCAAACAGCAGTGAACTGAGCGATTCTTCCCCGCCGGAAACTCCTTTCCCTACCTTGTTGCCTCTTCCCTTTAGGCTGACTTCCTCCATATCTCCCCGATGCCCCTGCTTGCGCGCACGCACATAGAGAAAATATCTCAGCTCGCCATGTTTGCCTTCCTGATGCTGCCACGATACCTCTCCGTCAAAACCGAATTTGTCCATGTACATCACAAACTTGGTATTGACCCGGTGCACCTCATTACGAATGGTATTGAACAGCTTGTCCTCCAGTTCCTGCAGCTGTTCTTCCAATTGCTCCATCAGCAGCTTGGCGTTTTGCACTTCTTCAGCCCCACGATCATAGGCCTCTTTGGTTCTTTCATAATTATCGATGGCATATTCGTTCACCGTCTCATTACAGGCGTTTTGTAAATGGACCCTTGCCCTTTCGCGCTCCCCCATCAGTACAGCCTCTGTCTGAGGGATAGCGACGTTAACGAGACCGGCTGCTTCCGCATCATGGGTCTCTGAAAGGACCGCCTCGGCTTCCTCCCACATAAATACCAGCTTTTCGTGCCACTGCTTCAGCTCCACGTCAATCCGCGCCTGATTCAATTCGATCGCTTCACGCTCTTCGGTGAGCCTGCTCTGCTGGCGACGGATTTGCTCCAGTTCAGCCTCGGCATCTTCCCAGGAGCTGCGTTTGTCCCGCAGTCTTCGCTTGGTACTTTCAATGGAGGTTTCCAGACCAGATATAGAGTTGCCCAGCTCCCGAATTTCGAGCTCCAGCCTGGTTCGCTTATCATACAGCTCCTTCAGCTCATGCTCCAGAAGCTGCAGCCGTTCAACCTGTTCACGCTCATGCTCATACTGCTTGTAAATGTCGAGATATTTCTCAAGCTGTCTGCATTCCTGGGCAAGCTCTGCGATCTGTTCACGCTTAACGGAGATCTCCTGATCCAGTTCATATCGCAAATTCTTTTTCTGTTCCCGCTCGGCCGTATACTGGGCAAGCTGCCTGATCCGCAGCTCCCGCTCGGCGCTGTCTGCGAAGAAAACCTCCGCCTGTTGTACACGTGGCAGCGCGGACCGATACAGAGCCAGCCGCTGATTCACCAGCTCCCATTCTGACGTATGAGCATTTAGCTGATCCTGTAATTTCTTCTTTTCCTCCTGCAGTCTTTGCAGCCGGATTTGCATGCCTTTCGTATGCAGCAGCCACTGACGTTCCTCCTGCGGTCCACGCCGCGCGCCCGTTTCAAGCAGGATTCCATCTCTCAGCTGGATACCACGCACCCCAAGCAGCAGCTCATGCAGCCACCACATCACTTTCAGCGCAGCAGCATACATGTCATCGCTCAGGTTTTCCCTAACCTGTACTTGAAGGTCAGCCAGGCGCTCCATGGAACGCTCGGGAACAATGGACGGCAACTCGACATGAATCAAATCATTGGGCGGGTTGAAGCTTCTGCTTTCAACAAAAACGGTATACTTTACCGCCTCCAGCGCAAATTCCTGCTCCAATGAAGCACGGCCGTCCATTTCCAGCAGCTGCTGCATGGTGTACGCCTGAATTCCCATTCGTCTGAACAGCTTTACAGACTGCTCCTGCCGCCTGGACAGGATACGGTCAGACTTTAAAGAGCCCTCCTCCTCCGTTAATTGCTCCAATTGACGGTTGGCTTGGCGGATTTGATCCTGCAATTGAACATAACGCGAATCCAGAAGCTCCAATTGCTGCTGAACATGTGCACTGTCCCTGTATTCCTGCAAAACCTCACTGAACCTTTTTTCCTCTTCCCGATCCTGATCGATCCGGACATGCAAATGAGAAATGGTCTCCTGCTGAGCGTCGAGCTGTTCTTGTAAAAGTTCAAGCTCTTCACGTTTCATCATTACTTCAGTTCGTCTTTGTTCAAGCATTTGGGATGAACGCTCAAGCTGTTCAACTACATCCTCTTGGCCAAAAGGGATGCTTCTAATCTGATCTGCAAGCGTCTGCAGACGCTCAACCAGCTCAGCCTGCTCCTTCTCCCGCACTTCTATGTCCTTGCGCAGTCCTATTATTTGCAGTTCGGCAGCCTCAAGCTTCAGTTCCAGCGCCTGCTTTTGATTCTGACGTGCGGTCCGTTCTTCCTCCAGCCTTTCGCGGTCCAGAGCCAAACTTGATTTACGCTCATTCGTTTCGTCAACCTCGATTTCAAGCTGCTCCAGTTGACCTGAAAGCTCCTGCTGCTGCCCTTTATAACGATCTGCAAGCATTGCGGAGGTGCGCACAAAGAGACGCAGATTATCCAGCCGGTTTTGGTTGCGTGTTAAAAGACGGTCCCGCTCCTTCTGCCAGCGCTCAAGGTCGAATTTATGCTGCAGCTGGTTGTTTTCCGCTTCCTGGCGCGCTCTTTCGGCTTCCTTCAATCTTTCTTTGGCCGATTCCCAGGTTCGCTGCATATTGTCAATCCGAGTCATCTCACTAAAAATGCGAAACCGTTCCTCTGGCCTCATTGTGGCAAACTGGTTTACATCCTGCTGATACCAGATCAGATAAAAGGCATCCGGATCCACAACATATTTATGCTGCAGCTGATAACGGTACTCCCGCAAATGGTTCACGCCATCCCCGGTAGTGTAGCGGGTCTCCCGCTCCCATGCTCCAATCTCTTCCCCTTCCCGAATCCAGTACTGCCTTTTCAGCGGTTCCCCGGGCTTCTGCTCCATATGAAGAGAGAACTGCACATAACGTGCGGCATCCATCGGCTTCTCTCCAATGTTGGCGAAAACGAGGTGAATCTGCGCATGCCATACTTCATCACTTCCAATATTTTTGGAACGCAGCCCCTCCAGCTCGACCTTCGCCGAACCGAGCACCGCTCCCATGCAAAAGGTCAACGTCGATTTTCCCGACCCGTTAGGACCCGTGATCAGAATATGTTCCATGATGCCTGATAAGTCCAGGACGGTTGCCGGATAGTCGCGTATCCCCGAAATCTTCATCTCCCAAGGAATCATTCTTCGTTTTCCGCCCCCATGTTGTATCTCTTGAAAAATTTAAGCACTTCATCCATATGCAGCTGCTGCGACTGGCTAAACTCCGTGAACCGTTTCAGATACGAGTTGCTGAACATTCTGCTCCCAATGGCTGTCAGCTCATAAGCCTCTTCGTCGGTCTCTCCGCTGAATCTGGCAATGGCACCGATCTTGAGCAACGCACCCAGAGCAGCCTGCATTTTCCGCCTGATATCAAGCGTTTCATGCCCAAACGCTTCAACCAGCTGGGTGAACAGCGTAAACTCATTTTGCAGTACGTCCTGGTGGTAAAAAATAAACATCAGCATCGCCAGGCTCTCCGCAGACAGCATTTCCTTAGCCTGCTGGGCCGGAACACGCATCAGAAGCACGGTCTGATCACGCCGCTTGTCGTATACCAATTGAAAATAACGTGCCACGGATTGGTTAATTCGTTCTATAAACTGGTGAAACGCCTGAGTTTCTTCAGGCTTCAGCTTCAAAAGCCGCATGACCTCCCGTCTGGACAATCCGAAATTGTCGCTTCGCACAGTAGCAGATGAGGAAAACATGATCTGCATAAAAGCGTGCTCTTCATCCGGTGTCAGGACCGTATTCAGATGAGCCATCACGGATAAAGGGCGGTAATTATCAACATAAATATCGTTATTCTTTTCCATTTCCGTCTCCATTGCTGCGGATGATATATCGTCCGTCTGCTTCGTCAATCCACTCCCACTCCTTTCGCTGATCTGATGAGGCTTCTTGCCCAATCTTTTCTGTTTCCTGCGTCATTTCCGCCTGCCGGTTCGACACGATTGCTGACACAGCTAACAAAGCGTTAACTGCATCCGCCCATTGTTCAGATCCGGCTTCCAATACCAGAGGTTCGATTCCGATCTGCTTATGCTCCACCAGCACCCTTTCCACATCCTCGGTGCGAATCATCGTTCTTGTTATATTCCAGGCTGCTTCTTCCATTTGGTCAGCCAGTTCGCTTTCCGTTAATTCCGCCGCAGCCGCAAACTCTTCTTCCGGATAGGATTCAATGGGACCTACAGCTGGCGTGTAATGCTCCAGGTAATCTATGGTACTCATCAACTGCGCTTCCGGGATGGGGGAAGCAAACTTGACTGGCACCCACAGACCGTCAAGACGCTCCCCCTCATCCCGGTCCTGCTCCATAAAACTCAGAATCTCAACTCCATTCGGCATGGTCGAGTCCGGCTTTTTATAAAAAGAGTCCATGACATAACGCTTGAAAGAGACAGGATCGATTTGCACACCAATCTCCGTCTGCTGGATATGAGCAAATTTCAATATTTTTTGCAGGGTGGACAAACTGATCTGTGTGCCTTGCAGCATAATATCCGTTCCCTTTTTAAAGAGACTGCTCCATTTCATGCCTTCTTCAAAGGTTTTCAGCTTATCCATTCGTTCATTAAGGCGCTGGTCCAGTTGTCTCATCAACTCTACAATGATTTTCACCTGCGGAAGTGCATGTCTGTCCGCCAAAAATTCGAGCTGACGCTCCTGCAGCTTTTCAACAGCCTCCTCCACATTTCTCACCATACTCGCCAGACGATTGCCGCCGGAAATTCCTTTATCATCGTAGGCTTCGCTCAAATCGGCATCCCTTGCCGCCTGAAACAAGGACCGGGCGATTTCATCACGCATGTAATAGGCAAGAGAATCATTGGCGAGCCGGATCAGCACATCCATTAAACGTTTGCCGACATCCATCATTAAAATGCGCCGCTTGGTACGGATCACCCAATTGTATTTTTCGAGAATATAAAGCAGCCGTTCGACCGACAAAGGCGGCTCTGTGCCATACCTGTTACGGTAACGGTAATAAAGGGCATTGGCATCTTCAAGCGGCTGCTCCAGCCCGAGAGCTTCTTCGTGAATCAAATTCAGCAGCTGCAGGATATGAAGCACCTTGATCGGCTCTTCAAAATATTCCCGCAATTCATTGAGCACGCCCGACAATTTGATCAAATCACGCAGAGACTCTCTGACCAAAGGCGCATCAGCATCGGATTCAAATATGGAAATCAGCTTTTTATCCAGGTTGTCCAAAGTTCTCTTCCTCCCAAAAATTCCTCCTGCTCAGTTGGTCTATTGTTTTCAATCGTTGCTTGTAATTGAGATTCATAATCTACCCACGAGTTGAAAATCCGGGCCTGCCGGGTTTCCGGGGGAGTCAAAATCCATTTTACCGATTGCAGAGGAAAATGATCGAGGATTTTCCGTACTGACGAAGCAATATGCAGACCTGCCTGATCCGTGTCGCACCAAACCAGCACCTGTTCTATGGATGGGGAATGCTGCAAAATATCATGAACAAGCTTGCGATGACTGCTGCGCAGCTGCCCATCCAGTCCGATGACCAGACTTTCACTCTCAAAAAGAAATTCCGGATCAGAGCACATCCGCGTAAGCAAGGCCCTGTTTTCTACCAGCCACATATGTTTGCATGAGGTCGCCATCTCCAGCTCATATACGGCCAGATCCGTTGTAGCATGCAGATATCCTTGCGGATAATTCAAGTCCCCTGCTTGCAATGCACCCGCAAAATAAATGGGTGTTATTGCTCCGGTGCTGACAAGTCCGAGATAAGAAAGCGGGATATCCACTCCCCTCTCCAGCTTGTCAAGAAAGTCCTTTTTATCTTTGTCAAACACCTTCGAGCCGCCAATCTGTCCAAAATAAGCCGCCCCGATCTCCTTCCAGTCAAACTGTCCGGTTTTCATGCGGATGCTGCATAATGCCAGCAGAAACTGTATATATCTGATCTGTTTGCTGCTTCTCCAGTTTATATCTATTTTTTGCGAGACTGGTTCAAGGGATATGAGATGACATGCTTCATGAAGGGCCTCGATCAAAACTTCCATATATTGTGTCAGCTTCTCTATTGCTAATCGTTGCTGTTTCGATAGAATCAGAGCACAAGGAAGCTCATCATAAAGACGTCTGGCCTCGGCACACAAGTAATTGAGCTGCCCGGACATTTCCGTCTGCTCTGCTTCCCTTCTCTGTTTATGTAACAAACTAAGAGCATAACCTATGACATATGCAGAACGCTTCATCGTTCTGCCATCTTGGCCGTACTCGCTCTTGCGGTAAATAAACCCTTTTTGAAACCAGTTATGAATCGTTTCCTGATTTATTGCCGGATTAGCTCTATATAAATCTTGTTCGGATTTTTTGACTTGGGTACTATGAAAAATGGAGAGCAGCCAATCCAGCGCGGGATGTGCTGGTTCATAAAATCCTTCATCCGAAATAACTCCACTAAGCATGGCCGATCGCTTGTAGGTTCTGGCAGAGATTTTCATAATATCCAATTCAAAATAACCGGATAGCTGCTGACCTGGCTGGAGTTCCTCTCCTGCCTTAACATAGTGTTGTTTTATAAAAGATAGTATTGAAGTTTCTTTCATTGATATCGACCATCCGCTGCTGACTTATTTTATCGCTATTGTAACATACAAATTTGCTTTATTTCCTTTGTGCCATAATCCGGTAGTTTCGATGAAATAATTAATAGACCTAAGCTTGAGGTATAAAAAGGGGTATGGTAAAGTAAAGATAGAAATAAGGACCGGTGGCCGCCGGTCCCCAGTACAACAGCTTGAGTGGGGTAACCCTCCAAATTGGTGCTACTTGATAAGAAGTGACCCTCACTGGTGCCAACCTAGAGTAGGGTCACTTTCGTTTATCGATGTAAGTGAGTAACGCTAGCAGGAAGATCCCGAAGGTTAAAACTTCACCGAACGAAATGTTCATACGCATCACCTCCTTTCGGAGGGTGCGCCCACTCAAGGTGTGTTGTACATCTATCATTATAGCATTAAGATACGCATAAAAGTCATATTTTCTCATAAAAAAAACGCAAAAACTGTACACGAAAACAATCAATAAGGTCCTTTCCAATCGGCAAGGTCCTTTTTTTATGTAGCAAGACTTATTCTGTTCATTTTCAACAAAACGAATATCCCTCGCCGTTCTGCAAAAGAGGTTTTTGGCAAACCTTGCCGAATAGTTCCATATACCCAAAAATGATCATGCGGAGGGAGTCTAAAGAAGTGCAACGTAATACTAGTACGACCAGTAATCAGGCAAAAAGATCTACAACAGCTCAAGCAAGCAGAACGCCTGGAAGACAATCCCGGGCAGCTAACCCTCAAGTACATAGAACAGCGGCGACTCAGGCTGAGAGAATGGGCAGCGCAATGAACACATCAGGCAGTGCTGGCACAGTGACCTGTAGGAAATGCAAGTCAACTCAGGTAGTAGCCAATAAAAAAGGCTATAGTTTTGCGAAAATGTTCATAACACTTGGTTGGATGGCGTTGCTTCCTATACTTATAATTATTGGTGGCGTGTTTCTAATAGCCTATGCAGCCATCTTAACTCCCGTTAATATTGCTGATAGTGCCGTGACTAACGATTCCAACAGCAATAGTTCAGAGACTTGGGTAGCTATTATTGGTATTCTATGCTGGATTTCAATAAGCCTATCATTACCCGTAAGCATCCTGGTCGGGTTTATAGGCAGAAATGAAATAATAAACGGCTGCATGAACTGCGGCTTCAAATGGGCCCCTGCCAAGAAAAAATAAAAACCTAAAGGACCTTCCCTGCAGTGAAGGTCCTTTTTCAGCATAGCCAAATATTCAATTCACCCATACAGAATAGAACCTCTCCATACCTTTTTTTATTTTTTACTGCCACAATCCTGCTCGTCCCAGACTAAGCTCATCGTTCTGCTTATCGCGTTATCGTGCTCCAATATTCGTGCCTGCGGGAGTCCCCGCGCCGATCAGGTCGCTGCCTGAAGCCAGCTTCAGGAAATTGCCCAGACTAAATGAGCCATTGCTGTTGCGTGTGATTTGCTGCGGGTCCATGCTTACAAAATCGGCGGCGCTGGCAGTCAGACCCTTGGCGTTTGTGCTTTTTTTGTTTTTCCACCACACATTGGAGCCGTCCGTATCCGTTCCGCTGGTCTTGTCGCTGGCTCCGCCGTCGAATGACAGATTGTTGGTGAAGATATGGGTGCCTTTATCAAAGGCAAAGTTGCTGCCCCCGTTGTCCCAGGAGGTGTTGTTTGTCATCGTGATGCTGCCCGGATTGCTGTTGTATGTGAAGCCATGCTTCTTGTTCTGGAAAGCGATGCTGTTCTTCACGATGTGATTGACTGCGATCTTGTCCCCGCCCAGCTTGAAGCCATTGCCGTCACTATCCGTAGTGGAAGTACCGTCCGAGGTTTGTCCATTATGATGGGCTACACTGTTCAGGATGGTGACTTGGCCGATGGCTCCGGTCTCCGATTTGCTATACAAATCCCAGCCATCGTCCACATTGTACGCAGCCACACAGCCGTTGAACACATTGCCAGGACCCACGGTCAGCTTCGCCGCGAATCCGTCGGCGTCCTCGCCGTTATCTGGATCATAGTTATCATGGGAATAGGAGTTAATGATCTCGTTGTACTTCGGCCATTCATCAAAACCCGCCGTGGATGCATAACGGCTAATCTGCAGGCCGGTATCGCGGTTATGATGGGTTTCCACGTTCTCAATCCGGTTATAGTTGCCGGCAATAAAGATGCCATTGTCTCCCGCATTTTTCACTTCAATGCCGTTCACATACCAGTAACTTCCAAATAACTGTAATCCTCTGTTAGCTGAATTAAATTCTTGCGCGGAGAAATCAAAGACAGGTTTCTCACCATTGTAAGCGACGAGGTTTTTGCGTGAACTGCTCGTCCCGCTGTTATCCCGTTCAATCGTCACCGTGGATGAATAAGCATAATTCCCCCCGCGAAGATAAATCGTGTTCCCCGGCTGAACAAGCGTGATTGCGTTTTCCAAGGTTGTGGGGCTGGCGAGCGTGCCGGGATTTGATGCTTTACCGTTAGGCGCGACATACAGATCACCTGCAGCCAGCGTGCCGGCAAAGGCTTCCTGATAGGTATCCTTTGCCACGGAAGCTTCTTCTGCGGTAGAGACAGGTGCCAGGAGATAAGCGGATAAACCCAAAGACAGAACAGCCAGAAAAGCAGACTTGCCAAAGCCAAACGTCTTCATATTCCCCATGTGCTAATCCTCCTACCATTTTAGATTAGTGAAAAACAAGCAAAAAAGATAGTTACTATAAAAGCTGCTCCTACTGCCTCCTCTCCCATAAATTTTTAAATACCGTAGGCTTTTACCAGGATGTAACATCATTCTAACCAATGTTAACGTTTTCATCAAGAGGTTTCTTCCAAATTTTAATCTTTTTTATGTTATAAATTACATATAAGAAAAACATCTATCGATGTACATTCAAAGAAGCCAGACCGCGTTTAGCGGAAGTTTTTCTTGAGGTTATAGAATTGTTCAGCCCCGCTGAAAACTTAGAAATTCTATAACCATAAAAGAGACCGGCTTCTTCATAGAAGCGGTCTCCATATCCTTTTACAGCACAATGTCACCCGGCCCGTTAATCACCCGTTGGATCAAGGCCTCCTGCCCATACAGCGGGTCATGCTGCTTCAGCTCCCCGAAGCCGAGTCCGGTCAACTTTTCAATCTGCTGGATCGGTACCTGATACGTTTTGTATTCGCCGAAGGCAAACTCCAGATCGTCAATGAAGCTTTTTTGGCTGAGCAGATAGGCGGTGGCGGACAGCTTGCCATCCGTCTTCACCATTACGGCCACCTTCCAGAATTCCGCCGGAATCCGCACTCCACGGTATTCGATGTCATCCTCCCGGAACACCGGACCGGTAAATACGCTCACCTTGAGATTATGCTCGTCTGTATTCCGCAGAATATAATCCTCCAGACCAAGCCAGATCTGCTGGTTCAGCTTCTTATGCTGCGGGGCGGCATTGGTAAAATGGAAGGTGTCCTCATTCGCCTCGGCAGCACGTTCGCCCCAGACCGGATCACGTCTGCGCACCAGATGTCCGCGGTCGATGTCCGGATGCTCGTATACTGGAGGCCCGCACTGATGTTTCCGGTCCATTCGGGGGTCGAACAGCCAGCGGTCGCTGCGGCCGATCTCCCTCAGCTGGCTGCCATCGATATTAACAGCTGTATAAAATGCAAGCTGCCGCGATTGGCTCATCACGATCGAGAAGTGAGTGTAGTTCAGAACTCGCCCGCCATCGATCAGCGGAGCAACGTCCTCCTCCAGATCACTGCGCAGGACCGGATGAGGCACCTTGTAATTCGAGCCCAGAAACTCGGGATCATAACCTGTGGAATGCTCATACCACTCCAGATCAAGCTCCTCAACCGTTTCGGCAGACTGCCCGGATATGTCCAAATGGTGTATTACCTGATCCACAAGCTGCCGCTGCTCCGCATTCAACTCCGCTCTCTTTTGCTCAATCCTCTGCAAAATGCTGCTGATGCGCACTCCTTCATTCGCGATGAACACGGAGCTGTCATTCGGATCAGGCACTCCCGCATGGTGCAGGGCGGCCACTATCCATTGGTCATTGAAGACAGGCGATCCAGACGAGCCGGCCTGCGTATCCGTGGAGTAATGGATAAAATGCTCCAGCATGTCGGTCACGCGGTTTTCGCGGATGGCCACCATCTTCGGCGCCCCCTGCGGATGCTGGATGATGGATACATATTCGCCCTCCAGGATTTTACCGGGCTCGCTGTACAGCTCTAAATATCCGAAACCGTTCAGCGGCGTTCCATCCGACGCTTCCTCATCCACTGCGACCAAGGTGAAATCCAGCTCCGGATCGGTCAGAAACAGCTGCTTGGGGGCAAAATTGAAGCTCTTCATCTGGCGCTCCTTGAAATGCAAATCCAGCTCATAGTTGAACTGTGCCACACTGTACAGCGCTTCATCCTCATGGGATAGCACATGGTTATTGGTAAGCAGTAGCGATGGAGACACCAGGAAGCCTGTACCGTAACCGGTCACTCTGCCGATATGATCCCTGACCTCAATCCTGCAGACGGATTTAGCCCCCTGCAGGCCCGCCTCAAGGTAAGACACCGGGAACAGATCGTCATTGCCGATGACCCGCTCCAGCCCTAGTCCGTCCCGCGGATCTATGGTGGCCTCCCGAACAGCGATCCTGTCCGGTGAGGCAGCCTCCACGGGGTTGCCCTCCTGCATACGCATGGCAGTCTTCTTCCGCTCTCCGCTTCTAGCCTCGTACCTCTTCAAGGCGGCCTGCTGCTGCACCTCATATGTACTTTCCTGATGCAGCCATGGTTTCTGCATGCTCGCTCCTCCTATCTTTTTATGTGTAAAAAGTTCCACCCTGTTAATGCATATGTATTAAAATTTGTTTTATAATCCGGGCACCTGAACATGAGGGTGGCAAAAAAGGCATCTCCACCATGGAACATCTGAAAAAAAGAGCGAAGATGCCTGGACATCCCCGCTCTTAAAGCAGACGCTTATCAAAGCGCTGCTTGTTGATTGCTTCGCTGTTGTTCTGCTATTTATTCACCGTTTGGCACGGCGTTTTTCCTTGGTTTCCCGTGAGGTATACCTCTTCATATCCACATACCTCGGCAAAAGATCCCTCAATCCGATCTGCAGTTCCCTTTCCTCCTGGAAAAAAGCCCGGACATGCCGCTCGCCGGCCTCCTCGCGGTCCGCTTTCCCAGTCTCCATATCGCTGTCCGTTATGACGTCGCTTTCCCGGCCATTCCCGGGCTCTCCCACCTTCCAATGCTGTCCTGGCACCATACCCGTCTGGTCCTTTTCCATAGACACGCATCCTTTCCCTGTGGTTTAGGTCCCGTTTCCGCCTCTTACATTGCTGGAAATAAACGGTTTAGCTTATTATAGTACGATGGACATCAGGAAGCCAGAGCCTATCTTCTATTTTTTAGAAAAAACAGTAGAACAAGAAAAGCGCAGCGGGCTGCCCCTTCTGCGCTTTAAGCTTGGATCTATATTCCAAATTATGCGTTATTCACTTGAATCGGCTCTACCTTTTTCAGCAGGAACAGGTAGTTCAGGATCGCGATTACGATCAGTGCCGCGGAGAAAATCAATGCCGGTACGAAAGAGCCTGTGCTGGCTACGATGAAACCGGTAATGATGGGACCAACGACACCGCCCATGTTGGAGACGGAGTTTTGCATCCCCGCTACAACGGAGGTCATGTTCTTCGGAGCCACATCGCCCGGAAGCGCCCATACCTGGGAAGCTGCCACGGTCGTGCCGGACTTGGCAATACACAGCAGCACCACGGCAAGAACGGCAGATTGTGCAAATGCGGCAAAACCGATGCAGGCGGCCATCAGAAGGCCAATGACCAGAAAGAGCTTACGTGTTGCGGTCAGCGACAGCTTGCCGCTGGAATAAATACGGTCGGATAACCAGCCGGCGGCCACCTCGACCACCATCGCACACAACAGCGGCAGTGAGGCCATGATTCCCATTTCGATCAGGTTCATCCCCCGTTCCTTAACCAGATACGTAGGAAGCCATGTGATGAAGAAATAAGAGTTATAGTTGATCATGAAGAATCCGATACACATGGCCCAAATATTTCTGTGCTTCAGCAATTGATACCATTTCATCGGCTGCTTGCTGTCAGTGCCCTCTTTCTTGGTCTGACCCTCACGGATGTGCAGCAGCTCCGCTTCATTAACTCCTTTGTGCTCCTCTGGGGTTTCTTTGAAATAGAGCAGCCAGATGACGCCCCAGATTACACCGAGTGCACCAATAATGACAAAGGTCATTTTCCAGCCATACATGGCAATCAGCCAGACGATCAGCGGCATGGCAATAGCCCCGCCAAACTTGGAACCGCTGTCAAAAATACCCGCTACGGTCGCTCTTTCCTTGTCCGGGAACCATTTGGACGCAATTCCCGCATTACTCGGATAAGCCGCCGCTTCCCCGACGCCCAGGGCGACCCGGAAACCGAGCAGTGACTTGAAGCCTGTCGCCAGTCCGGTCACCGCCGTAGCCAGTGACCACCAGATTACGGCGAAGCCAAGTGTTTTCTTCTGGCCGAAACGGTCGGCAAACCAACCAGCCGGAATCTGCAGCAGCGCATAAGACCAGAAGAAGCCGGACAGGATAATGCCCATCTGTGCTTCGCTTAACGAGAATTCATCTGTCAAAAATGGAGCGGCAGCCGAAAGCACCGTGCGGTCAATATAGTTGATGGCAATAGCCGCCCACATCAGAAGGGCAATAACCCAGCGAACTTTTGACTTTTTGCGGACAGGTTGTGACTCTGTGGCGGTTGTCAGTTCATTAGCTTGCATGTTGTCTAACCTCCCTGTTCCCAAGTCGGGATACAATGTTAAAAATAATTACAGCCCGTTCACCACGTGCTGCGGTGCCTTCTCATGGACGATGACGTCCACAATATTGCGAACACAGGTCATACCGAGCGTATTCACCGCACCATCCGTATACCCTGCGATATGCGGAGCAGCGATAAAATTCGGCAGCTCGAAAAGCGGGTGCTCGGTCAGCGGCTCATGCTCGAATACGTCCAGCGCGGCGCCTGCAATCTGTTTTTCCTTCAAGGCTTGATACAGTGCCTCCTCATGAACGATGCCGCCTCTTGATGCGTTTACCAGGAAGGCGCTTTCTTTCATAAGAGAGAATTGGTCCGCGCCAATCAAATTGCGGGTCTGTTCGATGAGCGGCATGTGCAGGGTAATAAAGTCACTTTCGCGAAGCAGCTCTTCCAGCCCGAGTAGACGAACATTCCACTGCTCCGCAAACTTTTGGTCAGGGTACGGATCATACGCAAACAGACTCATATCGAATCCGCTGGCCCTGCGCGCCACCTCTTTACCGATGCTGCCCAGTCCAATGATGCCGAGTGTTTTGCCATAGACATCCGTACCGAAAATTTTCGGCCACTCGCCTGCCTTGGTGCCCTTGTCAGCAGCCGGAATCTGCCTTGCAAGCGCCAGCATCAGCCCGAAGGCAAAATCCGCAACTGCATGTTTATTTGCATTTGGAACGTTAGTCACCCAAACCTTGCGCTCCTTGGCCGCTTCCAAGTCGATGTTATCGACGCCTACGCCGTGCTTGCATACAATTTTCAGGCTCGGAATCCGGTCCAGCACAGGTCCGTTTATGGTATTAAAAGCAACAATAGCCGCAACTGCTCCCTCAGCCTCCCTGATAAAATCCTCTTCCCCGATATCAGCAGGCAGATGAACCAGTTCAAGGCCATGCTGGTCCAGGTATCGGAACGGTTCATCCGAATATTTGCCGAACGACGGCGATGTAGATACGACTTTCATACTGACTTGCCCCCTTCATTTCACGGGTTATGAGATCCGCAAAGATCCCATTACCCGTGAATGTAACTATGTGATTGTGGCTGTAGCTACTTCAGTTTTCCAACCTATAAACTCTTCTGCGCCATGTGCCTCTATGCCAGCTTATACTCTCTTCCAGCCGTATAACTTTTCTCTCCCAGCCTAAGCACTCTTTGGCGCCAGCTCCGCAGCGGAACGGATTGCGGCCAGCAGGCTTGCTTCATCCGCCTTGTTCTGCCCGGCAATATCGAACGCTGTCCCGTGGTCCACCGAGGTGCGGATCACACCGCCTTTCAGGCCAACCGTAATGTTCACGCCTTCCTCCAGGCCCAGCACCTTGATCGGAATATGACCCTGGTCATGGTAACATGCCACCACGATATCGAAATCGCCGCGCACGGCCCGGAAAAACACCGTATCTCCCGGCAGCGGGCCTTCCACATTAATGCCTTCCGCCCGCGCTTTTTCGATGCCCGGTACCAGCTGCGCTTCCTCTTCGCCGTTGCCGAACAGCCCCTTCTCGCCCGCATGCGGGTTAATGCCGCAAACGGCGATGCGCGGGTTCTCATATCCGGCGCGCTTGAGCGTTTCATCAGCCAATGCGATCACCTTATACGTCCGTTCCGGCGTAATGGATTGAATGGCTTCAATCAGCCCCTGATGCGTCGTCAGGTGAATCACCTTCAGTTTGGGCGAAGACAGCATCATGGAATAGTCCTCTGTTCCGGTCAAATCCGCCAAAATCTCCGTATGCCCCGGATAGCGGTGGCCGCCCATATGCAAGGCTTCTTTATTCAACGGAGCTGTACAGATCGCTTGAATTTGCCCGTCCTTGGCCAGCTCGACTGACCGCTTCAGAAACTGGAATGCCGCATCTCCCGCAGCCGCCGAAAGCTGGCCGAAGGGCAGATCCTCCGGCAGCAGGTTCAGATCCAGACAATCGATCGTGCCAGGTTCGAACCGGCATTCCTGAATGGAATGCACGGGGTTAAGCACCAGATCAGAGCCCGTCACGCTCAAGGCCCTTTTCATGATCTTGGCGTCCCCGATCACAATCGGCCGGCACTGCTCATATACTTCTCGATGTCCTAACGCCTTCACGATAATCTCCGGTCCGACGCCCGCCGCATCGCCCATCGTAATCCCGATAATTGGTTTCATAATGCCCCTCCTTGCAGTTTCAGCACCGCTTTCTCCATTACAGCTTCCGAGCCGAAGTTGCCCGCCTTGGTCACTGCAAAAATATCTTGTTCTCCGGAAAGCTTGCCGAGCGGTATGCCGTTCTCCACCTCCGACAGCAGCCGGAATTCATGCAGGTTCAATCTTTGGAATACCTGATGCGCCGTGTCTCCCCCGGTCAGGAACAAATGCTGCAGGCCGTGTCTGCGCACCAGCTCTGCAGCGCATTTCCCCAGCGCCTTCGATATCCGGTTGCTGATCTCCACTGCGTTGTATCCGAACCGCTGCCCGGCTTTTCTCGTTTCCTCCACTTTATCCGACGAAAATAACACCACATGCTTGTTCTTGCTCAAGGCGTCATCTGCCAGCCGCCGCAGTCTCTCCATTTCCGCCTCCATGGCTGCTTCACCGCTGATGATCTGCACCGCGTCCATTTCAACGCCCGTCACCCCGCTTACTCGGAGCACCCGATCCAGCTGCCTGCGGCCGGCCGGACTTACGCTGCCGACTACCAGCAGGACGGGCTTTTCTGTTCTCGGCAGGGCCTCTTCGGTGTGAACGCGGGACAAGCCGTAGGCCTGCGGCAGATACCGGATCAGTCCGGATGAGCCCGCCCAGATGACTGAATAGGATAGCTGCGCGATATACTTCACGATCGCCTCCATATGGTCTTCCGTTTCGGAATCCGCAACGATATAGGCAATCTGCTGTTCCTTGAACGCCGCCATTCGGGCCACGATATGCTCCGCTCCCTGCTCCAGGTCAGTTCTGGACAGATGCCCCACCTTCCGCTGCGCCTGATCGCCGATCAGCTTGACCAGCCGTGACTCCTTCACCGGTGTTTTGGGATCATGCGCGGCTTCCGTCTCATGCAGTTTGATGCCGTTCACATAATGAATCCCGTCGATCACCTGCCGCCCGTTCTCTATATAAGCCGGAGCAATGATGACAAAATCCGGCGCAAACATGTCATATACCGCGTTGATCTCCTGCCCGACGTTGCCGCGCATGGTGGAATCTATCTTTTTGTACAGCACGTCGAAGGGTTCATTGCGGATTTGCCGGCATGCTTCCTGAACCGTCCGGTAGGCTTCTTCCCCGGACAGGGACCTGCTGTCCGTATTCAGGATCACCGCTTCGTTAGGAAGCGGATTCGGCTCCCGCCGCCCCAGGACAACCGACACCTGCAGGCCGTAATGGACGAGCTGTCCCCCGCAATCGCTGGCGCCTGTCAGGTCGTCGGCAATGACTGCTATTCTCATGCCGTCACCTTCAGGAGCTTTGCGGGAGCAGCTTGCGGTAGATCACTTTCATGTCTTCCACGCTGACCGGCTTCGGATTGTTGTTCAGCAGCCGGGTAACCTTCGCGGCGGAGAGGGACAGCTCTTCGACATCTTCCTCGGACACGCCGTACTGCTGCAGATTTTGCGGGATGTTCAGCTCCTGTGTCCACTCGGCAATGCGCCGGATGACGGCCTCCGCTGCTTCCTGCTCGGACAGCCCGTTCACATCCAGTCCCATCGCTGCGCCAGCAACCGTCAGGCGGGCAGCCGCCGCGTCCATGTTGAATTCCATTACATGCGGCAGCAACATGGAATTCGCCACCCCGTGCGCAATTTTGAATTTGCCGCCAAGCGGATAGGCCAGGGCATGCACCGCGGCCGTTCCGGCACTCGTCAAGGCCATGCCGCCGTACATTGAGCCAAGCAGCATATTCTCTCTTGCCTCGACGGATGAGCCGTTATGATACGCTTCAAGAATGCTGGAAGATATCAGGCGGATCGACTCAAGCGCGAACATGTCGCTGATCGGATTCGCCTTGTTCGAAATAAAAGATTCAAGTGAATGCGTAAAAGCGTCCATACCGGTGGCGGCTGTTACCGCCTGCGGCAGCCCGAGCGTTACCATCGGATCAAGGATGACAAGCTGCGGCAGCAGATAAGGGCTGACCACACCGATCTTCAGTTCCTCCTCCGGAATCGTAACAATCGCATTTGGTGTCACCTCGGCCCCGGTTCCCGATGTTGTAGGGATGAGCACTGTTGGAATGCCCGCCTGTTTGATCAGGTTCGTACCAAGGAAGCCGCGAATGGAGCCTCCGTTCGAGCCCAGCACGGACAGTATTTTGGCTGCGTCCAGCACGCTGCCGCCGCCGATGCCGATAATGACATCCACGCTTGCGCCCGCTGCACCCAATGTCTTGCTATATACCTCTTCAATGTTTTCCAGTGTCGGCTCCGGTAATATATTCAACGTCACCTGCGCCTGAATTCCCTTCTCCGTGAGCTGCTTCAGCAAGCCGTCCAGGATGCCGGATCTTTGGGTAAAGGGCTGCGCCACAACCAGAGCGCTGCGGATTCCGGCAGCCACCGAGTCCAAATGCTCGCCTAAAGTGTGAAGGCTAGCTCTGCCGGCGATGATTTTGGCCGCGGTCTGAAACTGATACAATGCCTGCATCGTTAACTCTCCTTCCCGTCATCTGTCTCTAATGTCTATCTCTAATATTTGTCTTAGTGGCCGCTTCCGGCTTTATTTCCCGTTCAGCTTGTAGCTGTTCACCATCTCCTGCACAATTGTCAGAGCCTCTCCGGACAGCTCGCTGACCGGCAGCTTCGGCGGGCCGACAGGAATGCCAGACAGCTCCACCGCCTTCTTCAGGACGGACGGCAGGGTACCGTGTTTGAACGTATCGCGCAGCGGATTTAGCTGATCCTGCGCCTTCTGCGCTGCTTCAAGATCGCCCTTCAGCCAGTTTTGGTAAATGGACACGACGACCTCAGGCAGCATGTTGGCCGTAGCCGCCACCGCCCCGCTTCCTCCGGCGTTTAACGTCTGCAGAATCAGGGAATCAGTGCCTGCCAGCACGGAAAAATCTTCGCCTTGCGTGGCCTGAATATATTGCTGAATATTTTCAAACTTGCCGCTGCTGTCTTTAATGGCAACGATGTTGGGGATTTTGGCAAGCCGCGCTACCGTATCCGCTTCCAAATGAACACCGGTGCGTGAAGGAATATTGTACATAAGTACCGGCAGCGAAGTGGATTCGGCGATTTTAGCAAAATGAACGTATAATTCCTCCTGTGAAGGAGCGATAAAAAACGGTGTAATGACAGACAAGGCATCTGCGCCAAGCTCTTCCATTTTCTTCGAAAGACCGATGACGTCCTCAGTTGCGTTTCCTCCGCTGCCCATGATGACAGGAACTGCGCCGTTCGTCTCATCCACGACGATTTGAGCCAGCTTCAGCTTTTCCTTCTCATCCAGCAGATGAAACTCCCCGTTCGTTCCGAGGGCAAACACACCGTTAACACCCGCATCGATCATCCGTCGTGTAAGCTGGCGGGTTACCTGCTCATTCACTTGCTGCTCTTCCGTCAAAGGGGTCAGCATCGCGGGAATAATGCCTTTGAATTTCATGGTTAAGCCTCCTATATTCAAGTGGGACCTGTTTCAGAATTGAACTATTTTTAGATACAAGCGCTTTCAAATGTGATTATAGTCCTGCATGTTCAATTTAACAACACATTTTGATAAATTGTTCAAATTAAAAACAACATGTTTCATTATGAAACACGTTGTACAGTTTAGCTAGTTACTTTATTTTCCTCCACAGCGTGGTGCGGCTAACGCCTGCTCTCTCGCCTCATCTCTAAGCCCTACGTCCTGTTTCCGCCTCTTACGTTACTTCAATTCATATAGGTTCCTCCATTAATATTAATAGATTCACCTGTAATAAAATCAGACATTGAAGAAGACAAGAACAAGACGGCATCAGCTACATTTTGCGGCGTTCCCAATTTCCCAAGCGGTATTCGGTTGATGACACTCTCCCTATAATCAGCTGTCCACTGCTGACTCATATCAGTATCGATTGGCCCTGGGCAAACAGCGTTTACATAAATGTTGTGCTTCGCCATCTCCAAGGCCAAATGCTGAGTCAAATAGTTCACACCCGCCTTGGAGGCCCCGTAAGAGGGAGCCGCATTCCTATGTGGAGTTTTAGCCGTCGTAGAGGTTACATTTACGATTTTCCCGTACTTGTTGTCAATCATATAAGGCAGAGACGCTCTACACATATAAAGCGTGCCGTTCAAATTAATGTCCAGTACTCGCTGCCAATCCTCCACAGAGTCCATATCCAACGTTGAGGCTCGCCTGTTGATTCCCGCATTATTGACAAGAATGTCGATCCGGCCAAATTGACCCACAGCGGTACGCACCAGTTCCCCAGCTATCTGTTGATCCGACACATCTCCTGCACATACAGCACAAGACTGTTCCAGAGATTTCACTTCCCCTGCAAGCTCAGTCAGCAAGTCTTCACGCGTTCCGTTCAACACTAGTGTAGCGCCATGAGTCGCCAGTGTTAGTGCGATCGCTCTGCCTATGCCTCTGCTCGCTCCTGTAACGATCGCTACCTTCCCTTCCAAGAGCATGATGCTTCACTCCCCATTCTTCGCCTGATATGTACATTGGGCAGATGCCTTTACTTTAATTACAATTTTCTTCACAACCTCGGAAGTGCCTGAACAAATACACGCCTGATGACCGTCCTCTGGAAAGAAGACTGTGAACTGACCCGCTCTCACCTGCAGAGAGCTGTAAGGTGACAAAGCGGAGCGGTAGCTGATCTTATCTGTGGCTGTTACATAATCGGACTGGTCGATAAGCCGATCCAACGGTGCACTGTTCATCTGCTCCTGCCCTAATACTAAATATTGAATATCAATGTACTCACGATGACTTTCCCAGCCACACTCGCTCTCAGGCTTTGTAACATATTCTTGCACCATTGCAAATACCCGATCACCATCTATCTTATATTTGCCTGGGATAAGATCCCTTGTAGAGCTTTGCTGAATAAAAGCAAAGGCCTCGTCAAACCCAGGATGTAGATGACGGAACAACTCAGCTTGATCTAATACAGCCAAGATCAAGGGTCACACCTCCTTAGGATGTGCAGATGCATCAATCTTGCTCCACAAACGGTTCGCTAATAACCACATATTTAATCGCCTGCCGGAAGTACGTAAAGGCAATGTGGATTTTACCGTCTGCCGACTGCTTAATGGAAGGGTACGAATATTCGCGGTTCAACTTATCTTTCGAATTATTCGTCATCGCATATCCATCTCCGATTTCAATATTACGAGTAGCGGTCCAGGTAGCACCATTATCCTTGGAGATGGCAATGGTCATGGGCGCCCGCGGCGCTCCCCAAAAGGCTTGCCGTTCATCATTTGACGACACGGCTTCTGCATTACCGCTCAATTCTTCTTCTTCATCTTCTATTTCATCGTATAACGAGGCACGCCGTTCCATGGACTCCGTAGCACTGATATTATTGAACACGAGAGCCAGATGACCATTCGACAGCTTCGTAAATTGAATGGATGAATTATTATTGGGCAGCGAAGTCGGGCGCGGACTGCTCCAGGTACGGCCATTGTCACTGGACTCACTTTGATAGATATGATCAGCCCAGCGGCTCCGGAACAAAGCAATGAGCCTTCCGTCATCCAATTTCTCAATATTCATGTGAACACAGCCCAGGCTATCCGGCACAGGGACCTCTATCCAGGTTCGACCTTGATCCGAGGAAATTTTCACGGCGCTAACATCCTTGTTTCCTGTCCACTTCTCACCTGGATTCGTGTAACAGTACCAGATGGGCAGCAGCCAGTCTCCATTATCGAGAACCGTGATAGGCTGTCGAATGAAGATTCCCGGCGTATCGAACAACGTATCGATTTCACCCCAGGTGTACCCCTGATCCTCAGAAACCCTAAGACGAATCACAGCCGTATCCTGATTGCCGGACTTTTGGGCTGTATACAGCAGCCACAGCTTGCCATCCGGCGCGGAGAACAGTACCGGATTTTGCTCCGAACGCGTCGGATCATCCGAAAGTTTTACAGGCTTCGTCCACTTGTCGGTGCCTTTATTCAATCGTGACAGGTAGATCGAAATATCAGGGATACCCTCCTGGGTACCGGCGAACCATACACATAACAAGTCACCATTGTCGAGCACATGCAGATTGGCTGCATGATTCTGTACAGCCTCCGAAGGAATAAAGGCATCCTCACGGTATTTCTCCCCGGCTGTCTGTGTAACTTCATAATGAAGATGTACAGTTTCCTGTGGATTGCTCATGTTGAAATTCCTCCCGATTTCATTTTTTACACGATATCTGTCTGTTGAGAGCTGGACTTCTGCTGCGGCTTGCCAATGAACCGATCAATAAACATGACAATCATTGGCGTAACCACGGCGATATACATGTTGTCAATGCCATAGGGGTCACCAAGCAAGTACCATACGGTTGTCGCTATTGCTGATAGGGAGAGGCCAATCGTTGCTCCGCGGTTCGAGCTGTACAGCGGCAAGAAGAAGCCCATCCCTGCAACCACTGCGATCGCTGCGCGCAGTGCACGGGTGAAGAAGGAAAGAGAGAGCAGTTCAGGAGCAAATGCCACACCGATTAGCGGAATAATACCTACGATCACCGCGATGATTCGCGTCATCTTCATCCGTTTTTCCGGCGTCACTTCCTGCATTTTCGGCAAAACAAAGTCATCCATCAGCAGCGTTGTCGTAGACAGCGCCACCGTGGAAACGCCTACAAAAATTGAAGCAACCAATGAAGTGGCAACAATCGCGCTCAGAATCGGATTCATATGCTGCATAAATACAGGGAATGCATAGATCGGATCAATATCTGGATACAGATAACGAGCACAGACACCGATAATCGCTACGGCTAATCCAAGCGGGAGGAACAACAACCCCGCATAAATTGTAGCCCGTTTGGCCGCTTTGGCATCCTTGGTAGACGTAATCGCTTGAATAATAAACTGTGTGGAGAAGATCGCCCCCATCGTGCCGATAATCCATGCAATGATTTTGCTCGTACCAATTGTACCGTCCCATGTAAAGTAATGTTCTGGAAGCGCCATCTGCATTGGCTTCAAGCCGCCTGTCAGGTATAGTGCCATGAATGCCGTAAGCAGAATTCCCGCGTATTTGAAGGCCGAGTGAAGCAATGTGATCCACGCTACCCCCTTCATCCCGCCGAAGGTAAAATAAATGGTACTGATGATCATCGTAATAATGGCACAGGTCATAATCGGAATACCCAGAATAGATGAAATCGCGGCTGCCCCGCTCAAATAATTGCCCAGATTCACGACCAATAGGGATACGATCATGATTATAGAAACGACCATTTTGGTGGATGTGCCAAATTTTTCGCGCACAATACCAGAAATCGTATAATGGCCGGTGTTGTAGAACCTGCTGACCAGAAAGAACGCAAACATGAAAAAGCCGATAGAGCCTGCCAATAACGACCATGAAGAGGCGATACCATGTGTAAATGCCGACTCTGCTGTACCTATGGTCGACTTCGTGCCAATGAACTCAGACATCATTAATACCCCAACCACGATAGCTGGTAATGATTTGGCTGCATTATTAAATTCAGAGCTGGATTTACTACGCATTTTAAAAGTTAGTATAGTTGTAATTACAATATAGACAGCAATTACAGACAATATGAAAAGTATTGTTCCTGCGCTTAAATTTTCCATATGACAGCTCCCTTCATGCTCCAAAAAGGTTATAAGAACGCTTACATTTTTCAGGAAGAGCCCGCAATGGCCGGATCATTCATTATTCAGCTCTCCTTCTCATCCAGCAGATGAAACTCCTCGTTTGTTTCGAGGGCAAACACACCGTTAACACCCGCATCGACCATCCGCTGTGTGAGCTGGAGGGCAACCTGCTCATTCACTTGCTGCTCTTCCGTTAAAGGGGTCAGCATCTCGGGAATAATGCCTTTGAATTTCATGATTAAGCCTCCTATATTCAAGTTTACCTGTTTCATAATTGAACTATTTCCATTACAAGCGCTTTCAAATGTGATTATAGTCGTGCATGTTCAATTTAACAACACGTTTTGATAAATTGTTCAAATTAAAAACAACACGTTTCATTTTGAAACGTGTTGTAGTATTTAGCTAGTCACTTTATTTTCCGCCACAGCGTAGTACGGCTGATGCCCAGCCGTTCGGCGGTTTTCACCTGATTCATGCCCTCCTCCAGCAAAACCTGATGTATAATCCGCTGCTCTATTTCCTCCAGCGTTCCGCTGAGATCAAAGTCCGGTTTCCCGTATTCGGGCTGCATCCGTCTGGCGGACAGCACCCCGCTGATTTCCACCTGCTCAATGTACAATCCTTTGGCAAGCAGCACCGCTTCCTCGATCACCTGCCGCAGCTGATGAATATTGCCGCGCCATTCAAACCGTTCGAGCTGCTCCCTCGTCTCATCTCTAAGCCCAACCACCTGCTTGCCGTACTTGGCGTTATATTCGTTGATGTAGAGCAGGGACAGGCCTTCAATATCCTCCTTGCGTTCCCTGAGTGAGGGCAGGGGCAGCGTGACTTCCGCCAGCCTGTAATACAGCTCCGCGCTGAATCCGCCGTTCTCGATCCGCTCCAGAATATCCTCCCTGGAGGACGCAATCCATTGAAAAGCAGGCGCATGCTTGTCCAGATGGTTGGCCAATCTCTTCTGCTCACCTTCGCCAAGGGCGTCAATGTCGCGCAAAAACACAGTGCCCTGCGCAAGACTGCCGAACAGTTCCTCATTCCGCTCCTCTTTCAGAAGCGCGTCCCACAGTTCCTGTGAAGCCAGTCCACATTCGATTTTCAGAAACGGCCGCTGTCCTCTTTCCCCGCCAAAATGGATGAATTGGGCCAGCAGTTCCTTGCCTGTGCCTTTCTCCCCGGAAATCCAGACGGAAAGCTCCTGATCGCGATAGCTCCGCGCCTTGTCCAGCGCATGCCTCATCCTGCTGTTATGGCTGACGATGTTGCCGGCCACCTGCGCAGCACGCAAACCGGCTTCAGCCGGTACTAGGGAAGCCCCCTGCAGCCTGATCTTATTCCGGCTTTTTCCGCCCGCAACCCGCAATACGGCCAAAGGCCCGTCCGGACCCGGCAGCGGATAACCGCTGACCCGCCAGATCTGCTCCTTCTGCTCCAGCATTGTATGGAATGGACCATTCATCAAGATTTCTTGGACGACACTGCCTATTTTGTCTGAATCCAAAAAAGAGGCGACCTGCCGGCTAAAATACGGATTGCTGAACATCTGCCGCTGCTCGTGGTCATAAACGGCCACCCCCGCCTGCTCTGCCTGAAGCACCTGGTAGGCCATGCCGTAGTCCCGTTTGAACGCATCAAACAGCGCATGCCACTTCCGCGCCTGCTGGAATGAACGCAGCACGCTCTCTTTGCCCGAGGTCAGCAGAAAACCGATCAAACCCAGCTTTTCCGCTTCCTTGACGGTAATGACGTCCCCGACGATAATCTGATAGCCCTGCTCCCGAAGCTCCTGCAGCACCTGGCCTACACCCGATTCATTCTGGACCGTGTACGAGGAAATCTTCATATCCAGCACCTCACACACTGCCGCAGCACCGGCGACCACCTGGGCGAAGCCGACAATGGCCACCTTGCCGGGATATCCTTTGGCAAGCGTCAATACCCTCAGCATATCATAGCCGGATACTTCAATCTCAATGACAGGGATGGCGACCCTGGACTGGATCAGCTTGGCCGTTCCGCCGCGGCTGATAATAATATCCGTCCCGTTACGCGCTGCTTCCTCGGCATATTTTAACCCCTGCTGCAAATCCCCGGTTTCTACTCTCAGCTCCATATCCTGGCCTTCCGCCAGGCTGAGAATCATCTCTTTTAAACCTTCATACGGCGCAATTGCCAGTACCTTCACGTCCATCATCCTCTGTTTCAGAGTTAAACATCTCTTAGTTACACTATAACCAAGGCGAATGTACTGTTTCAATATCCTATAACCAAAAAAGATAGCGGTTACACGATTACCTAAGTATTTCCTGGGATTATTTAGGACGCGCATTCCTCATTGCCGGGATAACCTTTATCTCTTCATGCTCTCCTTCCACATAACTTCGGTACTGCTCCGACTCCATTGGCACCATGGCCAGCTTTCCTTCGGCATTAAAATGAATGCCCCAGCCGAACTTCTTCGGCAGCATACTCGCTCTGAGACAGGCTTGAGACTTACCGAAAAAAGCGCCGCGAATCACCGCACCTTGCCGCTCCAGCTCTTCTTCGGGAATCTCCTTGTGCCGGATGTATACCTGATACAGAAGCTCCTCTTGTGTGTAAAAATAAGGCTGCCTGGCTGCCAGCTCGTACTCAATGCCTGCCTTTGTCGGCTTGCCTGCTCTTTCCTGCGGAATCGTGCCCTCCATAACAGGACAATCCGAAGAAACGGTGATAAACGTGTTGTAATAGTTCAGGTTCATGCGGATAGTCTCCTTTTTAGCTGAGTAACTTCATACCTCTCTCTTGTTCCTATTATAGACACATATAGCCACAAATTCGCCCTATTGAAGAAAAAAGCGGCTCCACCCGTAAAGGGGAGAACCGCTTTAATGATACAACTGTAATTAACCAGGAATAGCGCCCTAATTCCCGCCTTTCGTCCTAATTTCGCGTTTTGGCAAACCAAGAAAACTTATAAATCAAAAACTAATTAATACCCATCTAAACAGTCTGCTATCTGGAATATTTACCCTCTTTTAATACGAACAGTTTATTTACAATCCGCTCCGAGACTTTGTTGTCCGGGCTGCGTGAATCTCTTTAAGCACGAAGATGATAAATAAAGACAGCCTTCCCACGCCGATGGAAGATGCCATGAGCTTTTCACAAGTCCTTGCAGTCCCTTTTACCCATTTCTGCATAATCATAAAAATGGCACCTAATTCATTTAGAAATTAGCCGTAGTTCTTAATCTCTATCAGGACTTTAAATCAATTTAAACTTAAACTTTTGAAGAGATAATATTAAAAACCACATCCTTATAGGTTTTTAAAATCATCCTGATACATATTCTAAAGCCGCGTTAACCGCAACACTCATAATTTTTCTTGAACGTTTAACTCCGATATTAAATACCTTCATCAAGTCATCTTCTGTAAGTACTAGTACTTCCCCAATGGTATTAACTTCAAGATCATTTTTTAATTTTTGGTAAAGAAACTCTGAAATGTCAAGATCCTCAATTGGCCTCGTTAATATTGATTCTAGAGCTGATTTCATATCAATATCAGCATCTATCGACCAGTCAACAGCTAAATCCTTAAAAGTTGGATGATTAAATCCAAATTCTGTGAATCTCTTATTAGTTAAACCTCGACGAATCTCTGTAGCTTTGGGGATTGGTTTGCTCTCTTGAGCCAATATTATTCCCAAGTTCAAAGCATATCGATCACCAAGTTCTGATCTAGTCATTTTCACTCCCTCTGAGTGAAGTCTAACAATTCCTGAATACTCAAGAATCCTAATGGCTGCCAATATTGCTGCGGGTGCCTCTCTATGAACAACAAAATAAATTGTCCTTACTTTTTCCTTTTTCTCATCCCGATCATCGTTCTTTTGTTTGGTTTCTGGTAAAACAGTCCCCTCAATAAAATTTCTTCCCCAGTCTATCAGTGGTTTATGACCAGCATAGGTTTTTGCTAATCTAGTATGTTCATTCCATATATCAGCTCTGTAAAAATCTCTTATAACTTCGCTGACATTGCTTGTTCGGAACTTGGTTAAATTTTCAGTAGCAACTGTTAAGCTTTTCAATAAATATCGAGGATTTCCGCTAGAAGCATAGATTAAAGCATGTAAGCTCTCACCATTGTTTTTTAACATTCCCCATGTTTTCTCATCTACTCTTACTTTAACAATATCCTCCATAGTATTTACATAATCTGGAGAATCTATATTTCGATCAACCTTAACAACGATTGCATCATGAAATGATTGAAAGGTGGCTCCATATGTAGTTAATCCAGGATAAACTGCAGCAATGCCGCAAAATTTAGAGAATCTTAGATCCCTAAATAAACTAAAAAACTCTCTCTGTTGATTTGGCATAAAATTATGAGCTGCTTCATCAAAAAAAACATTAATCCTAGTAATATCAAATGCTTCACATAAATCTTCTATTAATGCTTTGAAATAGTCTGTTTCATTTAAAGCATCTATATATTGAATACTCGATCCGAGAATTGTTCTTATTTCTTCATCATTGACAACAAATCCATTCCCGGCTTTCCATGAGTTTTCTAAAAGTACAATAAACTTATTAATTTTTTCACCCAGATTATCATCATCAATATCAATACCAGTGTACCTTCTAAATAGGCTTGTGGAAGAGGAAATCAGTCCGAGTTTAGAAAGCTTCCGTTGTAACTGAAACATTATTTTTGCTAACATCCAAGGGCGGAATAATCTGGGCTCAACAAAAGGACTACTGCTAAAACTTACTTCGAGAGGCAGTACTCTATCTGTTTTGAACTTCTCAGTTAATCTTTTCTCGGCAACTTTTAGTAACATTGTTTTACCGGTACCGCGACTACCTACGAGAAGTATTGGAGTAGACCCCATAATTGCAGACAAAATATTTTCATCGATAAACGAAGGAACATAATAATCTAATAAATCATCAGAGTCGATATCTTCTGTACGTATCCATGAAACTGCCTGTAAACCCTTACTCATGTCTCCACACCTCATCAAATTCTTTAGTCATCTCTTTAATTTGATCAATTGATTCAGGTTGAAAATCCCTGGGTATTTTGAATCTTATAATTAAAAGCAAAACTAGTGCCTTTACAACTTCGTTGAAAGTAAACCTCCACTCATCATACTTATTTGAATTAAAAGTTATTTGTGTTCCATCGACTGTGTGCATGTAATTATATTTACCGTGTACATATTGAGAGGTTTTCCTGTAAAGGCTAACAATATTATCGCAAAACAACTGTTTTTTATCATCTAATTCCGGACAAAAAAACTGTAAATAATACGGTGATATAATTGCATCTCTTTTATCATTTCCTGTTGGATCATTGAGATTTGCCCATTTTACATCAAACATATCTTTTTTCCATAAAAGAAAATTATAATTATGATCATAAAAATACAGAAACGAAATTCCTAATTCCAAAGCACTTCTGATAGACATAAAAGCCGTTCTATATAATCCGTTTGCTGCAGAATATATAGAGGAAAATAAGTCCCAAGTTGCTTCTTGAAGGACATCCACGGCTTCAATCTTTTTATTTTCTTTAAGATAACCTACCCATTCATCAAGAACATTCAGGTCAATATGAACTTTAGCAAAATCTTCTGGATGCTGTGATACACAGTCTCTTAGATTACTATTCATATGTCTAGATACATGAAGCATATCTTCTACTATTCTTGGCTGTGTCATAGTTACCCCTTTTACAAAAAATATATTTATAAGAAAATTTTATAAATAAATAGCACTTCGTCTTTTGAAATTTAAAATTTTACTGTTCTTTGCTTGAAATAACTGTCCCTAAAAAAGCAACTCTTTGTGAGAGAGACTCTTTTTACTTTTCGCTTACAATGTATCTATGTTAAATATCAACCCGCTACTCAATGGATCTTTTTGTAACGATATCTAGTCCTATAGTAACAGATAAGGATAATTATTTTCCCTAATAAAACAAATTTCTTAAAGATAATTTTAATTCAAATGGATCTTAATGTATACACAATCCTGCCATAGAAAGATAACGTACCTTCCAAAGAATCACGAAAAAAGGGATACACAAAAGGAGATTTCATATGCCTTTTGTGTTATCCCCATTGATTTATGCGAAAAAGCAGAAAGCGAAAACGGGTACTTCACCGAATACCATTCCTGATCATTAAACCCTCCCCTGCCACGAGGGTGAACGGAACAAGTATCCCTGGCAGAACGGGGGAAGATTTCGCTGCACCGCCTTTGGTGTACGTATAATCGGTGAACAGATCCGGGAGACGAATATCCGCTGAAATCGGCCACTCGGCCGTCAGCTCCAGCGTGAACGCACCTTTCGGCAAGTTCCAGGCAAAGGAGATTCTGCCTCCGTGAATACGCCAGTCACGGACAGCGCCCGTCTTCCATTTTGACGGCAAAGCGGGCAGGATCCTGATCTCCCTGGCGGAGACAAACAACAGCATCTCCTGCACCGCGTTGACCCAGCCCATATTTGCATCCAGCTGGACCGGAGCGCTGGCCATCTCCATACAAATCCCCATATTCCGCCAGTCATTATGCAGGGTGAACAGATTGTTCATCAGGCAGGCGCGTGTCAAAATGTTCAGCGACTCCAAGGCCTGCTCCCCGTCCCCCAACCGGGCGTAAATGGAGGCCATATGTGCGAGCGACCAGCCGCTCTGCGCTCCGAGCAGCCGCTGCCGGACCGCAATGTCAAACGCCTGAAACCATTCAGGATGAGACTCGCTCGTGACCTCCTGTCCTGGAAAAACGGGATAAATATGCGACAGATGGCGATGATCGCGGCGGTCATCGAACGCGGGATGCATCCATTCCCGGATGGAGCCGTCCTCGTTGATCTGATATGGCGGAATCCTGGTCAGCATCTTTTCCCAGCGGGGAATATCCCCGCTGTTCACTCCCACGAGGCGGCTGCCCTCAATGACATTCGTAAGCAATTCCTTCAGAATCGCAATGTCCATCGTGGCACTAATGGTCGTCGGCATCGGGTGAGCGATCTGCTGGCCGTCAGGCGGCATGAAGTTTTGCGGTGTATTTTCAGGCGAGACGGAGGGATAGATCCTGTAAAAGCCGTTCTCATCCAATACAAGAAAGTCCTCATAAAACTGCAGCGCCGCCGTCATGAAGGGGAGGGCGGTTTCCGTCAGAAACTGCTTGTCACATGTGAACTGAAAATACTCGTAATAGTGCCGCGCCAACCATCCGGCCGCACCGGTCCAGTTCATAATGACTGGTACAATCTGATTCGGCACGCCGCTGCCCGGGGTGGTGCCTGCCGGAATATAAATCCCCCGGCATCCATAGAGCCTGCGGGCATTTTCCCGGAAATCATCCATCAGTCCGTTATAATACCGGAACAGCGACGGCGTCAGCTCAGACAGTCCGCCCACCCCCGCATGCCAATACATCATCTGGATGTTTTCATTGGCCATATTATGGGTCCAAGGGAGCAGATAATCCCCGCACCACAAGCCATACAGTCCGAAGGGCTGGCTGTCCGCCGAGGTGCCGCTGATGAACAAATACCGTCCGTATTCCCACAGCTTGCGCACAAGCCCTGTAGGAGCCTCCCCCTCATAAGCTTCGAACAGCAGCTGTTCGTTGGAGCGGTCATCATCACCTGCATCATCAATATCTAGCGAAGATGTGTGAAACAGAGGTCTGTGCAGCGCCGCATGCCGTGCCAGCAACGTCTCATAATCGTCTGTGATCCCGGCCAGCTCCCGCTGCAGTCGTTCCCACTCCTGTTCCCGGCTCCCGCCGGTGAACAGCTTGATGAGCAGCAGCACCCGGTGGGACGACGAGAAAGAAAGCTTGCCATCTGTCCCCATGGAAGCAGAAACCGAAGCTGGAGCAGACTGAGTTGGGGCAGCCTGTGCTGGTACAGCTTGTGCAGGTCCAGCTTGTGCTAGTACAGCCTGTGTTGAACCAGCCTGCGCTGGAACAACTTGTGCTGGTACAGCTTGTGGTGGAGAAACACGTGCTGACGCTACCTGACCGGAATTATGCTTTGCTTCTTCCGTCACCAGACGCAGAACTGCCCCGAAGTCTTGGCCGTCGTCATTACGGGCCGCATAATACACATAGCTACCACTCGTCCGCACGCTGACCGACTGCGCCAACTCCTGGTAGGCCGCGTCATTCGCCAGGCGGTCGCTCGGCTGCAGTATCAGGCTCACTTCACCCTCAAGCCGCGGCTGATCCGCCGGGCTGGTTACGATAATTTCCATCACCACGCAGTCATCCGCCCGCGAAACAAACAGCCGCCTGCGCTTAATCTGTTCCCCGTCCTTCCAGCGCACCTCGATTTCGCCCGTCTCCATATCGAGTTCCCGACGGTAGTGTCGGAAGGCATGGGCAGCTGGCATGGAAAGCCTCATCGCGCCGAGCGGAAAACGCGAGGCCAGCTTGGTAGCGTAGCCCTGTTCTTTAAGCGCATTGGTCAGATGCCAGCTTGCCTCCGAATAGCGTCCCTCATCCATCAAACGCCTTGTTTCCGCCAGCGTGTGGCTCACGTCCGGCAGCTCTTGCCTGCAACCCCAATGCCATAGCTCATGGTGATGCAGCAGCACCGTTTCCTCCTTCACGGCGCCGAACACGGAGGCCCCGATGCGCCCGTTGCCGGCAGGCAGCGCCTCCCGCCACATATGGTTCCACCAGGAGGCAGGATATTTCAGCAGGAGCCGATGGCGGTTCGTCCGCTGTGCTGCATGGGCAGTTTGCGCAACTTGTGCCACTTGTGCAGCAGCCATTCCTGTCACCCCGCCTGTCCGGAGGCATTCAGCCTCTCCATCTCAATGCTGGCAAGCAGGAACGGAGCCACACCCATCTGTGCGTCGCTGACCACCTGCTCGCTGATATAATACTCGTACGAGCCATCCCGGTACTTTTTCCCACCAAGTCCGGCTCCGTGACAGATGCGGTGCAGGTGGACCGCTTCATCCTCGCTGGCAAATTGCTGCAGAATTCCTGCATAGGCCCGCTCCACCACGCTGCGGTCCAGCTCGGCCAAATATTTCAACCGCAACCCTTTGGCCAAGGCATAGGTCAGCATACAGGAGGCGGAGGCCTCCAGATAATTGCCCTGCCGTCCGTTGCAGTCCATCACCTGGTACCACACACCGCTTTCCTGATCCTGCACACGGGCCAGAGCATAGGCCATCCGCTCAAAAATGCCCATGATCTGCCCGCGCTGCGGATGGTCTACTGGAAAATGCTCAAGCGCATCGACCACCGCCATGGCATACCAGCCCATGGCGCGGCCCCAGACGTGGAAGGAGCGGCCGGTGGTGTGGTCGCACCAGCGCTGCTCGCGGCTTTCATCCCAGGCGTGATGCAGCAGCCCGTTCTGCGGATTGCGTGTTTTCTGTTCAATAAGCAGAATCTGGCGCGCCGCCTCGTCAAAACCGGCCGGATCATCGAATTTCTTTGCGTATTCGGCCAGAAACGGCGAGGCCATGTAGATGCCGTCCAGCCACATTTGGAATGGGTAAATTTTTTTGTGCCAGAACCCGCCTTCGCTTGTGCGCGGCTGCCCTTTGAGCTGGGTGCGCAGCAGTTGAATGGCCTGCTCGTACTTCGCTTCACCGGTCCGCGCCCAGAGAGGAAACAGATTCTTGCCTTCATTGATCATGTCCAGGTTATAGTCTTCCAGCGTATAAGTAGGGATCGTGCCGTCGGCTGCAATCAGCCCATCAATATGCCGCTTGACCATTTCCGAATATTTTGGGTCCCCGCTCCATTCCGAGGTTCGCTCCAGGGCCAGCAGCGTCATGCCCGCCACATATCCCCATTTGTTCGCGATCTTCGGGTGGCTGCCGTCAATACACTCGGAGAGAAGCGTATCCGCGATTTTTATGGACCACGGTCTGGTATTCGTTTCGGACACAACCGTCATGCCTTCATCCCCCTCAATAAATTAGTGTTTTCTTCGTTTTTCTCCCTATTTCGCATATTTTCGTCTTTGAACTATCTACGAAGCGCTTCTTCACGGATTTATTCGCCCTGCAAGGGCAGCATATCAATCTCCTCCGGGAGCTCAATCAAATACACATTCGCATATCCCGTCCGGTCGCTGGTGAACAGAATCTGGTCCCCTTGCGGACTGAAGCGGGGATGGGCATGCACCTTCTGCGAATGAAAGCTGCACCGCAGCTCGCACAGCACGCGTGGCCCGTCATAAGCACCGTCTACCTTTTTCCGCCATAGGCTCAATGTCTTCACATGGCCCTTGCCGTCTACCACCGCCTGCAAGCCTCCGTCCTGATGGGCATGCCATGTATCGAAGGGAAAGTCTGTTTCCTCCATGCCGGTGTTGTCATAACGAATGCTGCCGAAGAAGTTTGTTCCATCCAGCCGAAAGCCATGATAGCCGATCCGCTGACCGTCCGGGAAAAAGAACTCATGCCCCACCTTTTCGCCGGGCTCCAGCCGTTCCCGTATTCTCCAGGCACGGCCTGCGCGCAAATCCAGGCCCCAAATCCGGTGATCGACCAGATGCCACGGCCCCTCATGGCAAAAGGTCAGCAACCAGGGCTCTGTCGGTGATGCGTTGATATGGGTAATGAAGCAGCGGTCCTCATACACCGTGCGGGCGCTGCCGTAATCCATCGGAATGGCAATAATCCTGCTGACCGGTGCTGCCTCCATTAACTCGCGGTGCCCTACGTAGCCGTTGCCGAGGTCCAGGTCAAGTCTGTGCGACAGATCCTCCTGAATGCAGGTGATTACGGACCTGCCATCTGTCGTGCAGCTTATGTTCCCGATCTGAAACCCGGGCGGGCACTCATACAGCGCGCGCTCCTCCAGAGTGGACAGATCCAGCCGCACCACCGCACCCCTCACTCTGACAAATGCCAGACTGCCGTCCGGGGATAGACAGGCGTCCAACTGATCGTTATCTGTGTAGTCCGTCAGTTGGGTAATCTGCCCGCTGTCCATACGGATGGAGAACAGGTTAGTGGTATTTTCACGGTCCGATACGAACAGTACACGCTTCCCACCGTCATACCAGCTGTTTTCCGTAAAATACAAATGATGGCTGTGCGCCTTGTAATCCGTAAGCTGCCGGATAGGAAGTCCGGTGACACGGTCCTTGTACAGCTTCCATTCCGCTGGCCATACTTTTCCTTTTCCCATCGCTTTTCCCCTCCTGAAGTCAGTATAGAAAAACGCCAACCGACATATTTGCCTGAGACTGTCCATATAGCCTAAGACAGATCACTTAGCCTTAAACAGATCACCTAACCTAAGACAGACCGTGCTTACTTAAGTTTTTCTGCTGAGCGTAAGCCAAGTGCTTGCTTTCGGTAAATCTCAGCACATCCATCAGGCGTGGTCATAACCAGGGCTGCAACCCTTCCCACTGCACCGACCAGCCGTCTGTCGGAAAACCCGGACAATCCCGCTCTTCACCGGACGCCCAGCCTGCCACCATCATAGCCACCGCCGTCAGCAGACCGCCGTTGCCCGGCAGATACGCCCATAGCCCCGGTCGCTGATAGTTGTGCCCATTGGGCAAATACGTATTTTTCACTGCATCCATCAGCAGGAAATCCACGGCCAGTTCCCTTTCGCCCAGCCGGGCCGCCGTCATCGCACACATCGGAAAATCCCAGCCCCAGGCTGAGTCCCAATCCCAGCACTCCTTGACCTTGAGCAGCGTATTCCGCATCGCATCCCGGTCGATGAGTGTGCCCGGCAGCAGTCCAAGGGCGCCGACCATGGACGGATGGTCATGGTTCTTATCTGTAAACGTGTCCAGGCAATGCTCGTGCGACAGATATACGCCTTCCTCCTGTCTCGGCTTCGCCATACCACCCGCCACGCGAGCCCACGCCGGATTGGCGGAAATGCCCAGCCGCTCCGCCCATTTCACGGCGATGTCCAGCCCGAACCGCCAATATTCAAGCTCATAAGGCGGGTTCATGCTCAGCTCCATGGCGTGATTCTCCTGAGCGGGGATGAGCGGAGGCCCCAGCACATATGCCCGCCGCGCTTCATCCCAGTGGGCGTAGGACACCATGAAATCCGCCGCTTCAAAGACGATGGACTGATACTTCTCCAGTAACTCGTGCCCTGGCTCGGCCAGATAGCACAACTCCGCCAGCGCCATCGGGTGCGGCTGCTGCCAGATCAACGCCGGGGCTACGGGGGAAGGCGTCTGCCTGCCATCGGGGCCGACCATCTTTGGCCAACGCGCGCCTTCATAGCCCTGCGAGCGCGCCAGCTCGCGGGCGCGGGGCAGTATAGACAGATACCAGTCCATGCTTTTACGCAGTAGCTCCGCCCGCCCCCACAGCGGGAAATGGGCCGCATGCCACCAGTGCATCTCCAGGTGCAGCTTTCCGAACCAGCTGTTATACATCAGGCCCGTTTCCTGCGGCGGCAGCGAGCCTGCGCTGTGCAGCGCGCACAGGAATTGGGACAGGACGACTCTGCGTTCCAATTCAGCGGCCCGCGGGTCCGTGCTGCCCTCGAAGCTGACAGCGGCCCCGCTGCGCCAGAACGCTTCCCAATGGGTGGCGCTGGCGGCCAAAATCTGCTCCACCGGCTCCGTGTGCGGCTCTTCAAGTCCAAAAGCCGCTGCAAATTCAAACACAGTCCCGCCCGAGTCAGGACGCAGCGTAAATTCATGCGCACCGGTCTGCTCAAGCTGCCCCGCCGACCATTGCCACTGCACGCTGTAGCCGTCTTCGTCCATCGCGCGTTTCAGCCGGGCCGAATTGGCAGAGCTCCCCGTCAGACGCGTGCTGTGCCTGCCGTCATTCCCCCAGTCGGGGAACACCGACTTGGACCAACTGCGATGAGTCATATCCGGTGCCGGGAAGTGCATGAATACGTGCAGCCGCCCTTCCCGCAGCAGTTCCGACTCCACACGTATCCCCAGACATTCCTGCCGCGGGTGGCAGGCCGTCGTCACGTGCACCTCCGCCCCCCCGGCCAAGAAGCTGCTGTGCAGCGTTCCCGCCCACAAATTCAGCTCCTGCCTGACCGGAACCGCTTCGAAGCCCTCCATCTCCCGCCCATCAGGATGCAGCAGACGGAAGGAGATGCGCCCCAACTGAAGCCGGTGCGGATTTTGACGCAGCCAGTGATAGGCATCGTCCCTGTCCCCGGGCTTCATCGGATATCCTACCTTGCGCCCGTAAGTTTCATATTGCTGGTACTCCACATCCTGCTCGCCATACACATGATGTCCGCCGCTGTAATGCCAGCCCCAGTTCGACTGTGTGCCAAGCGGCACCTCGTAAAGCTCCGGGAACGTCTGCAGTCCTGTAAAATCGGCGCTGAACGCAAACTCTCCATTGCCGACAGATAACGGCGACAGGGGTTCAAGCCGCGTCAGCACCGGATGATGCCGCTCAACAATCCGCTTTCTGTCCACTACACATACAGCCTCCTTTTCAGGATGCAGCAACCGTAAGAGCGCGCCGTTCAATCCGGCAGCGCTTCCTTACGGCCGCGCATCATTTCCCTGTATTTGCCCGGCGTAATATCCTTATATTTGCGGTACACGCGAATAAAACTGTTCTCATGCTGATAGCCGACCATCGTGGCAATTTCTGATATTTTGTAATCTGTTCGGATCAGCAGCTCACACGCACGCTCCATCCGCAGTCTCGTAAAATAGCCATGGATCGTCTCGTTCAATTCCTGCTTGAACAGCTGGCTGGCCAGGCTGACGCTGATGCCCGTATGGTCCGCGATCTCCTGCACACCTACCGGGTCGTTCAGATGCTGGTTCATATAATCGATCATCTGCCGGCAGAGGATGAAATCCTTGCTTTCCTTTACTCTGCCGTAGCAGGCGGCAAGCTCCTCCGCCTGTCTCCGCAAATACCCGGCGGCGTCCTCCAGCTGCATTGTACAGAAAAAAGGCGCTTCGCCTTCACCGTCTCTTTCGGCTTCCCTTCCCGGCCGCAACCGATTCAGTCCCGCAAACAGCGATTCCAGATAATGCACGGCCACCGCCGGATGCCACGCTTCTTCCCGAATCTGGCTAACCAGCTTATCCAGCACCGCCAAGGCCCGTTCTCCGCTGCCCGCCTCGACGCCCTCCGCCAGCCTGGCCTGCAGCTCGGCTTCAGGCGGCCGCTTCGCCTCCAAGGAATCCCGCGGCACCTCGTGCAAATGGATCACCTGCCCATAACCCTTGTACAGCCGATAGCCCAGGGCGGTTTCCGCCTCAAACATTGCCTGCCGCAGACTTCCGGGCCCACCGCTGCAAATGCTGATGCTTGCCGACACCTGAAACTTCAGCAGGCGAAAAATCTCCTCCGAGACCTTGGCAAGCACAGCTTGCGCGCTGTCCGCAGCATCGGTGCCCACCGGCTGCAGCAGCACCGCCATCCGGTCTCTGCCCAGATCGGAGGCCAGAACGAGCCAGCCCTGCGCGAACAGCTCCGTAATAATATTGGTCATGGCAAATTTCAGCAGTGAATGGTCTGACGGAGCAAACCGTCTGCTCCAGGCCGCGTAATCGTCAATGGACACCATGACCATGAGCAGCTGAGCACCGGTCCAATCCTTGAAATACCGGCCCCACTTCCCGCTGATATCCCTTTGCCCCGTGATGTTGCCCGTATAAATGTCCGCCAGCAGCTTGGAGGCCGCTTCCGGCATCGTCTGCCGCAGGCGGACCGATAGCTGGGCATGGTCTGTCAGCAGTTCCCCGGTGACCCGCTCCAGATCCTTCAGATCGGGACTGACCCGGCGGGAGTCATAACTGCTGAACAGCTCTCTCATCCGGCGGACCGGCCTGAAAGCGGCGGCATTGTAGTAGGCGATAGCCACCGCGCCCGTCAGCAGTGCCGCAATCGACACCGTAATGACCGCATCGCGGATTTTGCGGGTATTGGACAGCAGGCTGTTCTGCGAGACGACGGACAGGTAGTGCCAGCCCGTTACCGGCGATTTGATCTGGGTGGCGAGCAGTCTCCTCCCCCCGTGTTCGAAGTCGCCGAGCCGTGCTCCATTCAATTGCTTCACGGCGGCTTGCGCCGCTCCCGGTCCAAAGTCGAAGGTTCCCAGCTCATACAGCGTCCCGCCTGACGAATCCAGCACGAAGCGGCGGCTGTCCAGATGGGATACTGAGGGCAGGAGCATGTGCGAGAACAGCTGCTCAGGCTTGAAATTGACCGCAATGATGCCCTTTAGCTCGCCCTGGATCATAATTTTGCGGAACAGAGTAATTTCCGACCCGGCTGCCGCCGCTCCCGACGGCACACTTCTTTTCTTGACCATCATCATCCGGTCCCCGAATTCATCCGCGATGCTGTCCGTCCACAGGGAATCGGCAAAATTGGCCTTGCTGGAGCTGAAGCCCTGCGGAAATGCCACCATGCTCTCCCGCTTCACATCATAAATGTAAGCGCTTTTAATATAGGCTGTGCTGTTGATCATCGTATTCAGAAACTGCACCAATTCCGTAATGTTTTTATACGAAGCCTGATTCGCGCCGGTCAAAAACTGGTACACCTCATTGTTTAATGCCATTTTGACCGCGAGCTGGTCGCCCTCCCGGATGTACTCATCGATGGAATTCATGCCGATGCGCAAAAGCTGGTGCTGTGGCTCGCTCAGTTCTTCCTGCAGCACGGCCTTGGACGTATAATACGCCGCCACCCCCACTGCGGTAATGATGAGGAACACCGCCGTCGTCAGCACCACCAGCAGCCGGGTCTGAGTGTTGGCAAGACTGCCTTTCAACCATTGGACAAAGGACCGGGCCATAGCTGTCTCCCACCTTATTTATGCAGTATACCGCTATTATACTGCTCGCCTTCCTTCGTTACGACCCGGTAAATCCGACTTCTTTCCTTACTTATTTTTTCACCTTGTCGTACCAGGCCTGCACACGCTCCGTCACCTGATCTCCGCCCGACGCCTTCCATTTCGCCACATATTCGTCAAATGCCTCAATCGGCAGCTCGCCAATCACGATTTTCGTCAAATATTCCTGGAACAGCTTATGGGACTGAATATCCGGGAAACCGTCATAAACGGCGGCCGGGAGGCCGTCCCCCGCAATCCGGCGCGCATCGGCAGTGCTGACGACGAACATATCCTTCACCATTTGGCGCTGCTCCTCCGGATAGGTTTCATCAATGCGCTTATCCATGTCCTCGGCAGTGGTGAAATTCTTCATCCCCAGCGCGAGCGGCCTGTCGTCAGCAGGAGGCAGAATGACCTTCTCACCATCCTTCACCACATAATGCTGCCCTTCGATCCCGTAGCGGACAAACTCCTCATTGGCCGGATCATAGAAGAAATCGAGCAGCTTCAGGGCATTAGGCGCGTTTTGCTCCGCCACCGCTGGAATCATCCATTCGGGCTCGCCCATGCTTTTCTGGGTGACAAAACCGTCAAAGCCCTTCGCCTTCGGAATCGGCATCGCCTCAATATAAGCATCCGGCGCCTGGGTCAGGATCGCATTATAGCGGTCGCGGACGTTGGCGGGCAGGTGGTACCAGCTTCCCACCAGATTGTTGTTGATTTTGGCCTGCCATACTTCGCCTTTATTCAGGAAGGTTTCATTATCCAGCAGCTTTTCCTCATACAGCATCCGTATGAATTTAATCGCTTCTCTCATATTTTCGGTAACGCCGGCGTACTGGATTTTACCGTCATAGATATCCCATTCGGGATATCCTTCCCACATAGCCACCCCATAGATGGCGAATAAATGATCCATCCAGCGTCCGAACTCCCGCCCGCTTGTCGGCAGCTCATCCTTCTTACCATTGCCATTCGGGTCCTTGTCGCGGAATGCCTTCAGCAGCTCCACGTAGTCCTCCACCGTCTCCGGCATCTTCATGCCGACCTTGTCAATCCAGTCCTTGCGGATGAGCGGCGCGCGCTCCGGTACAAGGAACACCTTGGGCACATAATAGATTTTCCCGTCCTCCGAAGCCGAGCGCACGATATTCCATGCCTCCTCGGGGATGCTGTTCCAGACATGCGGCGCATATTTCGGCAGCAGATCATCCAGCGGCAGCGCACCGCCCTGTTGAATGAGCGTCTGCTCCACTCCGCCGATGGGGCGCAGAATGTCCGGCAGCTCGCCTGAAGCGATCATCACGTTCAGGTACTCCGCCGGCTCAGAGCCGGGAGGTGTCGTCATCAGCTCATATTCCACGCCGGTTTTCTCGGCAACGTACTTTACGTGAGCGTCGCTGGGGCCAGGAATCGTTCCTATGCCCATATGGCTCTTGAACACTTTGACCTTCACTGCGCCGGGATTTTCGGCACTTGTCTGCGGTTCACCGCTTCCGCTCCCGCCAGCTCCGCCGCCGCATCCGCCAAGCACGGCCATGGATAGCAGCAGTACACCCCATTTTCTCCACGTTGTCATCCGTAGCTTCCTTATCATTTGAATCCCCCTTATGATGTTGATCCATGATCAATCCTAGCCCTGACTATCGCTTATTCCTTTAAGGAACCAAGCAGTGCACCTTTCACAAAATACTTCTGCAAATAAGGGTACACCAGAATGATGGGAACGCTTGCAAAAATAATGGTAGCGGCCTTCAGCGTCGTCGTATTGTAGTCGTAATCCCCCAAAAGGAGATTGACCTGCGCCAGCTCCTCCGGGCTTGTCAGGTAAGCCCTTAGCTTCATCTGCAGGGGCCACAGCCCCGGATCGCGGAGGAACAGCACCGCACGCTGGAACGTATTCCAGTAACCGACGGCGTAGAACAGGCTGACCGTTGCCAGCACAGGCTTCGAAAGCGGCAGATAAATCTGGAACAATATGCGGAAATCATTGCAGCCGTCGATGCGCGCCGAGTCGTCAAGCTCCTTGGGCAGCCCCATGAAAAAGGTGCGCAATATAATCATGTTGAAGGTGCCAATCACCCCCGGAATAATGAGCGACCATAAGGAATTCATCATGCCAAGCTCCCGTACGGTCAGAAAAAAAGGAATCATCGGCGCATTGAAGATCATCGTAATGACGATAGCCAGCATGACAGGCCTGCGCAGCAGGAACTCTTTGCGAGACAGAGGAAACGCCGTCAGCACCGAAAACAGCATGCTGAGCGCCGTGCCGGCAACGGCGATAAAAACTGTAATTCCGAATGATCGCCACAGCCCGCCATCCTGCAAAATATGCTCCCACGAAGCGGTCGTAAATTCGACCGGCAGCAGGAAGACAGCCTTGGAATCGGCAGCAACCGGAGAGCTGAGCGAGACAGCCAGCAGGTGCAGCAGCGGAATGATCATCGTTAATGCGGCGGCGGCCAAAATCACATAGTTGACAATTTGAAAGCCTTTTTCTCCGGCAGTCCGTTTCATCACCACAGCCCCTCTCCCGACTTTTTCGCCAGCCGGTTAAAGATCCAGAGCAAAATGAAGCCGATGACCGACTGGAATACGCCAATGGCGGTTGTCACACTGTATTGTCCCTGCAGCACCCCTGAGCGGTACACATAGGTCTCGATAATATCCCCGACGGAGTAGGTCATCGGTGTCAGCAGATTATAGATCTGATCAAAGCCCAGCTCCAGGAAGTTTCCAATATTCAGCAAAAACAGAATGAGCGCCGTAGGAAACAGGGCTGGCAGTGTAATATACAAAGTCTGCTTCCAGCGGTTCGCTCCGTCTACAACAGCAGCTTCATATTGGGTGGGATCGATACCACTGAGCGCTGCCAGATAAATAATTGTTCCCCAGCCAACCTCCTTCCAGATCGAAGATATTACGACAATTGAGCGGAAATACCGCTCTTGCTGCATATACAGGACAGGCTCGAACCCGAACCAACTGCGGACGCTGTTCACGATCCCGCCTGTGGCCAGCACCTCGAACACGATACCACCAACGACGACCCATGACAGAAAATGCGGAAGATAGAAAAGGCTCTGCAGAACACGCTTTGCGAGCATCAGCCGCACTTCATTAAATAGAAGCGCCAGCAGGATCGGCGCCGGAAACCCGATGACCAGCTGATAAAGCGCTATCAAAGCGGTGTTGCGCAAAACATGGTAAAAGTCCTGATACGTGAAAATGAATTTGAAGTTGTCGAGCCCTACCCAGGGACTGTTCAGAATACCCTTGAATATTTGATAGTCCTGAAAAGCGATGACGCTTCCCGCGAGCGGGACGTACTTGAATACGATATAAAACAGGATTCCGGGCATGATCATAACATACAGCATCCAATGCTTGCGGATATTTTGCGCGTAACGATTTCTGATTTTGACGGACGAGCCCGCGTACGCCTGCTCCAGTTCGGCTTGCTCCGACAGTTCAGCCATCTTTTCCTGCCCCCTTTCGTGAATGCTCCTGCGGTTGATGGCTCACCCTGATATATAAGAAAAACGTCTAGCAAAGTACCTCCAAAGAAGACAGACCGCATTTTGTGGAAGTTTTTCTTGCGATATCAGGAAGCATGAGCTTCGAAGTTAATACTTGCTGCTATCTTAAGGAAACCCTTATGAGGTGGGCAATCGTTCAATCCGCCACGGGATGAGCTATTCGTTGATGCGCATGGGGTGTGCAGGATCGGTTAGGCCGCTGGCGGATCGGTTAGGCAGGACACAGAGCAATAGAACAACAGAACAGTTGGACAGACAGCATGTTTCTTTTAGCGTTAAAATAGATACGCCTTAATATCTTAAGTTGGAGTACCATTTGCACCGGACTGAACTAAAAAATTTAACTTAACCTGACCTTTTGTGTTAACATTTAAGACAATTTTGTAATTCGTTGAATCATTTTAATAAGCAGATATAATGAACTTAAAAATACGGGGGTGCATCAACCTATGGATGCTACTGATCAACGCATTCTCGAAATGCTTCAGCAAAACAGCCGCATGACCAGCTCGGAAATCAGCAAGACCATCCACCTGTCCGTGCCTGCTGTGGCCGAGCGTATCCGCAAGCTGGAAAGCAGCGGTGTTATCGACCGCTTTACCGTCAAACTGAACCGCCATACACTGGGTCAGCACTGTCTGGCATACATATTCGTAGTTATTCAGGGAAACGAAGAAACCCATCAATTCAGAACGAAAATCATTGAGTCGGAGTATGTGCTGGAATGTCATCACACGGCAGGCGAATACGACTATCTGCTAAAGGTATCCTTGCCGGATATCCAGTCGCTTGAGCAATTTATTACGGAGACGCTCAAAAACAAGCATTCGGTCACACGCACGAACACCGTATTTGTCCTCTCCACCTTAAAAGACGAATAGAAAGCAGGGATCCGGACTGACCCTCGCGTTCAATCATTTCTTCAACTGTGATCTGCGCCAGGACACATGGATTTGCTTTAACTTCCTCATGCGGGTTAAGTTTAAGATATTAGGAAGCATATACTACTTGAAATAAGCTTTTTAATATCAGAAGAAAGACAAGGAGGAAGAAATGAACAAACGGATATTTTCCCTGTTTACCGTCGTCGTCCTTGCCTTCATGGCTGCCTGCTCCGGCAATACGGAGAATACTGAGAAACCTGTTCCACCGGCTGGGCAAGAAACTCCAAGCACTGAAGAGCCCTCTTCGCCTGCAGGTGAGAAGCCTACCCAAGACAATGGTAAGGAACCTGTCCAAGATTCTAACTCCGGTAATGAGCCTGCAGGAAACGCTGATGGCACCAATCCGGATCTTTTTAAAAGCGGGCTATTCATTGACTGGAACGGTGTGGATGATCCTCTGATCAATGAAAGCCTTAAGGCAGCGCTGCAAGCATTTCTAATCGCTGTCACCAAGCCGGATGAAGCAAGCTATGAAAAAATATTTCCGAATCATGCCACGGAGGATCGCGCGGATTTCAGAAATGTGCTGAAGGAACCGATGAACTATCAGTTTGATAAGGTTGGCAAAGCCATTAAGGAAGACGGCAGAATTCTTGTTCCGGTGTCCGGCACCTCCAGAGATGATGTATTCGGAATCAGGGATTTCAGCAATAACCTTTATTTTAAGCAAAACGCTCAGAATGAGTGGGAAGTTATAATGATCGATTAACATGGCAGGCCCCTCTGTTTCAAGCAGGGGGGCCTGCTTTTTACTTAAATGCGGCGGATGGGCCAAAAGAGGGTCTCCTGCCGTTCGGCAAATGAAATCAGCGCAGGCTGTCGGGTGGACGGATGAATGCCCTGCGCCTCTGCCATCGTGTTCCGGCCGATGCTCAGCTCCGCCTCCTGCAGCTCCCACGGCAGATGGTGAATGTCTCCGGCATACAGCTTTCCTGCACCATCGGCAGCATACAGGCGGTAACGTTCCGTAAGCCAATACAGCAACGTGCCTGTCAGCGCATTGAATTTTTCCTCGGCCGCAGGGCGGTACAACGCTTCAAAGACAGCCGGACGCCCCCGCCTGTCCTTGCGCTCGCTGCGGTATTCTATCCAATCATTTTCCCTGCCCACAGACATACGGGCATACATATAAGGAAGATGCAGCAGCCTTGCCGTTTCCACTGCAAGCCATCGTTCGGCGTCCAGGCTGAAGAAGAAAATGCCGGGCTTGCCTCCGCAGGTTACATAAGTCCGTACATTCAGCTCCGCAAACCTGCTGAGCCAGGGTAATGGAGGGGTCCCGCGCAATCTTAGCCCGGTAATATAAAAAGGAATCAGGCTCAGCCACGCCTTCCCTTCCCACAAATCCAGCTCCAGCCCATCCGGAATACAGGGCAGCAGCTCCTCCTGCCTGACTGGCCAATGCGCCAGCAGCAATTTATTCCACACCTGCTTCATCACCCATGGGCCTTCCGGCAGTTCGAAAGGACGATGATCGCGACAGCGGATGATCTCCTGATTGTCCATGAATGCATGACCTCCTCTTCCTAGACTGGCCTCCGCTTGTACCCATCATGCCCTGCTCCTTATATGGAAGATCGTCTCGCGGATCGACAGTGTCCTGTCTGCCATTACCCGAAAACAGCCTGGAAAGCGGGGCAAGCCTTGTTATAGGCTCTTTATGGAGCATATCTTTGCTATAATAGAGCAAGCAAGCTATTCTACGACATTACAATCGGAAAGTCAGGTGCTCTGAGCATGCCGGAAAAAAGCATTATTTTCTTTGATATCGACGGTACTTTACTGGATCATAACAAGGAGCTGCCCGCCAGTACCGAGCAGGCGGTACAAGAGCTAAAGGAGTTGGGCCATGAGGTCGCCATTGCGACCGGACGGGCGCCCTTCATGAGTAAGGATATTCGTGACAGGCTCGGGATTGATACATACGTCTGTTACAACGGTTCGTATGTTGTGCTAAAAGGCGAATTGATTTATTCACACCCGCTGAACAAGGAAGCTCTCCATAATATGACAGAGCTTGCCCTGCGGCATGACCATGCCGTGGTTTATATGGGCAACGAAGCGATGAGAGCAAGCGTGCCCAATGATGAATTTGTGGCCAAAAGCATGAATACCTTTAAGCTGAAGTATGTGCCCGAGCATGATCCGCTCTATTATCACGGACGGGAAATTTACCAGTCGCTGCTCATGTGCCAGGAGGAGGAGGAAGCGTTTTATGAGGAGGTCTTTACAGCCTTCGATTTTGTACGCTGGCATCCCTATTCCGTGGACGTCGTGCCCTCTGGAGGCTCCAAGGCCATCGGCATCCGCAAAATTACGGAAAAGCTGGGGATTGCGCCAGAGCATCAATACTGCTTCGGGGATGCCCTGAACGATGTGCAGATGCTGACCATGATCACCAACAGCGTCGCTATGGGCAACGGCGTGCCCGAAGCCAAGGCTGCGGCCAAATATGTAACACGCCCCGTGGACGAGGACGGAATACTGTACGGCTTGAAAATGGTCGGGCTGCTCGTGTGATAGTTGGGGCATAAAATCGAGTTGGCCTATGCGCACGCGCATAGGCCTATCTCTTCAAGTCATAATCAACCTTATGTAGCTTTCTTCGGACTCAAAAACGCTATCGGGTTTCATAGTAAACGCTCAAGCTTCAAATTCATGTCGCTACGGTCCGATGTCCACAGCAACACCTCCGTCAGAAATGTCAGAGCGTCCGTAGAGCGTAGCCTTCTGACGTTTTTGACCTGTTACCAGAACGACTTTGCGACACCTTGTTTTTGAACCTATTTGTCAGCTTATATTGGCAATATATCCTGTTCAGGTTCATTCATTGGTGTTATACTGATACCAGTATAGAATTCTATGAATATTTCTAAGTAATCTATCATATATTTCTTCTATCTTAATGATGAGGAGATGATAGATTTGGGTAAGAAAAAAGGAGGAAAAAAGATGAATGCCACAGTTGAAAGAGATAAAACACCCTCCGAATCCCTAAAGCAGTCTTTAAAAGAAATGAAATTAATGAAAGAAAAAAAGATACCAAAAAAGTCTTGGCGGGATTATATTGAGGAGCAAAAGAGGGAAAATTAGTTATGTTTTTCACTGTCATACCTACGCCTGTTTTTATCAAGGATATTGAATATTATAAGAAAAAGAAGAAATATAGAAAAATAGAGGACGATGTTTCTGAAATTGTCTCTGAGCTTGAATCTGGTAATCTTATAGGGGATGAGATAACTGGCCTGAGGCTGCCAGATAATCAAAGCTCTTACAAAGTTAGGGCTGCAAATTCAGACTCAAAAGTAGGAAAATCGAATGGATACAGAATAATTTATTATGTCATCAGAGATGATCAAGAAATTTTTCTGCTTACAATCTACTCTAAGAAGGATAAAGAGGATATTCCGAAAGAAGAGATTACCGATATAATTAATGCCTACTGTACATAAAGTTAATCAGTCACTCATTCGAGTGACTTTTTTTGTCTGTATATAGTGATTTGTTATATCCCTCCAGGTCGCAGCACAAAATCCCCTCCCAAGGTAAATTGTTGTGGTGTTTCTTTGAGAGGGGAAGATACTACAAGTTACTTTATTCCTATAATTTTTTATTCAAGCCAGTTACATAAACCATCAGTAGAATTGCCGGATCAGTTTTCTCCTCGGCAGCTAGAGCATTTAAATCTACAGTTATTAAAGGTAGTGCTGTATCAACCCAGTTGTTCCAATATTCCCCTCGACTCAGGTAGCCTTCACATCGATTCCTGAACCCTGTCCTGGGGAGGAAGCAGCGTTTTGCCCTGCCACTTGCGTCCTGTCCAGCGGAAATAATGGAACACCCCCCGCACCCACTCGTCCACCGCATGGGCAATCCATACCCCGATCAAGCCCATATTAAAATAGATGCCCAGCAGATAGGCCAGCGGAACCTTGATGCCCCACATGGAAATGCCAGCCATCATGAGCGGAAAGCGCACATCCCCGGCCGCACGTAACGAGTTGATGACCACATGGTTAAACACCCTTCCCGGCTCCAGGAGGATACAGAACAGCAGCACACTGGCGCCAGTCGCAATAATGACAGGATTGTCCGTGAAGACCGACATGACTTGATCACCAAAAAAGGACACCGGCACAATGACGCCAATGGTAATGATGAACGCCCATTTTAAGCTGCGCAGCAGCTGGTGATAGGCCTTTTCCTGCTCCCGCGCCCCGATCATCCTGGCAACGACAATCTCCGTCCCGTCTCCGATCGCCAATCCAAAAATCATGAAATAATAAACGATGGAATTCACATAAATATGGGTTGCAAGCGGGATATCCCCCATGGAGGTGACAATTCGGGTCACCATCATTTGGCTGAGATGATAAGACATCCACTCCAGCCCAGCAGGCACGCCGATCGTCAGCATGGCGCGAAGCTCCAGCCACCGCATTTGAACATAATATTTCAGCTTGATGGGAACGCCGATCCTTTTATACAGCAGAGCAAAAATCCAGACACAAGCGATCAGGCGGCTGACCAGTGTGGAAATGCCCGCCCCCAGCACACCTAGCTCAGGGAGCCCAAAGAAGCCGTAAATGAGCAGAGCGTTGCCCACGATGTGGATGATATTCATACCAATGCCCACGACCATCGTATCCCGTGTGTAACCATGGGCACGGACAACAGGACCGATCGTCAGAATGACGGCCTCCAGGAACAGCGATCCGCCAGCCAGCTGCATATAGATTTCGGCATGCCTGCTGACTTCAGGTGTCGGATGATAAAAGGACAGCAGCACATTATGAAATACAATAAAGAGAGTGCTGATCACAAGCCCTGCAATCAGGTTTACAGTGATCGCCGACGCGGTAACCTGACTCGCCTGCAGCTCCTTTTTTCCCCCCAGAAGCTGGGCGATAATAACGCCGACACCCAGGCCCAACAGGTTGAACATAATAATGCAGAACTCGATCAGCTGGCGCGATATGCCGACGGCTGAGACGACATTGTCGGAAATATGGCTCAGCATAAAGGTATCGACTGTCCCCATCATGATATGAAACAAGGACTCCACAAAAATAGGCCATGTGATTGAAAATACGGTAATCCTTTTGATACCCTTGGATGTACTCTGCACGGTTGTTATTCCTCCCTGATGACAGCAAACGTTTTCACAAAAAAACTGTTAGAATAAAAAGCTGTTTTTCTGCTTCGGTCTGAGCTATGTATGCGCAAATCTGATGCGTACTGCAAATTAAAAGCGGCGCTGACTGCACCGCCGCTAACAGCTCATTAATTTTGATTTTCGAAATGAATGAATTCCTCAAGCTCCTTGAAAAGCTTCTTCGGATTTACATTGTCCGGCACGACCAGCGTCAAAGGCTCATCCAGCTTAAGGACATACATGCCCAGGATCGATTTGGCGTCGGCCATGCCGCTCTTACTGTGAATCCAGATGTCATACGTATAATTGGATACAATCTTGTTGATCTTCTCGATGTCATTTACATCTTTGACCCTGATTGGTGTCATCATGAGCACCGCACCCCTTTTCTGTTGTAGCCAGCCGCCGTTACCGGAGCAGCTTTGAACCTATCCCTATCATACCTTTACCCGGATGCGGGGGCAATGCTCATTTCCGCCGTATTTTCCCTTACATTTTTCGAGTTCTTGTTCTGCTGCTCTTCCCTTGCTTCTGTTCCTGCTCCACATGCTTCAGAACCCGTGTTAACTGTTTGACCGAAGCATCCAGCCGGTCCAATCGGCTGCCAATGGTCAGCAGTACATATCTCAACAGGATCAGGCACAAAGCAGCCGGAAAACCGACCTCCGTAAAAAACGCCGCCACAGCTTCGATATTCCAGTTCACTTACTTCTGCCTCCTTTTTTGTTGTATCCTTTTTGAGAACTAGTGTTCCCCTTTCGGAAATTTATATACCGAATTTCTATACCTATTGGCTGTCGGCTTTACCGGTTAGCTGCTGGCTGTATCGGTAGGCTGTATCGGTAGGCTGTATCCGTAGGCTGTATCCGTAGGCTCTATCGGTTAGCTGTCGGTTGTATCGGTCGGCGGTTATCCGTCGGTGGCAGATGAGCAATCAGGAAAAATACGGTATGATGGAAGGAATGCTAATAACAAGGGCTCTGACAGAAATCATCAATGGACAATAAAGGAGTTATTTGATCATGAAAAAGTTCGTATTTGGCTGTCTCGTTGCCTTTTCGGGTGTGCTGCTGCTCTGTACCAAATATCTGCTGATCGGCATGCTCGCCATTGCCACCAGAAGCAGCTATGAATTCGTTGAATTGCATATCGGCTGGACACTTTGGCCTTACATCCTAATTGTCATTGGCTTGTTGTTTATCGCAGCGGATGGATGGAAGCATTTGAATGCCAGCTTCCCGAAGGATCAGATTTTTGAGAATGTGATGGGTAAGAAATTGGACTAGAAAAATACGAAGATCTGTGCCATAAATGTATTTCAAACGAAAGCAAACAGCCTCGAAATTAAATAACCTTTTTGATTTAAAAGAGCGAGTATCGCTGGTCGGATCTCCACCAATACTGCCCTATTTGTGAAAAGAAGCCGCTTTTGATCAGGCTGCCGGATCACATGGGTCTAATTCGGAAAAATTTGGGGAAACCGGGAGGGAAAATGCCAAAATAAGTGCGTCTCTGTCCGATAAAAGCTAAAAAGCAAAATTGTGTACCCCAGCTCAATGAACCTTCCGGGACACCTTCTTTAGGAATTATAGTTGTCTTAAGTGACTCATTAAAAGCCTGAAACTCCACCTCTGGATTCATCCTCAGCACGTTCAATAGCTTGAATAAACGACATTAAAGGTTCTTCACGTTTGTATTTTATAGCCCTCTCAGCCATACCTCCAGCGTCACGCCATTCCCAGTATGAGATAATATCAATAGACTGCAAGAAGTACATAGACAGAGCTTCAACAGGGTTAACAGCGTACCACTTCATAAATTGTTCATTTTTAAGTTGATCGTGCTCAAGATACTCATCTTTCATAAGATGGAGCAGGAGAAATATGTTTTCAGCATTGACGTTCACGATACGATTAATGAATGCATTACGTCGCTCAACCGTGTTCAGAATAATTTGCATATCGTTTCGGATACGCCAAGCTGCAGAAGAGATATTGAGCATATTGATTAGGTCATTGGTAGAAAGTTCAGGATTATATGGTGCCGACTCAATAATATGAGTCCAATTATCATCATTACCATTCTCGAACACTTCAATAGCATCCGAGACATTCAGGCCAATAGTTTGCCATTTTCGATTTAGAGCATCAGTTATGTGGTAATTATGCAATTTCTTTTCGCTGGCTTCCCCTTCTGACTGCCAAACTTGATTCATCCGTATAATGTCAATGATAGCTATCTCATTGGCTTTTTTGGACATTAGGTATCTTCCTCCTTAAGAAATTGTTAAAATGGCAATAGCAAAGCTAAGGAAATAAGTACTCTTTCCTTTGTTTGAGCGATATAATTCATTGTTCGTTTAACGTTCAATTACATAACTCATCTTATCACACTGAACGTTTAGTGTGCAATCATTCTTTAAAAGATATTTGGAGGTTTTTTCGGTGGATTATAATGAGTGGGTTTTACATTGCAAGCTTGGTGAAATAATTGAAAAACATGATGTGTCTACATTAAAGCTTTCTGAAGATATTGATCACAGAAGAACAACTATTATGGATTTAATTCATAACAAAGATATGGAAAACAAACGTATACCTGCTTCCTTAATTACCAAGCTATGTGTTTATTTTAATGTAACCCCGAACGATTTATTTGAAATCCGTAAACGTGTTGATTAAAAGTATAGCCCATCCCAATTTAGATGCTTAAATATAAAGTAGGGAAACCATTTTTATGGCTTCCCCTATTAAAGCATACCGCTCACCCACGTGATTTAACTTGAAGTCAATTTGTCACTAAGCACCTATAATACTCCATTTTCCGGACGAGTTCAGGAGTGTAATACTCTTGTCCACGTTCTTTTGCTTTAAAATGTACTTTCTTTGCATTTTTTGCTCGACATATCATTGCTGAAGCTTCTTATTTCACTTTTTCAGGCTCTGTTTGTTGTCGAGCCAACATATTTTCGTTTTAGGCAATCATCTCCTTCAAAACAGAAGCCTCAATCTCTAAATCGTTCATCTGCCGAATCGCTTCCATCCTTGCATGATCGTCTAGCTGATCTGCTAACGAGGTCAGCCGTTCTGCTTGATCAAGTAAATGATGGACTTTTATCATTATCTGTATATTTTTTCGTTCTGATTGTCAACTTATCTGCTTGGTTTCTTAATTCTCTGGCTTGCTGGTAATGCTCAGCGACCTGTTCTCTAATCGTTTCATACTCTGCTTGAGCCTGTTCAATCAATCCTGTCCCCCTACTACTGCCTGTACTTCTTTTGCCATTCGTTTCATCCTCCTTTGACTTTGGGCATGCAAAAAAAGCTCATTCCTACTCATGGTTCAAGTGGGAAAGAGCTTTTTGAAAGTTTATCAAGTGTTTGAATGGTTTAGTGTTAGTTTGTTGATTGTATTGTACGATCTTACAACTAAGATGTAAACCCAAGAGCAACAATCACCAATGTCCTCTTTCAAAATCATCACTTTCTAGTTCTTTAACATATACAGATATCCACAATACTGTACGTTCAACGGGATCAGTTTCAATAAATACTCCTTTAGGGCTAACATAGACTTCTTCAAAATCATCGTATTCAAAACTTGGCTCTATTTGGAGCACCTCATCAATATGCATCCCAATATAAATCTTGTCAAATAATAAACCTTTGTAACCTTTCGTTGCCGTTATCTTAAAGAGCTTCCCATTGATCAAATTGAACCACAAATCTACAGAATCTTTAATTTCATATCTAACAAAGAACTTCACTAACAACGACGATTTTTCATCCATCTTATCAATTACATCGTAGAAATGGCTTATATGAGTATAAAGTTTAACTCCTCCAAGTCCCACCCATGGTACAATTGGTGAATTGTTGTCAATCACTCTAATCCCTCCCGGTAAAGATAATAGTTGCAGTTTCTGCACCGTCTGTTTTATACACATTTTCAGAACCATCGACAACTTTTATGATCCCCTGATCATTTGTGCTTATTTTAACGTACGGACTATCCCCGTGCCTTCCTCCACCAGGTGAAACCTGCACTTGTGTTATATTTTTCTCCCCTCCAGTATTTTGAATTTTAATGATTTTTGCACCTGATCTTGATTTTTTAGAAGCCTGAACTGTAACTTCGTATCCTGCATCTTCTAACATCTTTGCAATTTCTTCTGCTGATTTACCGCTGAAAACTTTTGGATTTGACTTAAATGTTTCAATTGACGCCCGACCATTCTCAAACACAGCTTTTGGCGTCCCCTTAGGTGACGGAGGGTTCCTTGGTTTAGGATTATTTTGCCCGTCAGTAGAAAAATAGCGATACGAAAATCCACTACTCATTCCTCTAGAACCAGTTCTCATTCCTTTTGAGCCCGAAAGGTCAGATGCAAGTAACATTAATGAACTAGCTTTATGCAGTTTACTCGCAGCCTCTAAACTCATTTGATCCATTTCTGCTACCGTTAGTCTAGATAAATCCTTACCTTGCTCGCGTAGTTCATCTAGTTTTTTAAGGAGGAAGTAATTACCATCTAAATATGCCTCGGGTCTTTCAAACGCCCGAGTACCACGTTCCCATACAAGATAATAGTTCTGGCTGATATAAAAACCTTCTGCATTTCTATCTATGTGCTTCAATCTTTCCGGGTTCACTTTGAGCACTTCTGCCAAGGTAAGATCAGACATATCCTTAGCTCGAAGTCTCGCAAGTTCTTGCTCCTCGGCTTGTCGAATCCACCGTTCACGCACGCTTTGAGGAACCTGCTGATACGCATGAATTGTCGCTTTTGATTCTGTTAGCAGGTTTTGAACCAGATCTATTGGACCGCGGGAATGTGTCACATCACGGGCACTCGTAAACACCTTTCCCAAAATCCACTTGGTGTAATAGGCTTGCTTGGCCTGGTCATGCTCGTACTGGCTGATTAGCCCCTGCATTGCCAAATCCGCCAGGTGCTTTAATGGATGCGTTCCTGCCCCCTTGCCACCACCACCCCCGCTGGCGGTTCCCGTGCTGCGGACAGGAATAGCCGCGGTTGCCATCAGAACCGCACCCACTGCTATCCCCCCAGGTCCTGCTGCCATCGCAGCCCCCGCCACCGCTCCCATCGCTGGGATGGAGCCGAGCAGCTTGGACACCGTGCCCAGCAGGGAGTCAGCTTGCTTCTTCTCGGCAGGTGTTGTCACTTTGGCAGTGACGGACGGGCGGGCCGCAGCGGAAGCGGCGCTTTCCGCTTTCGCTGCTTGTACCGCTTCATACGCTTGGATGCTCATGAGCGGCGGCTCCGGCACAGGCGGAAGATCTGCCACATAGACAGGCGCTTTTACCGTGCCTTCCTGATAAATCACCGGCGCGTTCGTATCCGTCTCCCCGTCGAGCACCATGCTGCTGGCCCCGCCTTTTAAATACAGCCCCGTCCCGGCCTGGAGCGACAAGGTCTGCCCTGCATCCAGTTTGATGCTGCCGCCTTTTACCTCAATATCACCCGGGCTGCTGACGGTAATACCGCTGCTTTCATGCAGCAGAATGGACATTTCGCCAGGAGTGGATAGCGTCAGGCTGTCTGCCGCCATCTCCATGCCGCTGCCGCCCGCATGCCGCCATGCCTTCACCCCCGGCTCCCCTTGCGCATACCGCTGCTGCCGCAGCGAATCGGTCACATAAGCTTCTGCTTCACGGGCCGTTGGCAGGTACAACTGCACCTGATCCCCGATCTCCGGCATATCATACCAGCCGCTGTGCCCCTCCGCGACATAGCGGGTCGCTACTGGAAACCAGCAGGCGGTAGCCGGGTCCTGCTCAGGATCAATGTCCAGCTTCACCTGCACGCCATCCTGCTGTACCTGGAGCACTTTCCCCGTCAAAGTAACCCCCGTCACCTGCTCATTCTCATAACGGGCATACCGGATATCCTGCTCCGCTTGCAGATCATACTCGGTGTATAGCAGGCCATCCCGCAACCGGGTCATCGCCCGGATGACAACAAGCTCCTTGCCATCACCGATCGGCAAAGTAACAAAGTCACCCAACGCAAAGTACTGCAAGCTTTCCATGGAGTAAATCATATACGAGCCGTCCCGTTTTCCCTGTGATCCTGCTCTTGGTTCATAAAAGGTTTTGCGTGCCCGGTAAGAAACCTCCCGATCCAGCTTGAACTGTTTCCCTTCCGGCATCCCGAAAAAGAGCTTGGGCGAAGCAGCTGTCACCTCCGGCACCAGCACCGACCCGAAGCGAGAGGCAAGACGCTTCAGGAACGTCCAATCCGTCTCCTGATATTGTAAAACAAAAGCCCCTAACTTGGCATGGTCCGTAACGTTATCGATTAAATCACCGTACCTGTACTTGCGGACCAGCGCAGTGACCAAGTCGTCATAGGTGCGGTCAATATCCTGAAAGGAGCGCTTTTTCAGCAAAATATCCATCTGATACGAATGCGAAGCGGCCTCCAGCTCGAAGGTATACACCCCGCGTATACACTGCACCGACATGTGTGTGACAAGGCCATGAAAGAGCCTTCTTACCGATTGGCCCTGCTCATCGAGTTGGCGCAGAACAATGGGCTTGTCCTCCATGCTTTGACCGATACAGGCGGCACCCTGCTCCTCGGGCAGCACCCCACTGATATGTAAATAAGCGTGCTCGTTGATTGCTCTCGTAATCTTCAACTTTTCGATATGCTGAGGCTGAAAGGGACCATAGAGGCGCAGACTTTCGTACCCGATCCCGTTGTCGTTGTGCGATACACTCAAATGAATTCCTGACTCCTTTCTCCACGACTAGTGGCACTCCCGCCGCAGCCGTTAATCCAGTCCTGCCCGTCATTTTCGATCCGGATATGCCCGCAGTACAGACATTACTGTGTACACTGGCTGGCCTTCAATCAGGACATCGCTTTTTCCATTCAGCCACGGCATGGTCAGCACGGGCACGCACGGTGCCTTTTTCACACCGTAGATGTCCACCATCCCGCTGGTCTTCACCGCCGGATTTAGCGGATTGAAGCAAGTTCCCCACATTGCTTGTATTTTCATTGTTAGGTGCTGCAAGACCGTTAAGATGATGTTTGAGGCTAAGGATACACTCACCCGTGTAGTTCATGGCGTAGTCCTTTCAGTAAGAAATGAACAAAAGTTTGATAGGATATATTTAACATAGACCCTTTTATAAGTAAGTATCGGACAATACATACTTTTTGTCTATGTTTTTCATTGTTAATAGTTCCCTTTCCCTATGAATTTACAGAAAAACGAAGCTTCGGATCAGAGCATCCGGTTCTCGCATTAAATCTTGTCCGATGGCTCACAGCAGGTTAAATGCAAAAGACCTGTATACAGGAAAAGGTCCTCATGGCGAATTTGCCAGAGGACAAGCTTTCCGGGTTCAAGTCTGTTTTAATCTTACTTTGAAACTGCTCGCTTGTCGCATGATCCAGCCAGACTTATCAATATCGAGAAAATCCGATCCTGCCAAATGGGCTCAGGTAGCCTTCACATCGATCCCTGAACCCTGTCTTAGGAAGGAAGCAGTGTTTTGCCCTGCCATTTGTGTCCCGTCCAGCGAAGTGCCCCGGCTCAACAGATCTTCTGGGACACTTCCTTTCGACTAAACAGCAACGGATATTTTGTCCTGCTAAAGTAGACCAGTACACCTTAGGATCAGCCCTTAACCGACCCGGCCAGGCCGGAAACAAAGTATTTCTGGAACAGCAGATAGACACACAATGTAGGAATAATGGAGATCAGCACACCGGCGTTCAGCAGCGTATAATCGGTCGAGTGCTCTCCTTTGAAAGCAAGCAGCCCGGTGGTAATGGTCTTCATCGTATCCTTAGTGATAAAAATCTGCGCCAGCAAAAACTCGTTCCAGGTCGCCATAAAGTCAAAGATGACAAGCGTGGCGATGGCAGGCATAGACAAAGGCAATATAATCCTGAAAAATTTCCCCATATCCCCGCAGCCGTCAATCAGGGCGGATTCGTCGAGTTCCTTCGGAATGGTGCGGAAGAAACCGCGCAGGATCAGAATGCCAAACGGAATGCCAAAGCCGACATACACAAGAAAGATGCCGGGATATGTGCTGACCAGATGCGTTTTGTTCAGAAATATATTCAAGGGCACCAGTGTAGCCTGCATCGGGATCATCATGCCGACCAGGAAAAAGGCGAACATCGAATTGCTCCATTTAAAATTCAGCCTGGTCAGGGCAAACGCCGCGAGCGCTTCGATCAGAATGCCCAAGGGCACCTTGACGAGACAGATGAACAGCGTATTTTTCATATACATGCTCATTTTGCCCTGGTCCCACGCCTTCAGAAAGTTATCCCACTGAAATTTCTCAGGCAGCGCGTAGAACGGGCTTGTCATCAGATCCGCCCTCGATTTCAGCGCTGTGAAGGCGATAAACAGGACCGGGATCAAAAATATGGCCGCCAAAACGATCAGCAATACATACCGCAGCACCGTTACTGCCGGATGAACTCTCAATTCCTCCATGCTGCATCACTCTCTTTCTGCACGTTATACATGGGATTTCTTGGTTGTGTAATACACATAAGGAATGATGATAGTCATGGAAACCAATACAAGAATGAAGGCGATGGCCGAACCCATGCCGATATTTGCAAACTTGAAGGTCTGGGCATACATCCATGACGAGAGCACCTGGGTGCTTTCGGCCGGACCGCCGCCTGTCATGCCGTAAATGATGTCATACACTTTCATGGAAGCGATCAGCGTTGTAGCGATCACAATCACAAACGTTTCGCGCAGCAGCGGCAGCGTGATATACAGAAATGACTGATACGGTTTCGCTCCATCGATCAACGCTGCTTCATACGGGTCCTGTGGGATGCTCTGCAATCCTGCCAAAAAAAGCACCATGGGCTGTCCGATACCCTGCCACATGGCTGCAACGAATACAGCATACAGCGCGATATCCGGCTCTGCCAGCCAGGCGTGCTGCCAGCTTTCCAGTCCGAGCAAAGCCAGCATTTTATTCACAAATCCCTGCGTCGGGTTGTAGAGCCAGGTCCAGCCGGTGGCCACAACAATGCCTGACAATACGTACGGAAAGTAGAATACGCCGCGGAAAAAAATTCGCCCCTTCAGCTTTTTGTTCAGCAGCAGCGCAAGCCCCAGGCCTGCCCCCAGGATCAGTGTCAGCGAACCGATCATCCAGAACAGATTGTTTTTCAGCGCTCTCATGAATACGGTATCCTGCGTGAACAGTTCAGCATAGTTGCCCAGCCCTACAAACTCTTTATGAGGCGCAACTCCATTCCAGCTGAAGAAACTGAGAAAAAAGGTATACACCGCCGGCACAAATATAACCGTTAAGTAAATGATTAAAGCAGGCAGCAGGAACAGCCACGGCTTAAGCATTCTGGTTGTCATGCCATCCTCCTCATTTCTGTTTGCTTTTGTACGCAGATACGGCGTTCTCCATATTTTCAGCAGCCTGCTGCGGGGTCCACTCGTTCAGCGCCACTTTATCCTGTGCTTCGAACAGCTTCTGCACAACCTCCTGCGGAAGAGCCTGGTCAGTGATCAGGAAGCCGCCATCCTTTGCGCTGTCAATCAGCGGCTGAACATGTGGTGTCTTGTCGGAGACGGTGAAGCCCAGCGTAGCTGGTGAACCATAATCATCAATATATTTATTGACTACTTCAACGCTGGTTAAATACTCGCCAAGCTTGAGAGCCGCTTCCTGCTTCGCAGGGTCGGACGAGCCGTTGAGCTGCAGCATTTCAACGAACACGGATGCGCGGGCCGGCGTTTGTTCTGTCGGGAATTTGAAGACATCAAATTGTGCCGGATCAAAGCCATTTTCGGTAATGTTGCCGTCAAACCAGGTTCCTTCGTTAATGATTGCCCCCGATTGCTGGTAAAACAGCATTTCTGCTTCGCTTGGATCTAATGAGGAATAACCCATCGGGAAGTAACCTTTGTCCGTATATTCTTTAATTTTTTCAAACGTTTTAACGACTGCCGGATCGTTCCATGATGCCTCCAGATTGTTCAGCTTGTCATGCAGCTCTGGACCGGCAAAATGCTCCAGCAGCTGCTCGGTCAGGCGCATCGTATGCCAACCGCCTTTACTGCCGAAGGCCAGCGGGGTAACCCCATTATCCTTGAGCGTTTGCAGTTGGGACTCAAATTCGGCAAATGTTGAAGGCGCTTGCAAACTAAGTTTTTGATACAGCTCTTTCGGGTACCACATGCCCAGTACGTTCAAGTGCAGCGGAATCCCGGAAATTTTCCCGTCATACGTGGACATATCAATAGCGGTTTGATTGTATTTTTCCGACCATTTGTGCTCCTTTGCCACCTGAGTCAAATCCATGGTCATGCCATTTTCCGGGTAAAAGGAGCCCAGTGTGCCGCCCCACGTAAACCACATATCCGGCAGCGTCTTCGAGCTTGCAGCCACCTTGAGGTTTTCCTTGAACGGGTCCACCTCATACTGGGTAAGCTCCACATCGATATCCGGGTTAGCTTTTTCAAAATCTTCAACCGCCGACTGCAGCCATGCCCATCCCGTATTCAGTGTCCAGAAGGAAATGCTGACCTTGGGGCTTCCGGAGGAGGATGAACTATCCTGGCTCTGCTGCCCCGCATCCGAAGAACATCCCACCGCACTTGTCACCACAAGCAGAACACTAGCCAGCAATGCAACCCATTTTTTCATCTTGTATGTCCCCCTATGTTTGTTGGTTGATAGCTTGAATGCGCAGTGCCTGATAAGGCTTGCCCGGCAGGTCCACGCGACAGTTTCCTTCATAGGTCCCCGGCAGCGGAGTCATCGTCATGTTCCATGTATCAATCAGTTCAATGGTAAACGTGATGCCCTCCGGCAGCGGCAGCATGCGGAATCCCGGACGGCTTGAGCCAAAATAAGCGAGGTAATATTCGCCATCCACTCCGCCCGCAGCTATATCCCAGTGAAAATCCGTCTTCAGACGGTCCAGCTGCGGCCCGGCTTCGATGATTTGGCGAAGAAACTGAATTCTGGACGGGCTCTCCCCGTGCAGGGTTCCTCCGTGTGACCACCAGATGATATTGTCTTCATGCAGAAAAGTTTCCCCATGTGTGACATAACCACCATTCAGCATGCCTTGCCAGAAGCATTCCACCATCCGTTCCGCCGTGATGTTGCCCCATCCGTGGTTCAGATTTCCTTCATAGCGGCATTCATCCACAACAATGGGCTTTCGGAAGGTCTCCTGCCATTCCTCAACAAAATAAAGATCATGATGCTGGATGCTCGCATGTGTAACCCAGGGTTTGCCATGGTCATACCAATGCAGGTTGCTGCGATAATGGATGCCCGGATGGTGCCAGTTATGAATAGAGCGCAGGTGACCGTAAGGATCGCGCTCCTGAATGATTTTGAAGAATCGGTCCCAATCCCGCATCGTTTTGGCCTTCATCAAATCGAACTCATTGGCCAGCGACCACCAGATGTTGCGATACGCCGAGAGACGGGCAATGGCATAACGAAGATAAAAATCGTCCGTATCCGGGCTCATCTCCGCGAATCCCCACCGGTCATAAGGATGAAAAAGAATAAGGTCGGCCTCGATGCCAAGCTGCTGCAGATCCTCAATCCGGCGTTCAAGGTGCTGCCAATAGGCAGGATCGAATGCCGTGAAATCCCACCCTTCTTCCAGAGAGCCCACAAACGGGTACAATGCCGGTTCGTTCAGATTGTAATCATAGTGTTTCGGAAAAACACACATCCGTATTTTATTAAAAGCACCCGCTTCCGCCAGGCTGCGCAGGGTAAGCTCCTGCAGCTCTTCATCCTGGTGGTTCCATACATAACTCGTCGTTCCGAAGGGAAAGAAGGCTTTGCCGTCGGCATAAGTGAAATGGACTTCACGATCCACGCCAACGGGTCCGTGATTTTCTGCTGAAGGTTCAACACATATAAACGTGCCCTGTACTCGATTTAACTCAGGAACATTACTGACCGTCTCATAAGACCATTTCCCCAAGGTATCCGGCATAAAGCGTACACGGTGACAGCCTTGCCCGTCATAAAATCCATCTGCCTCAACAATCCGGTGTCCCTGACGGAAGTACGCTGCAAACGACACATCCGTAAAAGGGTTACCATCCTGCGGGCCGTTAAGGGAAAGCTCAAATCTTCCCCAGCGTTCAATTTCCGGTGCTTTTTCCGGCGCTTTCTCTAGTTCCTGCATCACTCTTGATTCGCCCCTTTCTCTACTGTTCATTCAAGCTCCTGCACCATTATTCTAATTATTAAGGCTTGGGGAAAGTAGCGGTCGAATCGGCTTTTTCATATGCGATTTTGACGTGATTGCAGATACTGCGGATGCTATCGGTCCCGGCAATAGATCATTTTTGCAAAATCATACGTTTTTTTGACTTGAGCCCGATAATGTATACTGGCTCCTTCCTGTTTATTGATTGCGGTATTCAAGAGGAGTGAGTCCCGTACGGTCCTTAAACAGCTTGCTGAAGTAATAGGGGTTGCTGTACCCGAGATCAGCCGCGATCTCGTACACCTTGCGGCCCGTTTCGCGCAGCATTTTTTGGGCGATTTCCATTTTATTGCGTATGATGTAATCGCTGAAATTTTCACCGATTTCCTTTAGAAAAACTCTGCTCAGGTACCCCGGACTGACGTGGATGGATTCCCCGACCTTGGCCAGCGTAACATCCTCCAGCAAATGCCGGTCCACATATTCCTTGGCCCTGCGCACAATAAAGCTGTCGCTCTGTTCGTTGCGGGGAAAACGCAAAAGTGCGGACATGTAAGCGTCAGGCAGGCTGGTAATATCCCTGCAGGGGGAAGGACCGCAAGCAAAGATCAGCCGCACGTTCAACAGCTCAAGCACCTTCTGCCGCATGCCCTTCAGATAACTTGGCATATCGCCATTCCCGGTATGGGGACGGACAGGCGCAATCCAAATGATTTCACGAAAGTTTCTGTGAAAAACCAAACCTCCCCAGTCCTTTGCCGCCAGCTTGCCCACGAGGTGCAAAATGGAAAGAAAGCGCAGCTGCTCCGCATCTTCATTCTCCTGAAACGCGTCGCATCTTTTACGGATAATGGCTAATTCATAACCTTCTTTATAGGGTTCGTCCGCCAGCTCGGGCAGAAGCTGCAAAGGCTCCGCCGGAAACGTAAAAGGATCCAGCAGCGATAAGCAGAGCCCGTTTTTTTCTTCTTCCGTACGCTGCGGCGGCTCATGTGAGGTCAGTTTAAGGCGGGAGATGACCTTTTGCATCGTGTCCGCAATTTCGTCTTCATCCATGGTCGGTTTATGCAGATAATCGGCAGCTCCCAGCCGAAGGGCTTCCCTTACATAAGAAAAAGTGTCATAGCTGCTGAGGAAAATAATTTGGACCTCCGGCTTCCTGTGCCTGATTTTTTGCGCCAGCTCAATCCCGTCCATACCGGGCATGCGGATGTCGGTCATGACAAAGTGAATGCTCTCTTGTTCCACAATCCGCAGTGCTTCTTCCCCGTCAGCCGCCTCGGCCTTCCAGCAGATCCCGAGACTTTCCCAATCCAGCATGTAACGCAGTCCCATTCTCACAATGGACTCATCATCAACGACCAACAGATTCCACATCTCTGCTCCCCCTTGTCTCTGATGCTGCCGATTTCAGCGGTATGTTAACAATAGCTTTCGTGAGACCCTCACTCCGCTCTAATGACAGTCCGTACGGCTCGCCAAACCTGAGCAGAATTCGCTCATGCACATTGCGCAATCCGATATGGTCTGTGCTCCCCTCTCCAGCCCCGTCCTCCTGCTCCCCGTTCTCTTCCCGCAGCGGAAGCTCTTTACCGGCAAAGCCTGTGCCGTCATCCGCAATTTCAATGGCGAGCGTTCCGCTCCCCAGATCCGGTCTTGCTGTGACGGAAATGCGCAGGGTTCTGTCCAGCCCTTTGGCTCCATGAAAGATCGCGTTTTCCAGCAGCGGCTGCAGCAGCATGGGCGGAATGGGCACATGTAAACATTCCTGTGGAGTATCCCAATCCACCGTAAAAACACTGGTGTATCTCAAATCCATCAAAGCAGAATAATCCTGCAGCAGCCGGATCTCCTCATCCAGCGTCACCAGTTCGCTGTCCAGCTTCATATTCGCCTGCAGCAGCCTGGCTAACGCTTGCAGCAATTTGGCAATATGGGACGATTGCTGCAGTATGGCCAGCATGCGAATGGAATTCAGCGTGTTATACAGAAAATGGGGCTGTATGCGTGCCCGCAATGCGTAGAGCTCGGCGTTGCGCTTCTGCCGTTCCTTCTCCTCAATGGACTGCACCAGCTTGTCAAGACGGCTGACCATCCTGTGATAGCTGCTTTCCAGGCGCCGCATTTCGTTGTCTTCGCCAACGGGGGCGGGAGCTTTGAAATTGCCCTGCTCAACCTGACGCATGGAGCGGATCAAGCGGTTGATCGGCCTTGACAGCTTTCTGGCCAGCAGCCAGGAAATAGCGGCAGAACAAATCACCGCCACCGCCGCCACCAGGAAAGTAAAATAGCTGATGGAACGGCTGCCTGCCAGCAGTTCCTCACGATTGACTCCCAGATACACCTTCCATTTCAAGTAACCGCTTTCAAGAAATACGCCGCTGTAGCCCTCCTGCCCCTGAGTGGCAGACGCGGCCACCTCCCAGCTGCCCTGCTGCTCGCCGGCACCGATGGACAGCAGTCTGGCCGCAAGGGCGGGATCGGATGCATAAATCATATTCCGGTTCTGATCAAGGACCGTCACCTTAACGGTTGGAAGCTCCAGCGTCTCTACAAATTTGGGGATAAAATCGGGACTGATGAAGATGGCCATAACAGCCAGCGGTTGATAGTTCTCGTCCATCAGCAGCCGGGAGCCGATCAGGGCGGGGAAGGTCCCGTCTTTAAACTGCCTGATCTCCCGCACACCCGTAATAGCAAAACCGCCCCGGTCTGCAAGCGATTGTCGGTACCAATCCTCATCCGTCACCTTTTCCTTGGGATTAATGACCGTGTTCCCGCTGATTCGGTAGCCGTTGACGGTTCCGTTCATACCATAGATCATTAGCCCCTTGATCGAGGAGTTTATGGAAGGATAGGCGCCCATGAGCCGGGCCATCGTTCTCTGCGCCTGGATTTCCGCGGTTCCCCACTGCTCCTTGGCCAAATAAGGCTTATTTAAAAAGCTGAAAATGTCAGGCAGATAATACGGGATCATCGTAAACCGGTCAAAATCCCTGACCTGGCGTTCAATGGATGTATTGAGCTGGGCCAGGATCACATTCAGATCCTGCTCGTTTCTGGCCTGCAGCATCATGGAGGATTTACGGTAGGCCATCGTCCCGATCAGCAGCGCCGGAATGCTGCTCAATAGAATGAACACGACAAAGAGCTTGGTCTGAAACCGGATGTTGGACCATTTACGCATTTCCTCACCCCTTGAAGTCTTAGATGCCTTAGAAGTCTTAAACTTGCCGGTTCGTACAAATCACTTATTGTCTGCCGCCTGCATCGCCAAAGCGGGCGCGGAGCAGGAATTACGTTCCACAAAACGTGTGTCGACGGAAAACTTGGCTTTGACCTGCGCACCACTTTCTATAAATTCAATCAGCTGATCCACCGCCAGCATGGCCATTCTTTCTTTTTCCACGTGAATGGTTGTTAGCTCGGGCGTCACAATGACCGATTCGGATATATTATCGAAACCGATGACCGAGGTGTCCTGCGGCACCCGGATCCCCAGCTCCGCCATCGTTTTCATCGCGCTGATGGCGATATAGTCACATTCGCAGAACCAGGCCGTAGGCAGTGGGCGACCGCTGTCAAGATAGGCGCTAAGCTGCTTTTTCAAACTTTCCTGGGAAGTCAGAATCGTCGGTGATACAGAAATCACATCCGCATCCGCAACGGTAATTCCCCGTTCCGCCAAGGCCTCCATAAATCCTCGTCTGCGCTCCTCAAAATTATGAATACGGATATCAGACGCCATGTATCCGATGGAGGTATGCCCGATATCGCAAAGATAGGAGCCCGCCTGATAGGCACCCATCACATTATTAATTTCGACGAATTGCACAGGCAGCGTGTCGTAGCAAGTGTCCAGCACCAGAAGATTGGGCAGGCTGTCATGAATAAATCTGATTTGCTCACGCGTCAAATTGGTGCCGAGCACGATGACACCATCGCTGCGCTTTTCTTCGGCAACCGTCTGGATTTCTTTATAGAAGGATTCCATGTCCACCGTTGAAAAAATAAGCACATACCCTCTTTGTCTGCATCTTTCTTCAATAAATTGAATCAGCTCCTTGAAAAAAGGCTGCTGGTAATACTTGTCGAGTACGATGCCGGAGTTCGTACATACCAGGAAAAGCAATGATTTATCGCTTCTGGCCGCTGCATTGGCCGATGCTCTGCTCTTGGGAATATACCCTGCTTCCTGGGCAATTTGCAGAATACGCTCGCGCGTGTCTGCTGAAATCCCCGGTTTTCCGCTAAAGGCAAGAGAGACGGCTGACTTGGATACGTTAGCCATTCTAGCTATATCTTCCATTTTCATATGAAAATTCTCCATTCCTACAAAGTTACGGACAGTTAAGAGAAGTTTATACTGTTTGCCGTCAAGTTGCAATGTTTAGATCGTTATTTTAGTGTTTTTTAGTTCATTCTACTAAAAAACATGCCATACCTCCTTAATATTGTGCTCATCATTAAACTATCAGGGTTTGAAAAGTATAAATGTAATGTGCTGTTTAGTTCATTTTTGCAGCCATGTGATGTTAATGCAGGAGAAAAACCACCGCATATCCCAGCGGTGGTACTATACAGCAATTAGCTGTGGATTTGAAAACCTTTGATGAAGTAGCCTATTTATGGACTGCAATGAGCAGGACATCTCCTTCAAAAGGATGCATATCCATGACCGTCATGTTATCCTGCGTCGATACCGGGGTCTTGGCAATACGTCTGTTTTCCAGGTCGAAAATAGTAATTTCGTAATCCGTGAGATCTGCATTTAATTTTAACACCGTGTTCACAGGAACATATATGGCCGCTTTTTCGTACCCCGGGGTCGCGGCTGCACGAATCTCACGGGTATTATTTACAACAATATCCCATGGCTGCAGACCGGTCAGATCATACATTTCAAACAGCCATTTGGCAAAGCCATAATCCCAGGCTCCCTCGAACTTTAAGGCCGTCGCCCAGTCGTAAGGAGCGTCGAAGCCTTCACCCATCACCCCGAAGCGCTTCCCTTTCTTATGCCAGCTCCATATTCCGTGCGCCCCATAGGTAATTCCCGCCCCCGCACCAGATAGCAGACTCTGCCAGACCGCTTTGCGGACATCAGAACGGGTATACCGTCCATACACCCTGCGGCTGAATCCCATCATCTCGTAGCACGGCTCCGCGTTCAGCACCGGCCTGGTCACGGGTTTATTATAAAAATCAAGCGCCATCTCATAGGACATATGCTGAAATTCGGAATTATGGCCGGACTGGTACATATAGAAGTCCAAATCCGGATGATGGATGAAAGCTTCAGGCAGTTCAACCAGCCGCCCCTGGATATGCAAGGTAGTGAGGCACTCCGGGCTGATCTCCTTCACAATACTGAGCGCGGTCCGATAATACTCATTTGCCCGCTCGGAAGGGAAATCCGTATCCCCGCTGATCACATAAATCGGATGAAATTTGGAAAAGATGCCTGCAGCATACCGCACATACGGCTCCACCGCCTCAAGCGGCATTTTTTTCTCCTCACGCAGCCGTCCCGCCCAAGTGTCGGGAATATAATTGCACCAAAGCAGCACCAGAGCAGGCACGAACCCTCGATCCACCGCCATTTGCACCATCTGCTCCGCTCTGGCGAAATAAGTCTCGTTCAGGGCATGAAAGTCGAAGCTGCCGTCCTGGTTGACCGCAAACGGCTTGATATCGAGATCACTGCCGCTCGCATCCCACTGCTGCAGCAAATTGATCTGCAAGACATTGAACCCCTGGCTTCTGCGGTAATCCAAATAATAAGCCCACTCTTCAAGCGTGATATTCGTAAATGCGCTCCAGACCGTATCCGCCAAATAGAAAAAAGGTTTCCCCTCATGGACGAAATACCGCTTATTATCCGATATATCCAGTTTAATCATCTGTTAGCCACCCTTCTAAAGAAAAACGGCAGGTTGCTCCCGCCGTTTTCCGCTAATTTACTCGTTTTACGAAGTCACCATGCTTGCCTCTGTATCCGTCCCGCCTTCATGCCGGGCTTCTTCCTCCGCCTCACGCTCTTTAACAAGCGCCTGTCTGTCAAGTGCTCTGAAGAACGGGTAGTAGATCAGCATACACACCGGGATCAGCAGCAGCTGCGCAAAGGCAAGCCGCCAGCTGCCTTCAATGATACCCAATGCGAAGATCGGTGTGCCAAAAGGAGGGTAAATCCCGATAGGCGCAGGCAAAAGTCCGAGGGTCGTTGCGAAATAGCCGATAATACAGCACACGACTGGGGCAAGGATAAACGGAACCGCCAGAATCGGATTCATGACAACCGGGATACCGAATATCATTGGCTCATGAATGGAGAAAAACGTTCCCGGAAGGCCCAGTTTGCCAATCGTGCGAAGCTGCTTGCTCTTGGCCAGGAAAGTCAGCAGCAGGGCGAAGGCAAGCATTGGCGCATAGTTGGCGAAGATTGACCAGAAGGCCACACCAATGATATTCGGAAGCGGGCTTCCGGCCTCGAAAGCATTAAGATTGGCAAGGTCAAGGCTCATCCAGATCGGCTTCATGATAGCCAGGGTCACGATGGCTCCATGAATGCCGAACATCCAGAGCAGCTGCATGACGATCAATGCGATAATCAGCGCTCCAAGCGAGCCTCCCAATCCTTCCAGCGGCACCTGCAGGTAGCTGTAAATCAATTGGTGAACTGTGACGTAAGAGGTCTGCATAAATACACCGGCAATGATCACAAACACGACAACAACCAGTACGGCGGGGATCAGCCCCATGAATGTTTTAACAACAGTTGGGGGCACACCATCCGGCATTTTAATGGTCCAGTTGCGGTCAACCACCCAGATATACATTCTTGCCGCAAGAAGCCCGACGAACATGGCCACAAACAGCCCTTGCGCACCCAGCCATTGAAACGGAATCGCCCGGACCGTATCGAAGGTTTCGACAGGCGTCAGTACAAGAAATGACAGCAGGGCCGTTGCGGCCGGAATCAGCGGGTCTTTGTCAAATGATTGCGCCAGTCTGTAGGCGATGAAAAAGACGGCATAAAGCGAGATAATGCCGGTTGTCATCGTGGACCCGAGACCGATAATGCTTTTAATGGGAGCAATCAGATTTTGATAGGGCTCCCAGGCAAGCGCAGAGAACAGCGTCGAAAACGCGCCGATGATCAGGAAAGGCAGCGTGGACATCAAACCGTTGGAAATCGCGCTCATATAACGGTTTTTCTGAATTTTCCCCGCAAACTTCTGCAATTTTTTAGTGATATTTTTCGATTCAGCCATCACAGTCAACTCCTAATTCAGAGTTAGATAAAAACCAAATTTTAGATAGCGCTTCCATTTTTCCTCCTAAGCAGCCTTTACAGCTTTAAGGCATCGGATAGCACTTTTTCACCGTTCATCATGCCATAATCAGTAATATTGATTACACTGACCTTGATTCCTTTTGGCTCATACTTTTCTCTGAATTCGTCCTCCAGATATCCTACCTGCGGACCGATCAGCAGAATGTCGGTTTTGTCGGCGTATTCAGGAAAATTGCTTTCCGACATCGCTCTGATTTCCACATCCATGCTGTCTTTTTGAGCGGCCTTTTGCATTTTCTGAACCAGCATGCTCGTAGACATTCCCGCTGCACACACCAGTGTAATTCGCTTCATCATGATTCCTCCCCGATATTGACAGTCTGTTGGTCTTGGTGTTCGTATTGGCCGATTCTGCTGTAAAGCTCTATCATATGTGCCGCCAAGTCCTTGATTGTAATGGCCGACATCAAATGATCCTGGGCGTGAACCATCAAAAGCGTCACCTTGTGCTCCAATCCGCCCGCCTCCTGTTGAATAAGACGAGTCTGCAGCTTATGCGCTTTCACAAGTTCGTTTTTGCTTTCCTCCAAACAAGCTGCAGCCTGTTCCGCATGTCCCTTTTGCGCATGGCCGATCGCTTCCATGGCCTTGCTTTTCGCGAAGCCAGAGTTTGTTATAAGGCCCATTATGATTTCCTGATATTCATCCATGCTGCCACCTCGTTTGTTTCGATTTACGGACTCAGTGTACCGCATCCATGCGAAGGTATATATTCATTCCTTTTCCGCTGCAAGCGGAAATGCCTTCTATCAATGAAGCTTGTGCCTTACAATAATGCGGGAAAAATCGCTGAAATTCTCGCATTCCAGCAGCTGCCGGATCATATCCGGGCTGTCCGCGATCCTGATTAACTGATCATACATCTCCGTGGGAGAGTCGGTGCCGTTTCTGCTGATGCTGAGCAGACAAACGAATTGCACCGGCTTTCCCGCCCAGTCGATAGGCTGGGCAAGCGTGCAAATCGCCCACACGGTACGGCTGCTCTGCGGAGTAATGGGATGCGGGATGGCAACCAGATTCCCGTATGAAGTCGGGGCGGCTTGCTCCCTTTCCAGTACCAATCCCACAAATCCCCCGGCCGATTGGACCAGTCCCAAATCATGAATTTTGGCGCCAAGAAAGGAAATGACCTCTTCGCGGGATTTGAAGCTCTGTTTTAAAAACACAAGCTCCTCCATCACATAACGGAGGGTAACATCCCCTTCTTCTGTCAGCAGATTCCTGATCTTGTGCAGATCACCGCCGCCGAGAAGCGTTTCAACGACCACAACGGGAACAGGCAGCGGCTCTTTGATCGGGATCGTGCTTACCAGAAAATCGATATTTTCCAGAGAAAGCTGCTTAAGCTTGTAGTACTCGGTCGTACCGGCGATCTCCAGCTGTGAACCGAATTTGCTTTTCAGCTTGTAATAGAGAAGGCGGGCGCTCCCTACACCCGAGGTGCAAACCACCAGACAGCGTTTAGGCCGCTGTATGCTGGGGGATCTCTCCATCGCTGCCCCGATGTGAATCGCCAAATACCCCATCTCGGCTTCGGGGATGCTCATGTTCATTTTGCTCTCAATGAGTTTGGCAGCAATGACTCCCGCCTGAAAAGCCAGCGGATAATTGGCCTTCACCTGATCCAGCAGCGGATTGCGGATACTCATCCCGTATTTGAGACGATTGAGGGCAGGCTTCAGATGCAGACAAATTCCTATCAACAGCTCTTGATCCTCTTTTATATTAAGCTTCAAGTCTTTCTCAATTTCTTCAATAATCTCTTTTCCCAGCTTATATATTTCCCGGTCAATAAGCTTCGCCGCATCCGCTTCTTCCTTGCCGACTGCGGAAATTTCGTTAAACCACCTGGTGCCGCCCAGATGCATGGCAATATAAGCAATCTCTGCTTCCGGAAAAGGAAGCTTGAGCTCTTTTTCAATAAGCCTCACAATCCGCCGGGAAACCTCGTATTCTTCCATCCCGCGAAAATGCTGCAATTCATCCGAAAAACTGCATAACTGGTTTCCTTCCCTGATGCGCCTGCAGGCGATGGCGATATGAGTAACCAAATTGCTGAAAGCGATATCGGATAACACAACATTGAACTTTTGCGTCTGCTCCAAAATAATGCTCTGGATCACAGTCATTTCTTGCGGGGTAACGATGGATGCAAACCCGCTCTCACGACTGCCGGGCCCGCCCCCTGAACGGTTGACAACAAATTCGGACATGCAAAAACGAAGCCGTACCTCGCTCCCTTCCAGACGGACGCCGTAATTCGGACGCGCATCGATACGTACCCCGTAAGCTTGCAGCGTTTTTTTGACCTCCCGAAAATCGTTTTGCACCGTAGACCTGCTGACATACAATTCATCCGCCAAATCTTCAAGCTTCAAATAACCGCCTGCCAGCAGCAGCCGTCTGATCAAATAAAGCTGGCGGTATTCCGGCAAGCCCGGATCATCAGGCTCGTGGTACGAAAACAGCTGCTGCAGCAGCTCCTTGAACGCACGATCATCATGAATTTTCAATTCGTATCCTCTGGACCTTACAGGCTCAATCGTTGCTCCCCGTCCGGCCAGAAATTCGTCCAGCTCCCTGATATCATTGCGGACGGTCCGTGAAGTAACCTGTATTAATTTAGCCAGATGCTCACTCTTGACGGGCGCATCCGCAGCAAGCAAATGCTGCAGAATTGAAATCATACGGGTATTCATGCTGACCACCTTCTGAACCCTTGGATTTTGGTTGCATTACTTTATTTTAGAAAATCAGTTAGTTTCCCATCCCTTGTCATGGGATATATGAAGTTTACATCGCGCTTAATACCAATGCAATGTTTATAAAAATTAATAAATTTAATTTAGTTTATATTTAGTTAATTTCGTGATTTATCAGCTAAACTTGTTATTGACACCGCTTTATATCGATGTTACGATGACGTCGTAAATAATAAACTAGTCATTTGTTTAGTTAAAATAACTAAACCAAATCATTTCATGTTTAGTCATCTCACTTTATTCATCCAAGAGGAGACATGATTTATGAAAAAATTGAAATTGGGTTATGCTCCGACACGCCGTTTTACATTCAGCGCCGAAGATGCTTTCAAGTACAAAGTCGCCATCCGCCAGCAAATTGAAAGCTTTGGCATGGACATCGACATCGTCGATCTGGAAGGCCTCAACCAGGAAGGGCTGCTCTATGATGATCACATCAATGCAGACTTGATTATTAAACGCTTCAAAGATGAAGAAGTGGACGCCGTCTTTTTCCCGCACTGCAACTTTGGCACGGAGGATACTGTGGCCCGTGTGGGCAAGGCGCTCGGCAAGCCTGTGCTGCTGTGGGGACCGCGCGATGAAGCTCCGCTTGCAGACGGCATGCGCCTGCGCGACACGCAGTGCGGACTGTTCGCGACGGGCAAGGTGCTGCGCCGGTTCAATGTTCCTTTCACTTATGTGACGAACAGCCGGGTCGAGGATGCGGTGTTTGAAAGAGGCTTTACCAATTTTGTCGCAGCGGCCAACGTTGTACGCCAATTTAAAAGCCTGCGCATTCTGCAGATTGGTCCCCGTCCCGCCTCTTTCTGGACGATGATCTGCAACGAAGGCGAACTGCTCGAAAGATTCGGAATCGAGATTCATCCGATCACTCTTGTGGATATTCAGCTCAGATCCAAGAAGATCGCTTCCGGCAACAGCCCCGAGCTGCTCGAAACGATCGACTACATTAAAGAAAAGCTGGATTACAGCGAAGTTACGGAAGACGATGTAAGAAGAATTGCCGCATTAAAGGTGGCCATGAAGTCCTTTGCCCGCGAAACCGGCAGTACCGCCATCGCCATTCAATGCTGGTCCTCCTTGCAGGACGCCATGTCCATCATGCCTTGTCTTGCCAATGCAATTCTGACCGATGAACAGATCCCTGTTACCTGCGAAACGGACATTCACGGCGCCATTACATCCATCATGGTGCAGGCTGCGGCCATGAACGAAGCACCGACCTTTTTCGCAGATATTACGGTGCGCCATCCTGAAAACGAAAATGGCGAGCTCCTCTTCCACTGCGGGAACTTTCCGGTCTCTCTTTCCGTCGAGCAAAAACCGAAGCTGCGCAAGCACTTCCTGTTTGATGACCATTCACCGGGAACGCATGAAGGCCAAATCAAAGGCGGCGGTATGACCATTGCCCGTTTTGACGGCGACCATGGCGAATACTCCATGTTCCTTGGACGCGCAAAGGGAATCGAAGGCCCATATACCCGTGGCTCCTACGTGTGGGTTGAAGTCAATGACTGGCCGCTTTGGGAAGAGAAGCTTGTCAAAGGCCCTTACGTTCACCATTCCGTAGGCATTCATGCCAACGTTATTCCTGCTCTTTATGAAGCCTGCAATTATATTCCGGGGCTGACTCCCGACCCTGTCGACCCGACGGAACAGGAAATCCAGCGCTGGTTGCGAGGCTCTGACCTGACTGGCAAAAAAGCTGCTGAACGCTCCATCTAACATATCCTGCCTGGCAATAGCAGTCAGACAGCCATACAAACTGCAAGGAGGACACTATGGATATTCAAGCATTGAAAATCAAAGCCGCCCAAATCCGCATGGATTTGCTGACCATCATTCACCGCGCCAAAACGGGACATACCGGCGGGTCGCTCAGCAACACGGACATTTTGACCGCCTTATACTACGAAGTCATGAATATTGACCCGTCCAACCCGAAATTGGCCGACCGCGACCGTTTTATCGCCAGCAAAGGCCATTCCGTAGAATCGCTATGGTGCATTCTCGCCGACCTGGGCTTCTTTCCGAAAGAGGAACTTGAGACTTACAGCCAGTTCGGAACCCGTTTGATCGGACATCCGAACAACAAGGTTCCCGGCATCGAAATGAATACCGGCGCGCTCGGCCACGGCCTCCCGATTTCCGTAGGCATGGCTCTTGCGGCCAAACGCGACGGCCGCTCCTACCGCGTATTCTGCCTGATGGGTGACGGCGAGCAGGCGGAAGGCTCCAACTGGGAAGCGGCCATGGCCGGAGCCCACTACAAGCTGGATAATCTCGTCGGCATCATCGACCGCAACGGGCTGCAAATCAGCGGTTCAACGGAAGATGTCATGGGGCTGGAGCCGCTGGAGGACAAATGGGCCGCCTTTGGCTGGAACGTCATCTCCATTGACGGCAACGACATGGAACAGCTCGTCCGCACGTTCCGCTCTGTACCTGAGGTTGAGGGCAAACCGACACTCATCGTAGCCAACACCGTCAAAGGCAAAGGGGTATCCTTCGCTGAAAATGTGCCGGCCTGGCATCACCATGTTCCCAATGATGAACAGCTGGAGCTTGCCCTTGCGGAATTAAGCGCAACTATAGAGCAATTAAGTCAAGAAGGGCAGGTGCACAGATCATGAATAAAATTCCGAACCGGCAGGTGATCTGCGAGACATTGCTTGAACTGGCCAAAGACGACCGCGACATTATGGTGCTGGCCAGCGATTCGCGCGGCTCCGCCATGATGGCCCCTTTTGCCAACACTTTCCCCGAGCAGTTCGTCGAGGTGGGAATTGCCGAGCAGAATATCGTAGGCATGTCGGCAGGACTGGCGCACAGCGGCAAAAAACCGTTTGTCACCTCTCCCGCCTGCTTCCTCAGCATGCGCAGTATTGAGCAGATCAAGGTGGATGTCGCCTACTCCGGAACAAATGTGAAGCTGATCGGGATCAGCGGTGGTGTCAGCTACGGAGCGCTGGGCATGTCCCATCATTCCGTACAGGACATCGCCGTTGCCAGAGCAATTCCAGGGCTGGCCGTTATACTTCCCGCCGACCGTCATGAGACCAAGAAAATGACCGAAGCGCTCGTGAACTATAACGGAGGCGTATATGTCCGGATTGGCCGCAACCCGGTGGAAGACGTGTACGAATCGGATGATTATCCGTTCGAAATCGGCAAAGCCGTCACCATGAAGGAAGGCACCGACCTGACCATCATCGCTGCCGGAGAAACGGTTCGGGTCGCCCTGGATGCCGCCGAAGCGTTAGCCTCGGAAGGGGTCTCCTGCCGTGTGCTCAACATGCATACGATTAAGCCCCTGGATGAGACTGCAATTATAGCTGCAGCGCGTGAAACCGGACATATCATTACTGTCGAGGAGCACAGCATATTCGGCGGTCTGGGTGCAGCCGTCGCTGAGGTTGTCGTGCAGAACCAGCCTGTGCCCATGAAGGTGCTGGGTATCCCGGACGAGCCGGCCATTGCGGGCAAATCAGCCGAGGTATTCCAGCATTATGGAATCACCGGCGAGAATATCAAGCAGATCGCACTTGAGCTGATCAACAAGTAAAGGGCGGGTCGGAATGAAAGACAATGCGAAGTTTATATTGGCAATTGATCAGAGCACTTCCGGTACGAAAGCTCTGCTTGTCAATCATGATGGTGCCGTTCTGGCCCGCAGCTCCATGGAGCACCGCCAGTATTATCCGCGCCCCGGCTGGGTCGAGCATGATCCTCTTGAAATCTATGACAATGTCAAAAAGACGGCGCAGGCCGTTCTTGAGCAGGCCGGTGTTGAACCGGCTTCGCTGGCAGCGCTGACGATTACGAATCAGCGCGAAACGGCACTGATCTGGGACCGCTCCACAGGGCGGCCAATATATAACGCCATCGTATGGCAATGCCAGCGAACGGCCGAAACATGCTCCCGCTTGAAGAGGGAAGGGCATGAGCCGATGGTCCGGGCGAAGACCGGACTCATGCTGGACCCTTATTTCTCCGCCGCCAAGTTCAGGTGGATTCTGGACCATGCGGAAGGAGCAGCTGATCTGCTTGCCGAAGGAAGGCTGCTGGCAGGCACCATGGACAGCTGGCTTGTCTGGAAGCTCACGGGCGGCAAGACACACGCAACGGATTATACGAATGCCAGCCGTACTTCTCTCTTCAACATCCATACACTGTCATGGGATGAGGAGCTTGCCCGCCTGTTCGGCGTACCTGCTTCTCTGCTGCCGCAAGTCAAATCCTCGGATGATATGTATGGATACACAGAGGATACGGACCTGTTCAAGGAGCAGGTGCCTGTCTCCGGAATCATCGGCGATTCCCAGGGAGCCCTGTATGGACATCTCTGCTTTGAAACCGGGACAGCTAAAGCCACTTACGGCACGGGCACCTCAGTGCTGATGAATGTGGGACAGCAGCCGGTTGACGGGGGCGAAGGGCTTGTTACGGCCATCGCCTGGGGAGCGGGCGGTACCGTGACCTACGCGCTGGAAGCCGTCATTCGCTCAACAGGCGACTCGCTCAAATGGACGCGCGACAATCTGGGACTGTTCTCCACCTTTGAAGAAATGCAGCAGCTGGTCGATGCGACGCCGGATAATGAAGGTGTTTATCTGGTCCCTGCCTTTGTTGGCATGGGCGCTCCTTATTGGGACCCTTACGCGCGAGCAGCCATCACCGGCATGAACCGCGGGACCGGCAAAGGCCACATCATCCGTGCTGCCTTGGAAAGCACCGTCTACCAGGTGCGCGACGCGGTCGAATTCATGCAGGAGCAATCCGGTATCCCACTCCGGGGGCTGCGCACGGACGGTGGTGCATCGGCCAACTCATGGCTGATGCAGTTCCAGGCGGATATCCTCGGAACGCCTGTGACCCGTTCCACCTGTGCCGAACTGTCGGCTATGGGCTCGGTATATCTGGGGGGGATTGGCACAGGCTTCTGGTCCGACCCGTCCCGGCTTGCTTCCAATCTCACCATGTATGATTCCTACAGCCCCACCATGGACTCAGCCCTGAGAGACCGCAACTATGAGGGCTGGCAGCGGGCCGTACACTCTGTGGTACAGTCAGGCACCCAGCCATCCCAATTCCATTCGCAGCTTATCTGATCTTTTTTCGAAGCGTTGACGCGTTTTTCTGTAAATGACCATTACAGATAAGGGGGAACATGCTTGAATATCAGGATGAAGGGGATTCACAAAACCTTTGGAACAAACCGCGTGCTGTCGGGCGTGGACTTTGAACTCCTTGAAGGAGAAGTCCACGCCCTGATGGGCGAAAACGGGGCGGGCAAATCCACATTGATGAACATTCTTACCGGTCTGCACAGCAAGGATGAAGGCATCATTTTCATTGACGGCAAAGAAGTGAATTTCTCCAGTCCCTCCGCAGCGGAGCAGTACGGCATTGCATTTATTCATCAGGAGCTGAATATTTGGCCCGACTTGAGTGTGCTGGAAAATCTGTTCCTGGGGAAAGAGATTACTACAGGCTGGGGATTTTTAAACAACCGCGAGATGAAAGCGCTAGCAAATGAACAGATGCGCAGGCTGTCTCTTTCTCTTCCACTTGATCAGCCTGCCGGAGCGTGCTCCGTCGGCCAGCAGCAAATGATTGAAATCGCCAAAGCGCTGATGACTGACGCCAAAGTGATCATTATGGACGAACCGACGGCCGCCCTTACGGATCGGGAAATCCGCAAGCTGTTCGAAGTCATTGCCTCTCTTAAAAAAGCCGGCGTTTCCATCGTATACATTTCTCACCGCATGGAGGAAATATTTGAGATTTGCGACCGGATCACCATTATGCGTGACGGTATCACCGTCGATACCCGGGAAGTTTCGCTTACCCATTTTGATGATGTTGTTAAAAAGATGGTGGGCCGCGAGCTGACCGACCGTTTTCCGCAGCGGCACACCACTCCCGGGGAAGTTGTGTTCGAGGTCAAGAACGCTTCCGGAAGTGGAGTCTTTAACCGGGTCAGCTTCTCTGTACGGGCAGGTGAGATCCTGGGCATTTCCGGTCTAATGGGCTCCGGGCGCACGGAAATGATGCGGGCCATTTACGGCCTTGATCCCCTGGAAGAAGGAGAGATACGTCTGAACGGTAAGAAGGTTGCCATTAAGCATCCATATGAAGCGGTTAAACTGGGCATCGGTTTTATTACCGAGGACCGCAAGGATGAAGGACTGGTGCTCGACTTTTCAGTGCGTGAGAATATGGTGCTGCCCAGCCTGTTCAGCTTTGAGGACAAAGGCCTGATCAATGAGCGCAAGGAAAAGGAATACGTTGATCTGCTGATTTCGCGGCTGACCGTAAAAACGGAGTCCCCCGAGACACCGGTGCGCAATCTGTCGGGGGGCAATCAGCAAAAGGTGGTTATCGCCAAATGGGTGGGCATCGGCCCGAAGGTGCTGATTCTCGACGAGCCTACCCGTGGTGTGGACGTAGGAGCGAAGCGGGAAATTTATCAGCTCATGAACGAGCTTACCGAGAAGGGTGTTGCTATCATTATGGTTTCCTCGGAGCTGCCGGAGGTCATCGGGATGAGCGACCGGATTCTCGTCGTGCATGAAGGACGGATTGCCGGAGAGGTGTCCGGACATGAGGCAACCCAGGAAAAAATTATGACGTATGCCACGGGAGGTCAATAAATATGCAGGTATCTACAGGTGAGGTTAAAGTCGGCGGCCGCCAAAACCGCGTGGGCTCCATGCTGCAAAAGGCGGGTCCCCTTCTCGGTCTGCTTATTTTGATTATCGTTGTATCCGCACTAAATCCCGCATTTTTGGAACCGCTTAATATTTTGAATCTGCTGCGGCAGGTGGCCATTAACGCATTAATTGCATTCGGTATGACCTTTGTGATTCTGACCGGAGGCATCGATCTGTCGGTGGGCTCCACACTTGCACTATCCAGCGCACTGATGGCAAGTTTGCTGGTATCCGGCTTCCATCCCCTGCTCGCCATTGTTGCCGGGTGTGTTATCGGAGCTATCCTTGGAGCCGTCAACGGACTGATGGTCACCAAAGGAAAAATGGCTCCTTTTATCGCCACATTAGCCACGATGACCATTTTCCGCGGACTGACCATGGTCTTCACGGAAGGCAACCCGATCACGGGACTCAGCGACAGTCTGATGTTCCAGTTGTTCGGACGCGGTTACTTCGTTGGAATTCCCGTGCCGGCGATCACCATGGCGATCACCTTTGCCCTGCTGTGGGTCGTCCTGCATAAAACCTCCTTCGGACGCAAAACTTATGCCATCGGCGGAAATGAAAGGGCTTCCATCATATCGGGAATCAAGGTACACCGCGTCAAGATCATGGTGTATTCACTGGCAGGCCTGCTCGCCGGTCTGGCCGGCGCCATTCTGACCTCAAGACTCGATTCCGCCCAGCCAACTGCCGGGACCTCATATGAGCTTGATGCCATTGCAGCCGTTGTGCTTGGCGGCACCAGCCTTTCCGGAGGACGGGGCCGGATTGTTGGCACCTTGATCGGAGCGCTCATTATCGGCGCGCTGAACAACGGTCTGAATCTGCTTGGCGTCTCTTCATTCTATCAGCTCGTCGTCAAAGGCATCGTGATCGTCATTGCCGTCCTGATGGACCGCAAAAAAGCCGCTTAAGGGGGATAACATGAGAAAATACAGTATTTTTCTGCTGCTCGCGCTAAGTCTGTTCCTGCTGGCCGGATGCTCGCTTGAACCCCCTACCTGGGCAAAAGCGAAAGCATCAGGTGATCTTAGCAATGTCAAGATCGGCTTATCCATGTCCACGCTCAACAACCCGTTTTTCGTTTACCTCAAAGATATGGTTGTGAAGGAAGCCGACAGACAGGGCTTTGAGGTCATCGTGGTGGATGCGCAAAATGATCCGGCCAAGCAAAACAATGACGTGGAGGATTTGATTCAGCAAGGGGTCAATGCTCTGCTCATCAATCCTACAGATTCATCGGCCATTTCGGCGGCTGTACAAACCGCTAACGGCGTCGGCATACCCGTCATTACCATCGATCGGGCCGCGGATAAAGGCGAGGTTGCCTCCCTCATTGCTTCCGATAATGTCGGCGGGGGCAAAATGGCCGCGGAATACATGGTGGATCAGCTTGGCGAAGGCGCGGTCGTTGCGGAGCTCGAAGGCATTCCGGGCACGTCCGCCGCGCGGGAACGCGGCCAGGGCTTCCACTCCGTTGCGGATACAAAATTGAAGGTCGTTGCCAAGCAGGCAGCGGATTTCGACCGGACGAAGGGCCTGAACGTGATGGAAAATTTGCTGCAGGGCAATCCGGATATTCAAGCCGTTTTTGCCCAGAACGACGAGATGGCCCTGGGAGCCGTGGAAGCGATCGCGGCTACGGGCAGGGATATCCTCGTGGTCGGCTTTGACGGCAGCGCGGACGCGCTGCAAGCAGTTAAGGACGGCAAGCTGTCCGCCACCATCGCGCAACAATTTGACCTGATCGGCCAAAAGGCTGTCCAAACGGCCGCCGAGATTCTGCAGGGCAAGAAGGTTGAAAGCAATATTCCGGTGCCCATCAAGCTGGTTACGAAGGATGACAGTAAGTAGTTGGCTGATCGTTGTACCGGGAATGACGTTCTCTTGCGATTATAGAAATAGTGCTGCCCGCTAAAAAAAGAGACCTGTCCGGATTTTGTCACCAAAATTCAAACAGGTCTCTCTTGCATTATTTAAAATCAGGCTGCTATTCGCACCTCATTCCATGTATAAACGCTCCTCATCAGCTATGCTTTGAATATCCTCTGAACTGATGCTCATATAGACATAGCCTTCCTCCTGCTGCTTCTTCAAGGCCTCTTCCTTCATAAAACGGGGGCTGCCCTGACCGGCGTCTTCGTCATACATCAGCAGGATGCCGTCAGTCTTGCGAAACAGCAGCGCATCCCTGGCCTTGAACTGCCAGATGCCCTGATACGGCAGCTTGCTGACCAGCCCGAAATAATCGATGCCCCGCAGAATGCGCTGAAAATATTCCTTGCGGTCATCCTTCCACTTTTCATCCATATTGGCATGTGCGGCTAAAATCGAGCATTTGAGATCAGGGTACTGCTCCTTCAATGCAATGACCGCTTCGCATGCCCACAAATCCACGCCGTACTGTCCAGGTGTAATCACCCATTCCAGCCCTTCCTCGGCCAGCGGAATCAGCTTGGAGGTCAGCGCTTTTTGGATATAGGCAATGCCTTCATGCTTCTGGCTGTAAATGTTCAGCTCATGGGCCCTGTATCCCGATACCAGCAGGTTTTTAATCATATCGCTTCTCACCCGCCTTCATATTTATATCATGAGAATTTCCCGGATTTCTTTCTCAGACATTGAAGACAGCTCCTCCTGGCCGGGACGAATCACTTCTTCGATCAGGTTTTTCTTTCTCTGCTGCAGCTCATACATCTTGTCCTCCACTGTCCCCCGTGTGACCAGGCGAATCACCTGCACGATGTTTTTCTGTCCCATCCGGTGGGCGCGGTCAGCGGCCTGCTGTTCTACAGCCGGATTCCACCACAGGTCATACAGAATAACCGTATCCGCGCCCGTCAGATTCAACCCGGTACCTCCCGCCTTCAGCGAGATCAGAAACATATCGCGTTCCCCCGCGTTAAACCTGTTGCACAGCTCGACACGTTCAGCGGCTGGTGTCTGGCCATCCAGATAAAAATGGGATACCCCTTGATAACCAAGCTCCCTGCTGATCAAGCCGAGCATTTGAGTGAACTGGGAAAAGATCAGCGCCCGTTTGCCCGCGCTGCGGCACTCCTCAATGATGTCCAGCAGCTGCTCAAACTTGGCCGATCTTCCCCGGTAATCTTCCACGAAGAGCGCCGGGTGGCAGCAGATCTGGCGCAGCCGCGTAAGACCGGCAAGGATCTTGATACGGCTCTTCTGGAAGCCCTCTTCGTTCAAATGCTTGAGCGTCTCCTGCTGCAGCCTCGCCAGATAGGCCGTGTACAGCTTCTTCTGATCCGGCAGCAGGCTGGAAGTTTGCATCGTTTCAATCTTCTCAGGCAGCTCTGTTAATACGTCGGTCTTCAGGCGGCGCAGCAGAAATGGCCGCACCCGCTTCGCTATCTGTTCGCGAGTGAGATCATTGAAATCCTTGCGGCTTTGGAAAAGCTCGGGGAACACGACGTTATAAATCGACCACAGCTCTTCCAGATGGTTCTCCACCGGTGTGCCTGTCAGGGCAAAACGATGGCTTGCCTGTACAGCCTTCACCGCATGTGCTGTCTGGGTGGAATGGTTCTTGAACGATTGCGCTTCATCCAGAATGAGCGAATGGAACGGCTGTTCCGCATACAGGTCCACATCCATACGCAGCAGCGGATAGGAGGTGATGATCACATCCGCCCGGTAGGCGTCGCGCACCAGGCTGCTGCGGGCCGTACGGCTGCCGTCCGCGATCACGGCCCGTATATCCGGCGCGAACTTCCGCAGCTCGCTTGCCCAGTTGTAGATGAGCGAAGCGGGGGCAACGACCAGGGCCGGAAGCTTCTGCTCCCGAATTTCCGGCAGGACCGAGACGATATACGTGATGCTCTGCAATGTCTTGCCAAGCCCCATATCGTCGGCCAGCACCCCGCCAAAGCGATAGTGGGCGAGCGTCTTCAGCCAGCGGTATCCGACACGCTGGTAGTCCCGCAGCACCCCGGCGAGGTTTTCCGGCACGGGAAACTCCAGCCTGTCAGGATTGCGGATATCCTCCAGCAGCCGCCGCAGTGTGCTGCCGAGTTGGAACTGGGCTGTGATGTCTTTTTGCTCCATAAGATGCAGTCCGCGCAGGAGCGGGACACGAATATCATTATCCTCCAGGTCATTCCTGCGGATACCCACTTCATTCATGAAGCGGACGATCCCCTGCAGCTCCTCCCCATCCAGCGGCAGCAGCGCGCCGTTCGGCAAACGGTAATATCGCCGCTTCTCCTCCAGCGACTGAAAAACAGAGCGGATCTCCGATTCAGGGATACCGTCCATATCGAATTTGAATTCCAGCCAGTTCGTCCGCTCGTCCACATCAACACGAATTTTAGGTGCTACAGGCTTGGGAGCGATTCTGACTTTGACGGCGGTCGTTGCATAAACCTCTACCAGCCGCTCCAGCTGCAACACGGTATGGTGCAGGAAATCGAATTCCGCATCTTCATCCTCCATGACATAACCGCTGTCTGTCGTGGCAAAAGAGCTGCTGTCCATCAGCTCCAGAATCCGGCGCTCCTGCTCGGTATCCCGCATCAGGATGCGGCCCGGGTTCAATCTGCGGCTGTCCGTTTCCAGCGGATTGATGACGACTTCGCCGTAGCAGAATTCAAGACTGGCCAGCAGCTTGCCCCGGACGCGGTCCAGGTACAGCTTGGCTTTCAGCGGCTCCTGCACCACCTGCTCCGTCACGGTCTCGGCAATATGGACAGTGCCAAGCTTCATGAGGCCGGGAACCACTTTATCCATAAAGGCCTCCATCTGCTCGGGCGCAATGCTGATGTGATGCCTGCTGCGGGTTTCCAGCATCCGCTTCAGCTCCGCCAGCCGTCTCGCATGCTCCGGCTTCATCGGTATGAGCCTGCCCTCGTAAACGGCAAGACCGTAATCCTCCATAACCAGCAGATCGCTCAGGCCATCTACATTCATCAGATAGCCCTCTTCGTTCGACTGGTCGAAATCAAATTGAAGCGGCAGCGGCTCAAGGGAAATCTCAATCCCTTGATACATCGTTCCGTCATGCTCGAATTGCACGTCAGGGATGCGCGACAGCGCTTGCTGCATGGACGGCCAGACGGAAGGCGGCACGAGCAGCATGCGGTCACCGCTGACGCTTTTGGCACTTCCGGTATAAGTGCTTGCTGTCTCGCGGTACAACTGCTCATGCTGATAAATGTCCAGCAGCTGCCGGATGACGGCATCATACTCATCCGGGAAGCTGTGCCGTTTCGGATCGTACGTAAAGTGTTTGGAGAACACGTAGCTTTGCCGACGGCCGACAGCGTGCAGAAACTCCCTGATTCTCTGTACGACGTACGTCCGTTTCGGGCCGACCTTCATTTCGATGCCGAACATGTACTTGCGGTATGCGTAAGGAAACGGCCTGCAGATAAACTCCGCCTGCAGCGGTTCCCGCGTTTCGAACAGAGGGCGCATCCCCGTTGGAGGCTGCGGCTTGTCCGAGAACAGATTCAGAACGCTGTCTGTAAGCCGTTTATCCAGCGAAGGGCTGCCGCGTCTCGCTTCACGGCTCGGGTAACGCTCTGGCATCCGGCCTGGCTGATCCTGCCGGTTCTCTGGAAATAACGCGGACTCATAGGAACGAATCGGTGGGCTACTGCCGTGCTCATGGTCATGAATTTCCAGCAGCACAGCGGCGATATGTTTGCAATAATTGTCATATGACTCAAAAGCGGGACAAGTACACACCGCAAGCACAGCGCCATGCTCCATATTCACGGTTACCTGGTACAAGCTTGTTCCACGCACATCAGCTTCATAGAAGGATCTATCTGAATGATTTGCTGTGAAGCGCACCTTGCCTGCGCTTTGATAAGCCTCTCCACGCTCATAAGAGAAGCGGCCGCACAGCTGCTTGATGACCCTTTTGGTCAACTGAAAACTCATATCCATTGAATCCTTTCGGGAAAAAACTTGTTTTGTCTATTTTAGCATAAGTGGCGGTAAGAGATGTGCAGCGGTACTTCGGTAGGAGCCGGACCGGTATCCATGGCGGATGGTAAGATGACGTCCGGGCGAGTAGCTTTCGAAGTTAGTGAGAGACATGCCCGGCAGACTTTTGAAGCGGCTGGTGGCACCGATCCTTGAGAGAAGCGAAACTAAGGGGCGCTGCTGGCCGTGAGCATAACGGACTGGAGCGCCCCTATTTGCAGCCCTTCACCCCAAAACGCCACTATTGCGGACCGTATAGCCTTTATTCTCCACAAATTGCTGCCCTAGAGTACTATTTTGATCAAATAGCTGCATCTCAGTCCGCATTGCTAGGAAACTAGCCTCATTTTCACTAAATAGAGTCTTTCCGGTCCGGATTCGTTTAGCCTTGCTACAGATGGAGCTGATAGGTGCGAATACGCTGCAAACCACTGGCCTTATCAAGCAGTCTCTTTTCCACTAGCCCCTGTAAAATCCGCCTGGCATGCCGATTGGTTACTTTCAAATGCGCAGTCAACTCTCCAGGAGTGAATGGTCGAAGATGACGTCTGGCATATCGAAGAGTTTCCGCCTCCAGCCACGTTAAAGAGGAAGGTACATCCGTCGCGACAAACCTGCCAATAAAGGCGAGCACCAACTGCTGGCACTGCTTCGTTTCTTCCACAATCGAAGGATAGGCAATCGGAAGAAAAGTCCAACCATCCAATGCAAGCAGGCAATGCCGACGGCATAAGTCCTTGAACCTCCTGACATCAAGGTCCCTGGCATGCGGCCCGTATCCCTGGATTTCAATTCCTCCTTTGGCATCCCCGGGCATATATGCCAAGTCCAAATACCGGTATCCGTTACTAAAATCTCTGACCTCCCATTCCGGGAATAAATGGTCCAGGCTTCCTACAGCAGGGAACCAAACTTTCCGCAGAAACTCCACCGTTCCGTGTCCCAAACCTTGAGTAAGCCGTTCCTTCCGTCTAGGCTAACCTCCATTTCAAGCTGGCTACTTAACCAGGCCTCATAGTATTGCTCAAATCGTGCCACGCCCCGCTCCTCCTTTTCGAATCTTTACAAACAAAAACCGCTCCCATACAGCATTTCCCCGAACTTCAGCCCGGGATATGCTGTATGAAAGCGGCATGTTCTTCATGACCTATACAGCTGATTATACCGGAAAAAATCGTGACCAACAATGAACGAGCAGTATAAAACCGTCTTCTTGGACTGGAATAGTTTGATTTACTGTAGGGAATAGCCCTCTGCTGTGGTAAAATCGTAGTATAAGAGGTTGCTGCAGGATACCTCCACAGACACATTGAAGGAGTGGGCCACAAATATGAGCCGATATATTGATCAATATATACGAAACGAGACCGAACAGCAGAGGGTGGCAAAAATCGATGAGCTGACCGCCTTGTTCGCCGAGCGAGCTGCCCATCATGACCGTGAGGGGTCTTTCCCGTTTGAAAATTTTGCCAATTTGCGGGAAGCCGGGTATTTGATGCTTACCGTGCCGAAGGCTTTTGGAGGGGATGAAATCTCCCTGTATGAGATGGTGCAGGTCCAGGAAAGACTGGCCTACGGAGACGGTTCCACAGCGCTTGGCGTAGGCTGGCATCTTGGGCAGATGCTGTATCTGAGAACGTCGGGCAAATGGCCGGAGGCGCTGTTTGCCGACTTCTGCCGCGCTGTTGTAGAAGAGGGTGCCATGCTGAACGTATTCGCCAGTGAAGCTTCATCCGGCAGTCCGAGCCGGGGCGGCAGACCGGAGACAACCGCTGTCCGCACCGATGGCGGGTGGCTGATCACCGGCCGCAAAACGTTCAGTACGCTCTCCCCTATACTCAACCGGTTTGTTGTGACTGCCTACCTCCCGGAAGAGGATTCCGTGAGCGAATTTCTGGTGCATGCCAGCGACCGTATAAAAATTGAAGAAACCTGGGATACGCTCGGCATGCGCGGTACCGGCAGCCATGATGTCGTGCTTGACCAGGCTTTTGCGGCAGACGATGCCCGCATTCCCGGCAAAGGAATGGATGAAGGCTCCGGTTGGCTCCTGCATATCCCAGCCTGCTATATGGGCATTGCTTTGGCGGCGCGTGATTTTGCGGTGGATTTCGCCGCAAATTATAAGCCGAACTCCATTCAGGGGCCGATTGCCGGACTTCCGCTCGTACAGCAGTCCATTGGGCAAATGGAAGCCGAATTGCGGACGGCACGTTGTCTCCTTTATGCAACGGCAGACCGCTGGGACCGTCATGTGGCGCTGCGCCCAGAAATGCGCCCTGAACTCGGCCTAGCCAAATACACCGTGACGCACAGCGCGTTGAAGGTCGTTGACCTGGCAATGCGGATTGTGGGGGGCACCAGCTTGTCCAAAAAACTGCCGCTGGAGCGCTATTACCGCGATGTGCGGGCAGGACTGCATAACCCGCCGATGGACAATACGGTGCTGCAGATGCTGGCAGCCGATGCTCTGAAGGAACGGGAGCAAGGCTAAGCCTGAGGAGTCCCGTCAGCCCTATAATGTGAATAGACCGCTCTCTCCTGAGTTGGAGTCAGCGGTCTATTTTTCTACTTATATGATATTGAAGCAAAATGTAATAGATTAGAATATCGGGTTGTTAAAAGCCTGTATATCATTTTAAGCCTTAAAGGGCTTAGGTACTGGGCATATTTTCGCGTAACTTTCTCCCATTCTTCATCAGTTATCGAAAGATTAATACTCCTGAAAACGGACTTATCCACTAACATCAGTTCTGCTCTGGAATCATGGGCAAAGCACTTGGATTGAGTTTCTGCATTGATAATATGTTCCTCAAACAACTCTTCGGATTCCTCCAAATCGGCCAGATCCTGCTGGGTCACCCAATCAGCCAGCAAAGATGATCCATTGTCAAACAATGGGGCGAGACGTACCGATCCATCTTCCAAACTGAGAAGCTCAACATTTCTCATATGCCGATCATAGTTGTCGATCAAGTAATCAAACACTATTAATCTGTCCAGGCTTTCCCTGATTTCGGGAAACTCTGCTACAAGATTTCTGTATCGGTCCGAGCGAACTGCTCCCTCCATCCCTCTGCTTACCAAAAAGGAGGTTACAGAGATTTTATCTCTGTAAGGAGTTTTTATTTTGTAATCCTCGCTTACACAAACCAAAACCTTCGCATCCGCTATTTTCAACTCATCCAGCCAGTAATCAACTACAGACACACCTATTAATCTGCCGATGTCACTGGTAAGGCACTCCATCACAGCCTCAACATGATACGTCTTAGTCTCGTTATTAAAAGCGGATGTTTTTATATACGTATTATTCCTGGGATCCATCCACTTTGTTAAAACTCCCGCGCTTGAAGTCGAACTGCTCAACTCAATTAAATCCTCCACATAGAGCATCAGCCAGTCCCCCATTTATCCAGCACAACGGATCTGTACGTGTCCTCCGGATGAAATTTAATCCAGTATGGGTTTCCCGGTACGGCGCCACGCGTCTTTTTCAACACAGCTACAGTGTCATATTCCGGTAAACCGAGCTCTTTTAACAAGTCTTCTGCATTTTGTCTTTCAGGCGGAAATATTCTCTCTTCCAACCAGGTTTTTATGACCGCATGATGTAAGCGCCCGGCGTCTGGCGGGATAAACCTCCCGTTCCTGTCCTTAAAAGCCCAAGGAATGTGGTCTTCCCGGTTCATATCTAATGAATAAATATATTGCCCTTCATGATCACAATCGATCATAAAGCTGCCAATAACCTCTTCCTTATACATAAACGGATACTTCTCAGGCTGAAAAAAAACATTAGGCATTGGACATACCCCTTATCTATAAGTGCGTGTTCAAAAAGTCAGGTTTTCAGCACCGAGAAGGTTGGATGAAGCTAGGGACTGAGGAGCGGAGCGTACGTGGGGTACGTGAGCACCGGAAGGCCCGGCTGAATTCAAGATTCGATGTCGAGTCCGCTTCCTGACTTCCTTCGTGATCAAAAGCTGACTTTTTGAACTACCTCTATAACCTGTTTGTTCAAACTGCATGTCACTTTGTAGTCTACATTCTACACTATTGTACAGCCTATTCCTAAAATACCCAATAAACCAGCTCTCTATCCTACTAAAATATAATTGTGCTAGAGTTACTCGGGAAGCAAAAAGGCCGGCATAAGCCGACCAATAATTTAAAGCTTGTTTATTACTGCTCCTGCCACTTCCCTACAAGCAGCAAAAGCAGCTTCAAGCCGGTATCCATTCCATCCTCGTCCACCGTAAAACGGGGATTATGATGCGGAAAATGGCTTTCTTTCTCCACGTTTCGCGAGCCGATGTAGATAAACGCGCCCGGCGCTTTTTGCAGATATGCCGAGAAATCCTCCGCACCCATCGTTGGCAGCATCTCTTCGTTTACCTCGGGGCCAAAATGCTCCGCGGCAGCCGCACGTGCCAGCTCCACCAATTGCGGATCATTGAACAGTGGCCGGTAGCCGAAACGGTAATCCAGCTCACAGGTCGCACCGTGCGCGGCGGCCACGCCGTCAATAATACGGCGAATCAGCCCCGGCATCTTCTCCCGCTCCGCCTGATCGAACGAACGGTAGGTGCCGCCCATTTTAACCTGCTCCGGAAAAGAATTGTAGCCTGCACCGCCATGGATATGCGTAATCGATAGGACAGCATTTTTCAGCGGATCGGTATGTCTCGCAACCACATGCTGGAGATGGCCGATCAGCTGTCCCGCGACAGCAATCGCGTCCACAACCTGGTGGGGATATGCCGCATGGCCGCCGGAGCCGTTTACCGTGATAACAAAGCCGTCGTGCCCTGCCATCACAGGCCCGGACAGCAGACCGATCTTGCCGGTATCCAGCCAGGAAATCAGGTGCAGCCCGTAGATGGCGTCGACCCCTTCCATGACTCCGGCATCCACAAGCTCCTGCGCCCCGCCGGGAATCTGTTCCTCGGCATGCTGGAAAATAAACCGCACCTCGCCATGAATCTCCTCCCGGTGCTGTGACAGAATGTATGCCGCACCAAGCAGCATCGCCGCATGACTGTCATGACCGCAGGCATGCATGACTCCTTCCACCGTGGAAGCAAATTCAAATGTATTCTCCTCATGAATCGGCAGCGCATCGATATCGGCCCGCAGCGCCAGCGTGCGTCCGGGACGGGGCCCAATTAGCCGGGCCATGACGCTGGTCGGCGTCGGGCGGGAAATCTCCAGATTGCTAAACTCGGCAAGCTGCTGCGCAATATAATTGGATGTGTTCACTTCTTGAAAGGACAGCTCGGGATTGCGGTGAAAATGTCTGCGCCATTCCACAACCTGCTCTCTCAGTGCATCCGCTTGAGCCAGCCATGCTTCCTGTACCATCATTTTTCCTCCTTCTGAATAAGACCAAGGTGCCTCCTTATGGACGGCACCCTGATGCATGTTTATTTACATTACTTTGGTCAATCCAACCGTGCGGTCGATAACGATCATGGCAATGACCGCCACTGCGATAAAAATAACCGAAATGGCATTGACGGACGGATCAAAGGTCTGATCGATATAGCTGAAAATACGCACAGGCACGGTTGTATTTCCCGGTGAGGATACGAACAGGCTGATCGACACCTCGCCAAAGGATTCCACAATGGAGAACACCGTACCCGCGATAATGCCCGGCTTGATCAGCGGGAGCGTCACACGCCAGAACGTTTTCAGTCTTCCGGCCCCCAGGCTCATCGAAGCCGATTCCAGCTTCGGATCCAAGCTGGAGACGCTGACGCTGACCGTGCGCACAACATACGGAAACGCGACGATCATATGGCCGATGACCAGCGCCTTCAATTCATTCATCCAGCCAAGTGCCGTGAATTCGTAAAGCAGCGCAATGCCCAGCACCACCTGCGGAATCATCAGCGGAGACAGCATAAAGGACTGAATGGCTTCACGTCCGCGGAACTGCAGGCGGCCAAGCGCATAGGCCGCTGCCGTGCCGAGTATAACCGTCAGCGGGGTCACGAATACCAACAGGGTGAGGCTGACCCGCAGCGCGTCAGCCCAGTCGCTGTTCGAGAACAGCTCCGCGAACCAGCGGACCGACAGCGAGCTTGGCGGAAACTGCGGGTATTCCGTCGGGCTGAACGCAGACAGGAAAATGACCAGAATTGGCGCGATCAGAAAGAGATAGACCAGAATGCCGGCAGTCCATACCAGCACGGTCAAAGCCGACCACTTGCGCTGCCTGCGCGGGCGTGCAGCAGGCGGATTCGTTGCCGAACGTCCGGTAACGTCAGTCATGAAGTCTCGCCTCCCATCTCTTCGAAATCCAGCCGATCAATGCCACCACGATGCCGACCAGCAGCAGCAGCGTGACGGACAGCGCAGCCGCAAACGGCATATTGAACACCTGTACCGCCTGCTGATAAATGGACAAGGAGAGCAGCGGCTGCAGCCGTCCGCCGACCAGCAGCGGCGTAATGTAGCTGCCCGCAGCAAGCGCAAAAACGATCCCCGCGCCGGACAGCATGCCCGGCAGTGTCAGGGGCAAGGTAACACGGAAGAAGGTACGTACCCGTCCCGCCCCCAGGCTCATGGAAGCGTCCCGGAGCTTCGGTTGAATCTCGCCCATTGAAGTCGCGATGGGCAGCACGGCAAAGGGCAGCATGACCTGAACATATGCGATTATGACCGCATTCATGGTCCACAGCACAGTGATCGGCTTATCAATCACATGCATCCAGAGCAGCACTTCGTTAAGCAGCCCGTTCTGCGACAGAATGACGATCCAGGCAAATGTCCGAATCACCACACTGGTCAGCAGCGGGGAGATCAGCAAAATATAAAACAGCGTGCGCAGACCAGGCTTTTGTGTTCTTACCAGCAGGTAAGCGGCCGGATAAGCCAATAATATGCAAATGACCGTGGTCAGCAGCGCTATGCCAAGCGTTTTGGCGATTACATCAAGATACGCTCCCGACGTGAATACCTCCACATAATGCGAGAGGGTGTACGTGGGCAGCGTGTTCATCAGGCTGTCCACATCACGGAAGCTGAGGACGATCAGCATGATAAACGGGACGACCAAAAATGCCGTCAAAAAGAGCAGAGAAGGAGTCAGCAGCAGCCAATAAAATGAGTTCGTGCGGCGTACAGCCGATGTCCGTGCCATAGGTCAGCTCCCTTCCGCAGGCAGAGGAATGACATCCTCTGCTTCCCAGTACAGCTCACAGGCATCTCCCTGCGATGGCAGCACGGGAAAGACAGGGTCCGGCGCAAGCACGATCAGTTCGCCCTTGCCGGGCAGACTGACTTGCAGCCGGACGTGGTCACCGGCATAGCTGATCGTCCGGATCGTCCCCGGCGTACGGTTCGGCTGCCCTTCGGCACCTGCCGTCATCGTAATCCGGACCCGTTCCGGTCGCAGCATAAACGTTCCCGTTCCGCCCGCAGCGGACGAGGCCGTTTCGAGCACAAGCGGCACGCCGGCGGACGTCTCGTAATCCTCCGTCATATACCGCTGACGGCCCGTACCGCCCACCGCATCCGGTTCGGCGGATGTCCGGAACAAGTTAACCTGTCCGATAAAGTCGGCCACAAAACGGTTGGCAGGCTGACGGTATACCTCAAGCGGTGAACCGACCTGCTGCAATCGTCCTTGACCGAGAATGCCGATCCGGTCGGACAGGCTCAAGGCCTCCTCCTGGTCATGCGTGACCATAACGGTCGTCACGCCAGCACGGCGCTGGATCGATCTCAGCTCGGTCTGCATGTCCTTGCGCAGCTTTGCATCCAGATTGCTCAACGGCTCGTCCAGCAGCAGCACGGCCGGCTCAATCGCCAGCGCTCTTGCAATGGCGACACGCTGGCGCTGCCCGCCGCTCAGCTGATGCGGCCTGCGGTCCGCCATGGAGGACAGCTGCACCAAAGCGAGCGTCTCTTCGACACGGCGCTTGATTTGCTGTTTGGATTGCTTGCGGATCTGCAGCCCGTATGCGACATTTTCAAATACGGTTAAATGCGGGAACAACGCGTAATCCTGAAAAACAATGCCGAGGCCGCGCCGGTATGGCGGCAGCCCCGTGACATCCTGATCACCGATCAGAATACGGCCGGTGGTCGGATCGAGAAAACCGGCGATCATATTCAGCAGTGTTGTTTTGCCGCAGCCGCTCGGCCCGAGGAGGGAGAAAAATTCTCCCTCCTCAATCGTCAGCTGCACCTGCTCCAATGCTGTAAAATCGCCGAACCGGCGGCTTACGTCATCGATATGAATCCTGCTCACTTGGCCCCACCCAATGCCTGCGTCCAGCGGTTGGTCCAGTCGGCCAGGTTCGGTGTAGCCGTGTCGTAATCTACCCAGGTCAGCTTTTTATAAGCTTCTTCGCCCACTTGAACTCTGTCCTTCAAAGCATCGCTGTACTGCACATTTTTGTTGGTCATTCCGTACAGGGAAAGATCGGAGAACGACTTTTGCGCGTCTGGGCTGGACAGGTAATCCACCAGCTTGTAAGCATTGGCCAGGTTCGGGCCGCCCTTCGGAATAACCCAGCTTGCTACAGCGGCTACCGGTCCGTCTTCAGGATATACAAATCCGACATCAAGTCCGGCATCTTGCATGGCAAACGCGCGTCCGTCCCAGAATGGCACAACCGCCGCGTCGCCGCGTTCAAGCAGTGTCTGAATGGAGCCGGAGTTGTCCGGGAATGCCACCGTATTCTGCTTCAGCTCGGCGAGCTTCGTAAACGCCTTGTCTACATCCGCCGGATTGCTTTCTTTGCCGCCCGGCGCATGGACAAGACCAGAGAAGAACTGCAGGCCTGCCGAGTAGGAAGGCGAAGATACCGCTACCTTGCCTTTGTATTCAGCATTCCACAGATCCGTCCATTTGGTTGGAGGCGTTGAAACCAGATCTTTACGATAAACGAGGCCAAGCTGCCCCATGCTGAAGCCGGCTGCATAAGCTTGTCCGTCCTTGGTAAAACGTTCCTGCACAGACGGATACAGATCCGCTACATTAGGCACATGCTTGGTGTCCAGGGGTTCGAGCAGATTCGAAGCCATGGCGCGCTGAATGGTGTCCGGCTGCAGAACGAGCACGTCATAAGCCGAATTTTTGCCATTGCCGGCCTTCAGCTTCGGGAACCATTCCGCGTCCGTGCCTGTAACCACCTGCACCTCAATGCCAGTCTCCTGCTGGAACTTGTCCAAGGCTGCCTTACGGATATTCTTTTCCCAGTCACCGCCGGAGACGCCGATCACGACTTTTTTCGTCTGCGGCAGCTCGCCGCCGTTTTCGGCACCGCTGCCGGTCTGCTGGCTGCCGCCGCCGCACGCCGATACAACAAGGGCAAGGCTTATCAATAATGCGCTAATTGTAAACTTCTTCGTTTTTTTCATGGTTGCAATCATCCTTTTGTCATTATTGTTGGACTTGCTGTAAAACAGACCAAATATGGCCGACCTCTTCGGCAGTGAGCCGCTTGTCGGGATATAACGACGCTGCCTGCTCATGCACTATCTGCTTGCGGGCCGCTCTTTGCATCGGCGGCAGCTGCTGAAGCAGCCGGGCCAGCGCATTGCTCGCCTCTGGAGTCCATACGGACTCATAGGCGGTACGGGCGGAGCCAAAGTCCCAGGCTTCCTTGGCCGCAGGCTCGTGCCCTGCTCTCAGGCTGACAGTCCGCGCTTCGTCAACGGACCAGCGTCCGTTCACCCGTTCGAGCGCCACGCCGTACAGGCGCTCCGCCTGCTTCGCGCCGATCAGTCCGCTGTTCGCCTCCGCGCACACTTCTTCAGGAGCACGCAGGAACGGATCGCCCCAGCCTCCCCCGCCTGGCGAGAGGATGCTGACGATATCGCCCACCTGCGGGTGAAGCACGCTGATCTTCGGCAGCTTGCGCTCCTGCGGTGTGTCCGGATTCAGCAGCACCTGTCCGAGCGAGCCTGCCTGGCCTCCAGCCAGGCCCCATGGATGGAAGCGCAGGCGTTCCATGCCGCGCGCCGTAACGATCGAGCCTTCTTCCAGAACTTCAAAGTCCAGCCTGATGGCGTGCCCGCCGCGGTGCAGTCCGGCGCCGGCCGTATTCTCCAGCAGCTCATAGCGGTGCACCAGCACCTCGATATGCTGCTCCAGACTCTCGATCGGCGTATTGCGGAGGAAACCTGAGGAATGGTCGATTCCGTCCGCTCCGTCCATATCGCTCTGACCGCCGCCACCGCCGCCCATAGGCTGTACAACCGCCATATTGCGTGTTCCGCTCAATACGTCCGGCGTGGACAGCACCACAATCGCGGATTGTCCAGCTCCGGCGGCCGGGACCAGCTCCGGAATCGCCTGGGCCAGCGCGCCCAGCACTGCGTTATACAGCCGCATTGTAATGGTGTGGCGTATGCCCACCGCGGCCGGATACACCGGATTCACCAACGTACCGCGCGGCGCGATCACATGAATCGGCCGCGTAATGCCGCCGTTTACGGGAATGAACGGATCGGAGCTGATGATATAGTTGATCAGACCCTGGAATAGGAAGGAGTGCTTTTTCCCGTTCGTCACCAGGTTAAACGCCGTACGCACCTGCGGGTCGGAGTTCGAGAAATCAAGCGTGATATCCCCGCCCTTGACGGTAACGTCAACCGCCAGACGAATGGGCGTATCCGAAACCATGTCGTCATCCAGATAATCCGCGAAGCTGTAAGTCCCGTCCGGAATCTGATCGATCACCTTGCGCGCGCGCAGGTCCCCCTGCTCCATCAGGTCCTGCATGCTGTCCTTCACCGCCTGCACGCCGAACTTCTTCACCATGGCATGCAAACGCTGCTCCGCCGTATTGACGGCCGCCACCATGGCGTTGAAATCGCCCAGATTCAGATGTGGTGTGCGGCTGTTGGCGTTCAGGAAGGTATGCACCTCCGTATTCGGTTCACCGCGTTTATACAGCTTGACAGGCGGAATACGCAGCCCCTCCTGATGGATATCCGTCGCTTCTGGCGAAATGCTGGAAGGCACAAGCCCCCCTACATCGCTGCAGTGCACGAAAGCCCAAGCGTATGAAATGAGCTCGCCATCTACAAAAATCGGCTTGAACACATGCACGTCAGGCAAATGTGTAGCCAATCCGTCCGTGGAATAAGGCTCGTTCGTAATGATGATATCTCCCGGCTCCAGCGGCGCGCAGGCTTCCGCGGCTCGCTGCACGCTCAAACCGAGAAAAATCGTTACACCAACCGTCTTCGGATAGACAAAAAATTCTCCGTCCGGCGTCGCCAGGGCAGTAGCAAAATCAGCCGATTCTTTAACAAATGTCGTAAACGAGGTCCGCTCAATGACATGTCCCATGCCGGCGGCTATCGCATTAAAATAACTGCGCATAATTTCCAGTGTAGCCGGATCTGTCCTCATGCCAGCACCTCTTTCCGTTTCAAAATCAGATTGCCGGACCCGTCAGCTTCCCCGTACCAACCCTTGAGGATGAGCACCGTCGTATCGTCCTGCTCAACGACTGCCGGACCTTCGACCAGATGGCCTGCCTTCATGGCCGAACGTGAGTAAATTCCCGCTTCATATTCCTTGCCGCCGTACACGATCGTCCGCTGTCCAACAGGCTTGAATTCCCCGTCAGCTTGAGGCAGGGACACCGCGCCCGGCTTTTGCGTATGGCCGACGAGCCGGACACGCAGGTTGATCAGCTCAAGCACCGCCGCTTCATCGCTGTGTCCGTACTGACGGCGATGAAGATCATGGAAGGCTGCCACAATCCGCTCTCCGTTGCCCGCCTCCAGCATAGAGCGGTCCAAAGGCAGCTCGATTTCAAAGGCTTGTCCCGCATAGCGGGCATCTATAGAGTAGTACAGCGTGCTGCCTTTCAGCCCTGATACCTGCTGCTGCTCCAGCCATGTACGCGCCTGATCCGCCAGACGGTCGTATTCCCGAACAAGCTGCTCGAAAGGATAATCATCGAACCGCTGCTGCAGGGAAAGTACAGCGTCGTAGGCGAAATCGGCCGTCAGCGCACCCAGGGCGCATAATGTGCCTGGACTAGGCGGCACCAGCACACTCTGCGCCTGGATTTCCTCCGCCAGGAAGTTGGCCGTCACCGGTCCGCCCCCGCCGAAGGCCAGCAGGCTGAATTCGCGCGGATCGAAGCCATGCTGTTCCATGACCGCACTGAGCTCCGCATACATGTTCGCTGCCGCAACCTGGATCATACGGTCCGCCGCTTCACGTTCATTCAGGCCGAGATGCTGCGCAATCGGCTGAATGGCCTGTGCTGACCGCTCCGGATAAAGCTGCACATTGCCAGCCGCGAATCGTTCCGGATTCAGATAACCGCACAGCAGGAACGCATCCGTCAGCGCCGCTTTATCGCCGCGCCCGTAACATGCCGGGCCCGGGGCAGAGCCGACGGATTCGGGGCCGACCTTCAGCAGCCCGCCGTTATCGATCCAGGCGTAAGAGCCTCCGCCGGCGCCAACCGAATACATCGATACGGACGGCAGCATGATCGGCATGCCGGCCAGCTGGTTCGTCTGCGTGAATGTCGGCTCCCCGCCTTCGATAATGGAAATGTCGGCGCTCGTGCCACCCATATCGAAGGTGATCACATTGCCGATGCCTGCCGAACGAGCAGCTTGTACGGCGCCGATTACACCGGCGGCCGGACCGGAGAACAGGGTTCTTACCGGCGCTTCAGCCGCCGTGCCGATATCCATGATGCCTCCGTTGGATTGCGTAATAAACGGCCGGGTCCGTACTCCTTCTCCGTTCAGGCGCTCCTGCAGGGTTTCGAAATATTTCTGAACGTTCGGCTGAATATACATGTTCACAGAGGTCATGGCCGCCCGTTCATATTCCCGCATCTGCGGCCACAACACGGAGGATGCGTTCACACCCAGTTCGGGAGCAAGCTCCGCAATACGGGCCACCGCCTGCTGTTCATGAACCGGATTTTTATAGCTGTGCAGGAAACACACGACTACACCCCTGGCTCCGGAGGCCAGCACTCCCCTGATCGCCTCATCCAGGCTGTCCACATCCAGCGGCGTGTGCACCGAACCGTCATGGCGCATTCTTTCTTTTACGGTGAACACGCGTTCACGCGGAATGAGCGGTTCGGGCAGCCGGGAACGGAAGTCGTAGGGGATCGGCAAGCGCAAGCGCTGCAGGTTGAGCAAATCTCTGAATCCTTCAGTAACCAAAAGGGCTACCGTTTCACCGCGACGCTGTAATAAGGTGTTAAGACCTATGGTTGTGCCGTGAACGAAGTAATCGATATCCTGCGGATCGATTCCCTTCTCACGAAGCAATGCCAATCCGTTCGCAATTCCCTGGGCAGGATCTGCGGGAACGGTAGGTGTTTTAATATTGGTCAGCTGGCCGGTTTCATTGTTGATAATCGTTAGATCGGTAAAGGTTCCTCCGATATCGATGCCGAGCCTCCATGAATCTCCCAAATCGTCCTCCCCCTTATATATGCAAACTATTATATTATGATGTTTAATTTTCAACTAATTCTATCGGGATTAATTGAAATTTTCAAGGAATTTGAACAGGTTTTAATCTTAAATTTCGACATTTTTTTCGCCCCTCCTTCAAGTAAACGCAATCAATATATTTTTTGGGAAATAAATTCTGTTATGAAGCGCTCCGCGAACGAAGCATTCCTTCCATCACCCGCTGCTGGCACCAAATTTCAATGGATTATTCTGTATATTTTGCAGCATGAAATCGGCAAACAGGTCTTGATATAACGGGGGAAAACGGAGATCTACTGCTGGGGTTGACGCTGAATCAAAGAAGACAGCCTTTTGCTAGCTCTCTTGCAAGAAGGGGATTTGGCCCTCGGAGTCTGGTAGCCAGAGTGAACTGGGTGTCTATAGGGTGTGGTGTGTGGTGTCTGATGTCTGGTGTCCGTTGCCTGGTGCTTCTCCACACAGCTTTGCACGATTATCCCTTTTGATCAGAATGCGGGGGTTGAGTGTTGGGGGGGGCCAGGGGAAGGAATAATGAGAAACGAGAAAACAGATAAGAAAAAAAGAGGCAGCTCATGTGGGATGTTCGGCTTGAAACGGGAACATATGTTTGATATAATAAAAAAGAACTTATGTTCGTATATTATTGATTCGGGGGTTAGCAGACATGGAAGTCCAAGCGGAAACAGAACTTCAATCCTTTAGCAGTCGTTATCACAACGAGCGGGACTGCATGGAGGCATTGATCGCGATGAAGTGGCCGAACGGCTTCGTCTGTCCGCGTTGCGCTCACACCCGCTGCAGTCGTCTGACTTCCCGGCGCATCCCCATGTTCGAGTGCGCAAAGTGCGCACATCAAACGTCGGCTTTGGTTGGCACGATTTTTGAACGAACTCATCTCCCCCTGACCAAGTGGTTCCAGGCGCTGGAATTGTTCCTGCTCCCCGACGGCATCTCGGCGATGCGGCTGAGCCAGGTGATCCAGGTCACCTACAAAACCGCCTGGCTCATGCTCCAAAAAATCCGCCATGCCATCGGAGAGTTCGATGCCCGGGAGCTGCTCTGCGGAGACGTGAAGGTAAACAGCGACCTCTATGGGCGTAATCCGGCCCGCCCTCAGTTTCCGCATCCGCATGCTTCGGCAATCGTAGCCGGATGCACGATCATGGAGTCGGGCGAGCCGGAGCAGGTCAAAATCCGTCTGGTCCCCCAGATGAGGGGAGAGGGGAATGGAGCGAATCGTCTCGAACTCGCTGCGTTCATCAACGAACAGGTAGATGTCCGGGCATCGGCGGTACAGTCGTTTTCTCAAGCCTGTCGGCTGTATAGACCCTTACGGAACGTGGTGAGAGAGGCGTGGAAATCGCTGAAGAGTACGTATGCAGCCTTAGGAACAAAGCATCTGCAGGCGTACCTCAACGAGTACACCGGACGCCGCCGCTTGTACCTGTCTGGAGCAGGCGAAACGATGCGACAGAAGTTACTGTACATGAGTGTGGCGATTCCGGCGATTACCTATCGTCGGCTGGTCGCGCGCCAACCGGTGCAGCTTCTTGCGGCTGCGTCCTGATCGCAGTGCTTGAACGAGGAAAGGTTAGTATGAACGAGGAAATCGGAAACATTCGAGTTCAAGCTGCAACGAGGACGAGGGGCTTTTTATTTTTTCGGTGCCTTGCTCCGCTCCTTCCTTCTCTCTCGGTCGGTTTCACATCACCTAAACGCTCTGCTTTCTCCTAAGATCGTCTCATTACCTCGAACCGATCTGCTTCTTCATAAGGCACGATCAAAAAAATAATAGACCCATTCGATTGTCCTGAATAGCGTAACAACAGGCATTTTCGTGCCTCATTTGATTGATTTGTTATTTTCTTTAACGTGCCTAAAGTATATTTTCGGTCCTCGGTTTTCTGTTTTTCTTTACCTGATCAAATGGGATAATCGTGCAAAGCCCCCGGACAGCGAGTTCACATTCCTTGCACGATCGGCTGTCAAGCACTGGTTATACAAAGGGATTCGAATTCCTCAGAATCCAGTAGCTACAAAGGTTTAAGTGGATTTGGGCTCTGCGAAAGTTGAATAATAAAAAAAGTCGAGAACAGGAGCTGCAGTGCATCCCCTTTCTCGACCATTTGTCCCTCACATCTGTGCGTTACCATAGTGATTTTCGTCATTCGAGCCTGTCTGTTGGCATTTCAAAGCTACTTAAGGAACAGACCCTGCTCAGACCTGCGGCTGCCAGGTGAATGTAACGGCCGCATGTGAAGGCAGCGTGTAGGCAAAGGATTTTGTGCCCTGCCTTACGGTAAATTCCCGTTTGTCCGCCGTTACGTTGACGGCAATCAGCACTACTGTTCCATCCGGATTGCGAAAGGCGACGTTTTCGATGCTGCCAGCCTGCTGCGTTGAATCAATGCGCACCGCGCCCGGATGAACAAATTTGCTCGCATGCCCAATGGCATAATACTCTTCATTTTTTGTCACGGCTCCGGTGGCCGGATCGATGGTTACGACTCCGCGGCAGTTCGTGCACCCGCCATTAGTCGGTCCGCCATCGGGGTCAAGCGCCATATTCCAGAGCAGTACATTTTGCGCCCAGTTGCGAGTGCCCCCGATAATCAAATTGGACAATTGCCAGCTCAAATTGCTTCCGAAATCCGTGCTCCAGGCCCCTCCGCTGCATTCCGTCAAATAAATATGCTTATCAGGGTAAGCGTCATGCATTCGCGACATTACATCAGGCGATCCCGCGTAGCAGTGGTAGGCGGTGCCGTCAATATAGCTGTTGGCCCCCTCATCGGAAAGCAAGGTACCCGCGTAATTCTCGCCAATATCCCAATTATGATCAAAGCCTATAATTTTGGTATTCAGCCCGTTTGCTTTAAAGGCAGGCCCGAGGTATTCCCGGATAAATTTTGCCTGCTCCGGCGCACTCATGCTCATGCTTGGATAATCAGGGGTCGTGAACTCGGGCTCATTCTGCATCGTCACTGCCTCGACAGGGATTCCCGCCTGTTCATAAGCTTTTATATAGCGGACAAAATACTCCGCATATGCAGAATACACGTGCGGGTCGGTATAATTCAGATACCAGCCGTTCAGCGTTTTTTCGCCATACTTCATCCAGGCCGGAGCGGTCCAGGGAGTCCCGATCAACTTGATACCTTCCTTTTTCTTCATTATATTCTGCAGCAGCCCCATGACATCGGTATCCTTGGCGACGGAAAAATGGTTCAGGTCATAATCCGGCTCGCCTGAATCCGTATCATCATAGGTATAGCTCGCAGGCTGCCCGTTCGCATCCACCGAGTAATCGGAAGCTCCAATGGTATGCCGGATATAATTGATATTAATCCCCTGGGAAGTAAACAGATCATTTAAAAGCGCATCCCTTTGCGCATCAGACATCCTATGATTGATCAAATAAGCTGATGAGCCCGTTATTGCCGCCCCAAAGCCCTCGATCGTTTGATAGGCAATCTGCGGATTTACATCGATCGTCAGCACATCGCTGCCGCTGTCTCCATGCTCCGAAAAATGCTGCGCTGTCTGCGGTGTCAGCAGATTCGCACGATCCGGCGTAGTCAGCCATACGCTTGCATCTTCTTCCATGGGCAACGGCTGCTGGTCCTGGTCCCCGTAAAAACCACCGACTCCCCAAAACAGGAGCACACCGCAGACGATGACCGCCAACAGCGGAAGAAGGATTCTGACCATAAGCTTGAAAATCTTCGCTCTGTTATCCCGCATGCTCCCCGCCTCCTTTCCTTATGAAAAAAGAGCCGGGGCAGACGCCCCGACTTCATTTTTATACCCGTATGATTGATAAAAGATTCCTTTATCCGTTGATCTTATTTTGCCTGTTTGGACTTCGTATCCTTATTGCCCTTCCCGGCATTCTTGGCTTCCGGAATCGTTACCTTTCCTTCAAGACGGATATCCGAGGAGGAGCTCCCTACGTAAATCGGCACTTCGCCGGACGGCATGACCCATTGATCGGATTTTTCATCCCAGTACGACAAAGCTTTGTTATCCAGCTGTATGGTTACACGCTGCTGCTTGCCCGGGTCAAGCTTGATCTTCGCGAAGCCCGCGAGCTGCTTGGACGGTGTATCCACCGGTGCGGGCAGCTTGCCCGTATACACCTGTACCACCTCGGAGCCGGATACTTTACCGGTATTGCGCAGGTTCAGGGACACCTCCACGGTGCTTTCCTTTTTCCCGCCCTTATTCGCTTTGGTTTTCAAATTGCTGTAGTTAAACGTTGTATAAGACAATCCGTAACCGAAGGCGAAAGCAGGCTTGATGCCTTCCTTCTCATAGCCGCGGTAACCGACATCAATGCCTTCAGAGTAATCCCCGTTGCCATTAATGCCAGGGAACTGGGCTTCGCTGGACACAGGTGTCGCTTTTTCATTGACAGGGAAAGTAACAGGAAGCTTGCCTGACGGATTCACATCACCGAACAGGATGCGGGCAAGAGCGCTGCCCTGTTCCTGGCCGGCATACCATGCCTGGATAATGGCCGGTACGTCGTTCTGCCAGCCGTCCATTTCGACCGCCCTGCCGCTCATCTGAACTACAATGGTCTTCGGATTCACAGCAGCAACGGCTTTAATCAGCCGGTCCTGATTGTTCGGGAGCTCCAGGTCGGAGCGGTCCACATAACCTTCACTGTCATACGTACGGGTTACAATGACCGCAACATCGGACTTGCGGGCCAGTTCAACAGCATCTTTAATGAGCTTGTCCTGCATGTTGGCCGGCGGCTCCCAGCCGAAGCGGATCATGCCGCCGTAATCACTGTCATTGAAGCTCGGCGAATCGGTGCGGTACTCAATACGTACGCTATGCTGTTCACCTTTCTTCAGGGTAATGCTCTTTTCCGTGGTTTCCAGTTTGGTTCCTTTGTTGTCAATGAACAGTTCTCCGTCAAGGTACAGCTTGCCTGAACCCATGCTTGAGATCGACAGCTTGTATTCCCCTGTTTCAGAGGCGGCGATGACCCCCGTCCAGCGTGCCGACATCATGGAGTTGAACTTTGTCGGAACAGGGTCCACTTTTGGGGACCTGGCATTGAAATCGAAATTATAAAAGCCCAGATTCATATTCACCTGTTTATCTGTATGCACAAAGCCAGGGCTTCCTTCCATCGCGGCGTTGTCCCAATATTCCCCGCGCAGGCCGTTTTCCTCTTCATTGTAAGTGGCGTATCCGACACTTGCGCCCTCCTTCGCAGGAACAGCAGGATGGAGCAGAGAAGAAGGCACTGCGGACGGTCCGGGAATGATATCACCAGCCGTGATCGGATCGCTGCCTGGCGCGTATTTCACATCCACATCATTACCTGCCCGCTCGCGAATGCCTTTGAGCGGACTGACCGAATATGTTGGATTGACTTTGGAACTGCCGCCTCCGGCAGCCGAACCATTATCAGCGTCCGGACCAATGACGGCAATCGATTTCAGCTTGTCCGCAGACAGCGGCAGCATGTCATTGTTGTTCTGGAGCAGCACCATGCTGTCTTCGGCAATTTTGCGAGCTAACGCGCCGTCCGCTTTAGTATCAATCAGGTTGTTTTTGGCCGGGTGATCGAACAAACCTTTTTCAAACATTTGCAGCAAAATGCGGCTCACCATGTCGTCAACACGTTCCTCGCTGACTTCACCTTTCTTAACAGCGGCCAACAGCTTATCCCCCCACTTATTATACGGAACACCCGGTGTTTCCAAGTCGAGTCCCGCATTGGCGGAAGTGGCGGTACTCACGTTGGCGCCGTAATCGCTCATGATAAAACCGTCAAAGCCTTTTTGTCCTTTCAGGACACCATTCAGCATCTCGTCATTGTCACAGGCTGCCACGCCATTGATTTTATTGAACGAGCACATGGCAGCACCCAAACCCGCTTGTACCGCCGATTCGAACGGCCGCAGATAAACCTCCTGAATTGTGCGTTCATCCGCTTTAACATTGGTCGTAAAACGCTCGGTTTCCTGGTTGTTCAGCAGGTAATGCTTGGCCGTAGCAATAACCGGATTGCTCTGAACCCCCTTCACATAAGCCGCCCCCAGCTTGGACTGCAGCAGCGGATCCTCGCCAAGCGATTCAAAGTTGCGCGAACCCCACGGCAGACGCGCGATATCAAGTCCAGGGCCCAAAAATACATTATGGGTTGTATTATAGGCCTCTTTCCCGAGCAGGTCACCGTATTGTAAAGCTGCTTCCGTATCCCATGAGGCGGCCAAAGCAATCGGTGCAGGAAGAGCCGTCGCCTGCTTATCCTGGACGTCCGGATTGGCAACGCGTATACCAGCCGGCCCGTCAGCCATTTTCAGGGCCGGGATGCCCAATCTCTCTATGGCTTTGTTATAAAAACCGTAATTATCATTCACATCACCGGTTACGAAGTCTATTTTCTCTTCCAGCGTCATGGCTTTGACCAGCAAGGCCGTACGCTCCTTCGCGGACAGAGACGTATTCATCCACGGCTTGTCGGCGGCGTCCCCTTCCGCAGAGATCGTGTTGAACGGTGCCATCACCATGGCGATCATGACTGCCATAACAGTCAAACGAAATACCAGCGGTTTCACTCTCACTCGTTGTTCACCTTCCCAATATGTATTTGCACACCCGAGCAAGGATATGCTGCCTGGCAGCAGCCAGCCTGCCCCCCTCTCAAAAAGGCAGGCCGGCTGAACCCCTTAACACACTAGCCGATAAAGAAACCGAATGCACTAGCCACATACTGGAAAGTGAGGGTGACAAAAGATATTAGGACCAGAATGAAATCGCTTTACATTCTTGTAACAAAATGTTTAAGAAAAGGTAACAACTTTGTATCTTTTACGGTGAACAGGTTAAAAATGAGCTTTTGTACCTGGTCCCGGTTTCCCTTAATTTTACTGTATTGTATGTGTAAGTTGGGTTATTCATTTCATCATCTAAAAAAATCCGCCGCGAAAGCCAGGTTCAGCTTTCGCGACGGACGTTATGCACGCTATAAATTTAAAATGCCGGAATTGCAATATCAGGGTAGTTATCCTCAAAAAATTTCTTCACTTCCGGACCGCTCATGCGCTCCGCCAGCTTGCGGATTGCCTCAGAATCCTTGTTATCCTCGCGGGCAACCAGCGTGATCGCAAACTTGGAGTCCACGTCCTCCTTGATCAGCGCATCCTTTTTCGGCGTCAGGCCAAGCGGTGCGGCATAAGCGGGAGTCATGGCCACCAGATCGACGTCATCCAGCGTGCGGGCCAGCATCAGCAGATCGACTTCCTTGAACTTGAAGTGCTTCGGATTCTCCACGATATCCGCCTGGGTGGCGTTGATGCCTGCGCCTTCCTTCAGTTTAATCAGACCATTCTTCTCAAACATGACCAGCGAACGTCCGATGTTGGACGGGTCATTTGCCATAGCAATGGTCGCGCCTTCCGGCAGGTCCTCGACTTTCTTGTAACGCTTGGAATATCCGCCGTAAATCGCGTGATAGATCGGCTGTATCCCTACCAGATGTGAATCGTTTGCTTCATTATATTGTTCCATGTAAGGGACGTGCTGGAAGAAGTTAGCGTCCACTTCACCGCTGGCCAGCGCCGTATTCGGCTGTACATTATCGGACAGAACTACAATCTCCAGATTAATGCCGTCCTCTTTGAGCAGCGGCTTCACCAGTTCAAGCACATCAGTCATCGGCGGAATCAGCGTTGCTACCTTCAGCGTCGTTTCTTCCTTGGCTCCCGCGGCCTGATCGGCCTTCTCCCCTGCAGTCCCCGATTGGCCGGACTGCTGTCCGCAGCCTGCTGCAATCAGCATCATGGCCGCAAGCAGCATCAGCAGCATTGTATTTTTCATATTTCGCATGAAATAACCCCCGTCTGTTGATCTTTTTATTATTCAGGCAAAAGCCTCCCGGTTACCGTTTATCCAATAGCCTGGACAGCGCGCTGCCGGCAAACTGGATGAACTGCACCAAAATAATCATGATAATAATCGTAAATACCATAATTTCTGTCTCAAAGCGCTGATAGCCGTAACGGATGGCAAAGTCCCCCACGCCTCCTCCGCCGACAACCCCCATAACCGTGGAATAGGAGATAAAGCTGATCGTCGCCGTGGTCAGTCCCAGAACGAGCCCGGAGCGCGCCTCCACATACAGGAATTTCACGATCATCTGGATCGTCGACGCGCCCATGGAAGAGGCGGCTTCCATCACCCCGCGCGACACGTCCAGCAGGGATTGCTCCACCAGTCTCGCGTAGTAGGCAATCGCCACAACCGCCAAAGGAACGGCCGCAGCCAGTGTGCCCAACGCAGTTCCGACGATCAGGCGCGTAAATGGAATCAAAAACACGACCAGCAGCAGGAACGGAAACGAGCGGACAATGTTTACGAAGGTGTCCAGAACCGTGAACAGCAGGCGATTCGCGTAGGGTTGTCCCTTTCTGCTCAAAAATAAAACCGTCCCCAGCGGAAGACCGGCGAGCAGCGCAGCCAGTATGGAAATGCCGACCATGACGAAGGTTTCGCCGATGGCCTGCCAGATCTCGGACTGATATTTGATGACATCCGCCATCATCTGATCAAGCATCACCCATTCCCTCCAGTTCATCCACCGAAACCGTCCGCACAATTTGCCCCTGCTCCATGATAGACACCCGGCTGCATATCTTCTTCACAACGCTCATATCATGGGTCACGATGAGAATGGTCACACCGTAGGTATGGTTTATATGACGCAGCACCTCCAGAATGTCCGCGGTCGTCTGCGGGTCGAGCGCAGAAGTCGGCTCGTCGCACAGCAGCACCTTCGGAGCGTTGGCCAGCGCTCTGGCAATCGCTACCCGCTGCTTCTGTCCGCCGCTCAGCCGGGAGGGATATTGCTCTGCCTTATCCTCCAGCCCTACGAATTTCAGACATTCCTCAATGCGTGCAAGCCGCTCCCGCTTCGGCACCCCGGCAAGCTCCATGGCCATGGAAATGTTCCGGCTGACGGTGCGGTTCAGCACAAGGTTATACTGCTGAAAAATCATGCCGATCGAGCGCCGGACCTCCCTCAACTGCCGGACAGATAGAGCCGTCAGCTCCTGGTCCCCGACAAAGACCTTGCCCCGATCCGGGCGCTCCAGAAGATTGACCATCCGCAGCAGCGTGGATTTGCCCGCTCCACTGGTGCCGATGATGCCGTGAATTGTTCCCTTCGGAATATGAAGAGTAACGTCCTGCACCGCTTCCAACTGACCTTTCGGCAAGCGGTAGGTTTTGCTGACATGCTCCAGTGAGACGATAAGCCTCTCCTCCTTCCGACAAGCCGGCACACTGTATTACTTATTTATAAATCTGTTACATCGACTTCGTACCTGTAAATTATAGGTCATGAACTGACCTGTGTCACTATTTTTAATATCAACCCCTTTTCACTACGTCAAAATTGTTTTCGATCAGCAGCCAGTTTTGCGGAAAGCTCAGGCCCAGCTTCCAATAGCTCATGCCCCGCAGCCCCAGTTCTTTGACCAAATTGAATTTGGCCTGAATCGAGCGGGCATCTTCAAACCACACCTCATGTTCGCGGTCCTCCCCGTCCGTATAGCGGAAAAATGGAGCCTGCGCTCTTGCGCTGTATTGAATCGACACGTTATTGTCGGCCGCGATCCCGATCGCCTGCTGCGGGCTGACCGCCCTCGCTACGCTTCCTTGCACAAACGGCAGGGTCCAGTCGTACCCGTACAGATTTTGCCCCATCATGATTTTGGAAGCGGGCATTTCCGTCAGCGCGTATTCGATGACCTTTCTTACCGGACCGATCGGGGAAACGGCCTGGGCCGGACCACCACTGTACCCCCACTCATAGGTCATGATCACGACAAAATCGGCGATTTGCCCATGTGACCGGTAGTCGTGAGCTTCATACCACGGCCCTGCCTGTGTGGCGCTGGTTTTGGGTGCGAGTGCGGTGGACATCAGCCAGCCCTGCTGCTGAAAGCGTGTTTTGGCTTTGCGCAAGAAGTTATTGTATGCCTCCCGGTCGGCCGGCCGCAAAAACTCGAAATCGAAATGGATATCCCGAAATCCGTATTGGCTGGCGGCAGCTACGATATTGTCCAAAAACCGGTTCTGAACGGGAATATCATTCAGTAAAATGCGCCCAAGCTCGTTACTGAACTGTCCGTTCTCCTGATTTGTAATGACCATCATCAGCACAACCCGGTTGTCGCTGGCGATCTGCGCAAAACCGTCCAGCAGCGGCTCCTTTAACGATCCGTCCCTGAGCGCCTGAAAGCTGAATGGCGCCAAATACGTCAAATGCGGTGCGGCCTCCCGCGCTCCTCGTACCAGCGCCGGAGCCACCGCTTCCCCCCGCGGCTCCACATAAGCGTTAAATTCGGCGCTCACCCTGGAACGGGGCGGGATGTACAGCCGAAACCCAACCGATAGTGTCTGATTTGGCGAAATCCCGTTCACACGTGCCAGCTCCTGATAAGTCACACCAAACCGCCGGGCAATCGACCACAGGCTGTCGCCCCGTCGGACCCAATAATAGCTGCCCGCAATGGGAATCACCAGAGTTTGTCCGACCACGAGACGCTCCGGGTTCGTTAGTTCATTCGCTTGGACAATATCCTCATATGGAAGGCTGTATGCTTCAGCAATGCTGTAGATCGTCTGATTGGCCTGGACAACATGAATCTGCATGTTGGTCCCTCCTCGCTTAAGATAACACTGCCACTATCCTATGAAGGGTAAGGATTGGCTTATTCCCTCGTTATCAGAACGCAGGCAGGGTGATTTTGGCGTTATTCATCCCCACACGAAAATGGAGGACATCCCGCATCAGTGAAAAATCAGACATGACAACCCCAGTTGAAGAATATTTTATTTACTGTTCTCTGCAAAAAATGCAGAATTAATGTTATCATTCATGACATATTCAATTTTTCGGAATCATCTCGGCAGCTCATTAACAAATCGTTGTTATGTTTTATTACAAATTATTTATTATACTGCTTCGTTTGATTAAGGAGGGGGTCGAGTGAAAAGATGGCTTGGCCGATCATTAAAGAGAAAGCTGTCCTTTATATTAATCCTGGCAATGATCATTCCGATTGTATCTTTAGGCTTTTTTTCATACGCTACCGCATCCTCCCTCTCAGAAGAAAAAGCCAAGCTCACAGGTATGAATATCCTGCGCCAGCTCGATACCCAGCTCCAGTTGATGGTTAAGGATGTCGAAAGCATGTCCATATTCCTGATCGGCGATGAAGACGTACAGCAGTATCTGCGCGCGTCCCGCAGCAATGTCGTACTGCGTACCTCCATCATTGTTTTTCTCACCAATCTGGTTTTCTCCAAAGATTACATCGCCAACATCAGCATCATTCCGAACGACAGCAAAGAAGTCATATCTTATTCAGCCAAACAGTTTCAAGGACGTTCATTTGCCCTGCCGGAGGACGGCACATTCTCTGAAGAGGCTCCTTCCGAAAAGCTCTGGACCATCCCCTCCGGAGAAGAAGCGGCCGCCGCTGGAAACACGATTACACTGACCCGACCGATCCGCAGCACCTATACGTACCAGCCGCTCGGTTTTCTCGCCATCAGTCTGAATCAGAAGGTCATTTCACGCTACCTCTATCAGTCCGGCATGGAAGGTGACGGGTACGTGCTGCTGCTGGACAGGGATAATCGCATTATAGCCGGACAGGAGCAAGTATCCGGCGCAAAGGATCTGGTCGCACTCTTCCCCGGGATTCATCTGTCGGAGACTTCCTCCGGCTTCCTGAATTACGGGAAGGGCAGTGACCGGAAGACCCTGATGTATTATAAGATGCCCAATACGGATTGGACGCTGGTGGGTGTTATTCCTTTCGCTCAATACAGCAGCGAGAACCAGTATTTGCTCCGGCTGACCGCACTGGTCATTGCGGCCGCAGCCTTCATTATTGCGGCAATCCTGTTATTTTTGATCTCCACCATTACAAGACCGCTGCACCGGCTGTCCTTATTCCTGAAGCAGGGCAACCTGGAGGACAAGCTCTCCGTTCCCTCCGTGGATGAGGTTGGTCAGCTTATTATCAGCTACAACCGTTTAAGCCGCCGCATTCGCCGTCTGACCGCACAAGTCAAGGAGAACGAGGCGCGCAAGAAGGAAGCCGACCTGCTTGCGCTGCAAGCCCAGATCAATCCCCATTTCCTTTACAACACACTTGCTTCCGTCCATTGGATGGCCTTGATGAACAGTGACAGCGGCATTGCCGTGATGGTCGACTCTTTAAGCAGCTTCCTGCGGTTCAGCTTGAACCAGGGTGAGGAATTCTGCGAGGTACAGCAGGAAATCGCTCATGTGGAAAGCTATGTAAAGATTCAGTCCATCCGTTACCCCGAGCAATTCACGGTGGATTTCGAAGTCGAGCCTGATTGCAGACACCAAAAAATGCTCAAGCTGCTGCTGCAGCCCTTGATCGAGAATGCGATCCTGCACGGTGTGCTGCAAACCGGGGAACATGGCCGCATAAGTATCAAAGTAGAAGCGTCTGGCGATGAGATGAGATTTACCGTACAGGATAACGGGGCAGGCATGATCCCCCAGGTGTTGGAGCAGCTCCAATTTTCTTTATCGATGGGAATACAGCCCCGTTCCGGGAGCGGCAGCTACGGGCTACGCAACGTGCATAGCCGTCTTACGATGCATTATGCCGGAAATACGGGCCTTCATATCGAAAGCGGGCAAGGCCGCGGCACCAGAATTTCCTTTACCATTCCCTGCATTGGAGGAGATGAAACATGAAGCTGCTGATTGTGGACGATGAGGTCATCATACGCAACGGGCTAAGCACCGTAATCCCATGGAAGGAGCACGGTTTTACACTTCTCAAGCCTGCCGCTTCAGCGGAGGAAGCGCTCAGCCGCATCCCGGGGGAGCAGCCCGAGATCGTGTTTACCGACATTCAAATGACCGGCAAAAACGGCCTGGACATGACCGCCGAAATTAAGGAAGCCTATCCGCAGACGGAAATCGTCGTACTCTCTGTTCATGACCAATTTCAATTTACACAGCAGGCGATCCGCTACGGAGTGGCTGATTATATATTAAAAACGAGCAGCCCGGAGGAAATCATCAACGCCGCCGTAAAAGCGCGCAGTCGAATCCTGAGCAGAGCCCGGCAAGGATTAATCAGTAAGCCGGATGGTGATAAAACGCAGCACATCAGCGTACTTGAAAATATGCTGCTGAACGGCCGTATGCCGGAAAACGTGGAGCTGAGCGGATTGGACAGCCTGCTGCCTGGAATTAGGCAGCCCCTGCCTCTGGACAAGCGCCTGCCACCGCTGCAGGTGCTGATGATATCGCTGCTCTCCGGACAGCAGGACAGCCTGACCGATGACGCGATGTCCAGGATGGAACAGGAGCTCAATAGCAAGTTCCCCGCCGTCTGCCTCCGGAAAGGGCAAAAAATACTGGCTGTCATCAATCTTAACGGGATTCAGAATTTGCATGATAAACTCACGGAGATGGCACAGCACATGGAGCGTGAGTTGGGATTGGAGCTGTTCATTTCTGCCGGGCCGGTAGTTCAAAGCCTGCACCGGCTCCATTCCTCCTATCTGCAGGCCAAGCAGACCCACGGTTACCGCTGGTTTACCGATGGCGCCAGGCTGGTGATGTGCGACCAGGTACAGGGACGGAAAGGAATCGACTTGGCCCGCTCCCCGGAGGATGAAGCACGCCTCGTAAGGGCGCTCAAGAGCGGGGAACGGGGGGAGCTGCGTCTGCTGGCGGAAGAACTATGCAAAGCGGTCCGGGCCAATCCGCAGGCTACCCCCGAATCCTTTCACGCTTACATCCAGCTGCTGCTGATGACAAGCTACCGGTGGCTGGAGCGTTCCGCCCGGGACAGCGGTGCTGAAATGCCTGCGTCAGGTCTGCGGATGCCGTCACTGGAAACGCTGATCAGAGATCCTGAAGGGGTGCTTACCCGCCATCTGGAGGAAATGCTTGACATTTACCTGACATGGTCCGACAGTACCAACCGTTATATCAAAGAGGCCATCGCTTTTATCCGCGGCAATCTTATCCACAACATCACACTGCAGCAGGTCGCCGCTCACATCCATGTTCATCCGAATTATCTGAGCGATTTGTTCAAACGGGAAACCGGAAGAAACTATATCGAGTTTGTGACGGCCGAACGAATGGAAAGAGCCATGACCGCGCTGTCGGGAACCTCCCTGCGCGTGAAGGAAATCGCCAAAAGCGTCGGTTATGAGGACATGAAATATTTCACCCAGCTTTTCAAACGCCATACCGGACTCACTCCGTCCGAATACCGCAGCAACTGCTGAATTTTATCCCCCCTCCCCTTAACTCTCTCCCCTTACCTGTGGGCGGGAGTTTTTATATTATAGGAGAAACATTTACGGATGGAGGTAAGAAAACATGACAAAAACATTCAAAGTTCTTATCGCTGCACTTACGCTGTGTCTGATCGTGGCAGGGTGCGGGGGCAGCGGAGGCAGCGATTCCGGTGCCGCTGGAGAATCCGGCAGCGGCGGAGGCGGTGAAAAGATCACGCTGTCGATCTGGCATAATTATTCCGGTGACGACCTCCGTGCGCAAACCATGCGCCGCCTGATCGATGAGTTCCAGCAGGAGCATCCGGACGTGACGGTGGATTCGCAGCCTATCCCTACCGATGCCTATCGCCAACGCATTCAAACGGTGGCCGCCGCCAAGGAAATGCCGGATCTGTTCCTTACCTACGCAGGCAGCTTCACAGATGAATTCCAGAAAGCCGGCCTGATTCAGCCGATCACCAGCGTGCTGGAAGAAAACAAGGATTGGGCCGACGGATTCCTCCCAGGCGCTACCGACATCTACACCTATGACGGCGAGGTTTATTCTGCTCCTGTCGCCATGTCTGCAACCTCCTTCCTCTTTTATAACAAAGATATTTTCGAACAAAATGGCGTTGCGGTCCCTACCACCTGGGAAGAGCTGCTGACAGCCATTGAAAAATTCAAAAGGGCAGGCATTACGCCAATTGCGCTCGGCAACCAGGCTCCATGGGTGGCGCAATCGACCCTGTTCAGCGTACTGGCTGACCGTGTAACGGGCAGCGACTGGTTCATGAATGCCAAGGATGGCAATGGAGCTTCTTTCACAGAACCGCAGTTCCTGGAATCTTTAAATGATTTCAAACAGCTGGTCGACGCGGGAGCATTCCCGGAAGGCGCCAACAGCTTGGATAATACGCAGGCTGAGCAGCAGTTCATTCAGGGCAATGCCGCCATGATCATGAACGGCGCATGGTCCATCAGCAACTGGGCTGCTGCCGCATCCGAAGAGCAAATCAACAAGGTAGGCATTACGGTATTCCCGGCCATGCCGAACGGTCTCGGAGAGGTCAACACCATTACAGGTGGTCCGGGCGGCGGCTTCGTGCTTAACGCCAACATCGAAGGAGAAAAGCTTAAGCTGGCAAAGGAGCTGTTCTACAAGCTGAGCAATGCGGATGCGCAAAAGGCGATTGCGGAAAGCAACTCCATGGTCATGTACAACGTTGACATTGATGAATCCAAAGTAACTCCTTTGTTCTATACAGCATTTAATCTGGTTAAGACACTCAAATTCAGCCCTGTATATGATCTGTATCTGTCCGCTGCGGGCGGCGAGGCCATCAACAACGGACTGCAGGAAATTATGCTGGGCGGAGACCCTGCCGCCGTGGCAGAGAAGCTGCAAACTACACAGGCAGCCGCTGCAGGCAAGTAACTTCTTTTAAAAATACAAATCATCGGCCCGCACCCATTGGGTGCGGCTTCCACTTGACCGGCCAAATGCCGCGCATTTGGTACAGCAGAAAAAGGAGGAGGAGGTTATGAGCACTGCCGCCGCACGTTTAAGAGGCTTTCTTTTACTCTGTCTGGTGCCTTCCATTGTTCTCTATGGATTTTTCGTCATCGTCCCTATCATCTGGTCAGCCTACTATGGATTCTTTGACTGGAGCGGAATCGGTACAGCCAAGTTTGCCGGCTGGTCCAATTACATTGCGGTAATACAGGACCCGCTCTTCTGGCGCTCGTTCAAGAACAACATTATCATCGTCTGCGCATCCGTGTTCGGACAGGTTCCAATCGCCCTTGTGTTGTCGCTGCTGCTTCTTCGCAACCGCTGGTTCTACCGTGTCATCCGCTCCGCTGTGTTCATGCCGATGGTTCTGTCCACCGTTGTCATCGGATTGATCTGGAAATATATATATCACCCGCAAATCGGCATCTTGAACCTGCTGCTGAATTCGGTGGGCTTGGAGTCCTGGGCGCAGCCCTGGCTGTCCGATCCGGACATCAATATGTACGCGCTCTCCGTACCGATCATCTGGGCCAACATCGGGCCTTATCTGATTATTTTCATCGCAGCCATACAGAATCTGCCCTCCGAGGTAGAGGAAGCCGCACTGCTTGAAGGGGCCACAGGGCCGAAGAAGCTGTTCTACATTACGCTGCCGATGATCTGGAATACGATCAAGGTGGCCGTGATCATGTGCATCGCGGGCAGCCTGAAGGCGTTCGACCAGGTATTCGTCATGACACACGGTGGCCCGGCGCATACGACCGAGCTGCTGGCGACTTATATGTACAACAGCACGTTCGCCGTGTACCGCTATGGCTACGGTTCGGCGATTTCAACCTTGATTGTTGTGCTCAGCGCGCTTCTGATCCTGCTCAGCCAGATCCTTATGAACCGAAACAAGCTGAAGGAGGGCTGATGCCTGATGAAACAACAACCTGATCTTATCTCCGGACTGCCGTTCGCCCGGCAAGGGGGCAGCAGGAAACGGCAGCCGGTGTCGCTTTGGATAAGGAATGCCCTGTTGGCATTCTATGCGCTGTTGACTCTTTATCCGTTGTATTGGCTTTTTATCAGCGCCTTTAAGACCAATGAAGAATTTTTCACACACCCTTTCTCACTGCCGCAGGCGCCGTCCTTCGACAATATGATCCGCGCTTGGAAGCTGGCGGGCATGGGGCAGGCCATGATGAATTCCGCCATTGTTACCGTATTAGCCATGATTCTAACACTGATCCTTGGAGCGATGTGCGCGTTTGCTCTTTCGCGCTTCAGATTCCGGCTGCAGGGCGCCATCACGGCTTACTTCCTGCTGGGCATGCTCATCCCGATTCACAGCACACTTGTCCCGCTGTTCATCATGCTGAAGAACATCGGCATGCTCAATACGCATTGGGCGCTGATCCTGCCTTATACGGCCTTCGAACTTTCTATTGCCATCTTCCTGATTGCCGCCTATATGACCTCCATTCCGAAGGAGGTTGAAGAAGCAGCACTGATCGACGGTATGGGCTATTGGGGGTTGTTCTTACGCATCATTCTGCCTCTGTCCGTTCCCGGCATGGCGACGGTAGCGATTCTCGCTTTCCTTCGTTACTGGAACGAGTTCGCCTTTGCCCTCGTGTTCATCAACTCGCAGGCGCTCAAGACACTGCCGCTGAGCCTGTCCATCTTTTCTGACGGATTCGGAACAGACTACGGGCTGACCATGGCCGCCATGGCGATTGCCGTGGTGCCTACCATCGTGATTTATCTGATTTTCCAGGAGCAGATTATGAAGGGAATGGTTGCGGGGGCTGTGAAGGGGTAACGAGGCCCGCAACGAGACGCTCCGAGAACGAAGCATTCCTACTTTTTCGAAGGAAATTTGGGTTAGAGTAACGGGCAGGGATTCCTGCCCCTCATTCCCCTACGCCGGGGGGATTCTTCACTGCTGCTCCAAGTTCCATGCAACTTCCACGGCCTTCGTTCATATGGCTGGGACTCAGCTCCCACTATTTCCTCTTACAGGCGTTCGTGACGACGTGGCAAGATTCACTTGATGGTACGGCCCAGTACCCTGCTCGCTTTGTCTCCGATAGATACTTTCGTCGATGTACTTCAGGTAAAGATTTCTCCAAGCGCAGGCATCCTAGCTACACATGAGCTTGGACCCTCCCGTTTACCGGACTCTCACCAGTTATAAAATGAGTGCTTAACCGGGCACGTGACAAAGGCGAACGCTGCCAGCCGTATTCATAGGCACCCTGTTACACATTCTTGATAACTTGCGGATCATTGCCGACGTAGAAGTTGCAATAATCCTTCGGGGCTTCCATATTTACGGCGTGGTGCCCCGATCAGCTCAATGGATTCTTCCACATCGGTGCTTGAACCTTTGTTAGAGATAAGCATAATTCTCATCAGTGAGTTGCCATCCCCTTATATCCCACTAGAAAACTCTTATATCCGTATCTGAAAATAAACAAGTCTCTGAAGGTAATAACGGTATAAATGAATTCAATCTTCTAATAAAGTTAAGACATCCCCTTTCCGCTATAGTTTCCCGTTTCACAGCGTGATTAAGCTTTGTTAAGAGTAGCAAAATTTTATATGATAATATCAATATATATAAAATTATACATATTTACAAAAAAATACCTTGGTAAATATTATATATTTATATGTTATTCGGCCGAAAATACATATAAATATAATAGAAAAGAGATGAGTTGTTTTTGGTTAAGTGGACAAAAAGAATTTCCCTTATTTTAGCATTAGCTATTGGCCTAAATACTGTATCTGTTGGAGTATCATTTGCAGATAACAACAGTTCAGTTACTAATGATACTTATTCTCTAGCTGCTGTAGAAAATATTATTGTAGAAGATCAACACGATATGGAGATGAAGGCAGCCTACGCTGCTCTGGCTGAAGAAAATAAAAATCGAATTTCTAGTTCCAACGAGATGAAGGCTGCTACTGGAACAATCATCAGAAGACTGGTTGAAATAGTTTTTAAGAATGTAAGTAAAGGCTCAAGAGTTACTGCAAAAGCTACTCCAAGAAATATTATTACTGAGGTTTCTGCACATGCTGTAGAGAGAGCAGTTGAACGTGGAATCAGTAGCTTACAAATGGATAATGTTCTATCAGAAAAATCATCTGGAATGTTTGCAGTAGAAAAGTATTATGATACGCTTAATAATAATTCACGTATTATGCTTGATCGTAACAACAAGGTAGTCATTGTTATAGATAATTTGCTTAATACAATTATAACTACTTACAAGCTAGATAGTGTTTCCACTGTTGATAGTAGAATCAAAGATGGAAGATGGGTAAAAGGAAGTTTTAAATACAAATAATTAACTGTATAATTCTATAAGAGAGATTCTACTAAATTCGTAGAAAGTGTTGCGTTTTTATAGCAATGCTTTCTACTTTATTTCAGGAGGTAAACAATGGCGCAACTTCGTGATTATGAAAACCCAGATACATACTTTGAATTTTCTTTTTTATCACATACACCACGGGATGATGAGGGTAGTAGATTGATTTTGAAGTATTTTAAGAATTCCAACTTAGTTAGAGAAGTAAAATTTGGTTGGACTAACTTAATTGTTAGGAACTTTATTGAGATGACCAAGACGTTCCCAGATAATAAATACGATGGCTATTTTTCTCACTTTGAAGAGAACTTAGAAATTAAATGGATGCATGAATATAGTACAGACCTATATTTATTAATTCTGATGGACTTAGGCACACTTTTCACACTAAAGATAAAAAAAGAGGATATGTTAATGTTTGGGGAACAATTTGAAAATGAACTAAAAGAAGCCCCTTTGAATTGACTCTCTACTATGAACAGGACCTTCTAAATGAAGTAAATCATACGCGGGTTGACGAAGTAATCAGATGTGCTTGTAATCAGATTAATGGTTCCATCAATAAATCAACTCTTTCGAGGTGGCTTTTTAATGCCAATCTACTAAGATCACCCAAACTGATGCAATGGCTGCAACAATAACCTGCCCTAGGAACTCATCTCCCAGGGCAGGTTATTTGCAATTATTTTCACGCGGCCGTTGCTTGTCTTACAATCAATTCCGGCTTAAATTTAAGCTCACTGATCGGCTTGGAGCCGTTGATTTTGCACAGCAGCATATTCACAGCCACAAGCCTAATTCGGTTGCACGGCGACCGCACTACCATCGGAAACAGGCACAGCTTGTTTGGGACATTAGGTTGAAATCAGGTTCAACTTTCACCCGGATAGCGAAGTCCCCACTGGCTGCGGCATGCATCCAGCAGCTTCATAATGCCCAGAGATTCCTCCAGTGTAATCGTTGGGCTCTCCGTAAGGCCTTCGCTCAGGCAGCGGCCTACTTCCTCCGCTTCAAAAGCATATCCGGTGGAGACACGGTCATCGTTGAAGGTCTCCGCCTCTTGGCCTCCGATATGCAGGACCGCCGTTTTGGAATTCAAGAAGGATGGAATATGAATATAACCCTCGGTTCCATGGATATAGGCGTCATTGGTCAGGCCAAGACGCACCGCTCCGTTCAGCATCGCTGACCGGCCACCGCTGTAGGTAAGCATAATCGAGAATTCCTCATCGACACCCGTCTCGCCGATATGCGCCTTACTGTATATATCCTCCGGCTCATAACCAAAGATCATGGAAGCAAAGGATACCGGGTAGATGCCTGCATCAAGCAGCGCACCGCCTCCCAGTTCCAGATTCAGCAGTCTGCTCTCCGGGTTCCAGCCGGTACGGAAGCCGAACTCGGCCTTCAGCAGACGCACCTCGCCGATCTTGCCGGTATCCAGCCATTCCCGCACTTTGCGGATCGTCGGCAGGAAGCGGGTCCACATGGCCTCCATGAGGAACAGATTTCTTTCCCTGGCAAGCTTGATCAATTCCTCCAGCTCGCCGCTATTGATCGTAAAAGGCTTTTCACACAGCACCGCTTTGCCCGCGTTCAGAGCATCCAGCACAGCTTCCTTGTGGAAAGGATGAGGTGTCCCGATATACACGGCATCCACTTCGGGATCGTTTAACAGCTCCTCATAGCTCCCGTAGGCATGGGGGATCTGATATTTCTCCGCAAATTCGTTGGCGCTTTCTATTGACCTCGAACCGACCGCGTACAGCTCCCCGTTCGCCACATGAGCAAAATCAGCCGCAAATTTGCCGGCAATCCAGCCTGTGCTGATAATACCCCATTTCACTTTTTTCCCATCATTCTGTCCCATCTCTCCGCCTCCTCAAAGTGGTGATCCACACCTGCCGCAAGCTATCCCAGATGATATGTAATCGATTTCTTTTCCATTTTAACAAATCCGCGCACGCAAAAAAAGGAGATGCTTTAACACTTAAGCATCCCCTTCTTCATTCGCCTGCTCCACCATACGTGGCTTATTAATCCGCCTCCACATATTTCCATTCGTCTTCAGGCATATAATATTCATCTGACGAGAAACGCTGCTCCTTGAACGGATCGGCTGTATTATGAAAGCCGTTGCTCTCCCAGAATCCCGGCCGGTCTTCCTTCATGAATTCAATCCCGCGAATCCATTTGGCGCTTTTCCAGAAATAAAAAGCAGGCACGACCAGCCGCAGCGGCCAGCCATGCTTGGCGGTCAGCGGCTTGCCGTCATAGTTCCAGGCCAGCAGCACATCGTCCTTCAGCAAATCCGCCAGCTTCAGATTGGTTTCATAATCCGGATCAGCATGAATCATGACATATTTCGCCTCAGGCTTGACTTTGATTTCCTTCATCAGATCCGAGAAGCGTACACCCTCCCAAGGGGTATCGAACTTGGACCAGCGGGTCACACAATGAATGTCGCTGACCGTACGGGTTACAGGCAGCGCCTGCAGCTCATCAAAAGTAAACGTTCGCTCCTCCTCCACCTCTCCGAAAATACGCAAATCCCATGCGGCCAAATCGTATTCGGGCACAGCTCCTTCATGCAGGATGGGAAAGCTCTCGGTGAGGGTCTGTCCGGGCGGCAGGCGGCGTGCCCGCTCCGCATCCAGTTCGGGACGCTCCGGCACCCGGGCCGCCTTAAGGCGGTCGGCTTTGTTCTGCATCTGCTTCTCCTCCTATTACGAGTTTCAGGAGCTCGGTTCACTCCGGTTATATCTATCTGTATAAAACTATACCCTGATTGTCAACCCGTTAGCCATCCGAACAGCTACCGTACGTCCAGTGCATCGAAGTACGGATACATGCTCCCTGCCCATCCGGCAGCAGCAAACATCCCGATAAAATAAACCATCAGCCAAGCATCCGCCCGTGAGTACCCGATCACATAATAATACGTGCGCTTCGCATCCGAAAATCCCTTGGCTTCCATCGCAACAGCAATGCGCTGCGCGCGGCGGATGCTTTGCGCAAGCAGCGGGATGGCATACATTTTGATTCTGGCATACAGATTCCAGCGGCCGATATGACGCTTCGCTCCCCGGATGGCCAGTGCATGCCGGAGCGTCTGGAATTCCTCGACCAGGATGGGAATCATCCGCATTGCCGCAAGAAAGCTGTATGCATACTTCGGAGGAAGCCGCCACTGCTGCATCAGGGAATAAAACAGCTTTACCGGCCGGGTCGTAAGTCCGAACAGCAGGCCCACAGCCGCCATGCAGATTGCTCTGCAGCCCAGATGTAGCCCCCGGTAAAAGCTTTCCTCCGTAATATGCACCAGCCCCCATCTCCACCAAGTCGTCTCTCCTTTACCGAAAAACATCATTCCTGTCGAAGTGGAGATAAAGATCAGAATAAACGGGGAAGCGTATAACAGCAGCCGTTTCCACGGATGCCCGCCCCCCGTAAGCAGCAGCAGCATTCCTGCCGCAAGATTGATCATGATATTCAAATTATGAATCCATATCACTGCCGGAAACAGCATAGCGAACAAGAGAAGCTTCAAGCCCGGATTTACCTGGTGCAACCAGGTCTCGCGGTGCGGAAAAGTCAGCTGCACAGTTCGACCCTCCCACCCCGTACCCGCCATTCATCCGTACAGTAACGGCGGACCACTTCGGAATCATGAGTAACCATGATCACTGCCGTGCCCGCCCTGCGTAGCGATTCAAGCAAGTCAAGGATCGCAAAGGTATTGCGGGCGTCCTGGCCGAAGGTGGGCTCATCCAGCAGAAGGACCTTCGGCGCGCGGATGATGGCAGTTGCAATGCTTAAACGGCGTTTCTGCCCGAGCGAGAGCTGGTAAGGATGCCTGTCCTCCAACTGCAACAAGCCGAAGCGGGCAAGCAGCTGCCGCACCTTCGGCTTCCGCTGTTCCGCATCCGGGTGATCCAGAAGGATCGAATAGGCCACCTCTTCATACACCGAGTTGGTAACAAACTGAAGCTCCGGATTCTGGAATACAAAGCCTATGTTTTCGGCCAGCTGCTCTGTTCCGCCTACAGGCCGTCCGCATACCTCGTAGCGGCCGTTTGTCTTGAGCAGGCCCATCATAGACAGGAGCAAGGAGCTTTTGCCCGCTCCGTTCGCACCGGTGATCCCGATCCACTGTCCTGCGAACACCTTCGCGTCATCGACCCGAATGACCTCCGTTCTGCCGCGCATTCCGGCAAAACCGCTGAGCTCCAGTACCGGAGAAGCGTCGTGACAGGATGAGCTCCCTTTTAAGCAGGACATCCCTCCTATAACCGGCTCAGCCGATGAAGAGCTCAGGAGGCGTGGAGAAGCCGCCTTCGTCCACACCCCCGGGTACCAAATGCCATACTCGCTTAACCTTTCCCTCTGTGTGGAGAACACCTCATCCGGCGTCCCGTCGGCAATGATTTCTCCAGTGTGAGACAGAACTGCTACCCGGTCCACCTCATGAATCACTTCACTGATCTTATGCTCCACGATAATGAGCGTCTTGTCCGCCGATATGTTGCGGATTGTATCCCAAACCTGTGCGGTTCCTTCTTCATCCAGCAGCGCTGTCGGCTCATCCAGGAAAAGCACCTCGGCTTCCGCTGCCAGCACAGTCGCAACAGACAGCCGCTGCTTCATTCCCTGTGACATTTCCTGAATGGGCATTCCCGCTTTTACTTCCGCCAATCCGACACGTGCCAGGCAATCCCGGATGCGGGAGGGCATTTCCTCACGCGGAATACGGCGGTTTTCCAGCACAAAAGCCAGCTCTTCATCTGCAAAAGGCATGCAGAACTGGGTATCAGGGTCCTGAAACACCACTCCGGAACGTTCCGGGACAATGACTTCATCGCATTTCATCGGAATCTCGACGGCAGCGGGGATCAAGCCGCTCAGCACCTGGAGCAGCGTTGATTTGCCGCAGCCGCTCGGCCCAAGCAGCAGCAGCTTTTCCCCTTTACGGACGGAAATAGACAATCCTTGGAAGAGCAGGCTTTGCTCTCCCGGAAATTTCAGCTTCAGGTTGGTAACACCCGCTGCCGCAGAGAACTCATGCCCCATGCTCAATCCAGTGCCTCATAATCTTCCCGGGAGACGGGACGGAGCGATTGGGTCACACCTGTCAGCTCAAGCGCCTTCGACAGATAATAAGCGAAGAAACCCGCAATCACGACACTTCCGAGCAGTCGCAGCCCGATGAACAGCGTATAGTTCCATGCCGTCAAGGATTCAATGTAGCCGTAATAGAAATCAAGGATGAGCGATCCGGCTGCCGCGCCGACAGCGGCTAGGCATGTTACAAGCAGATTATTTTTCCGGTACAGGAACATGGCGAAAAACAGCTCCGCCCCCAGCCCCTGCAGCAGTCCGTAATACAAAGTGGAAATCCCCCATTCGCTGCCCAATAAAGCGCTGACGGTTGAAGCGGCCACCTCCGCCAGAACGGCCACCCCCGGCTTGCGGATAATAAGATAGGCAAACGTTCCTGCCATAAACCACATTCCATAAGTAATCTGCTCCGCGTGCAGGCCCAGCGGTTTAACCATGTCATAAGCCGGACCCCAGATTTTGTACACCATGCCGAATACCACCGCAATCACGATGGTGACCAAAATATCGGTCAGCTTCAGCTTGTTTCCCCTTTTAGAGCTAAATGCTGTCATATCCTTTAACTCCCCCATTCAAAATAATAAAATAAAAAAACCTGCCCCGATCCGGGCAGGCAGCTGCGCAGTATGAATTCATATGCTGTCAGATATCCCGACAGGCAGACTGCGGGAAACAGCAGGCAATCAGCTGCGGCGTTTCCGCCTGCAGGCTGCATGCATACTGACTGCAATTGTTCTTCTCTACGCTGGCATTACCCAGATCAGATTTCACGGTCGGCGGCATGTGGCCACCCTCTCAGCCTGACTTCATCAAGCTCCCGTTTCTTTTTGGAATCATGAATAATGTACACCACATTTACAAAGCTGACAATATCCCATCTAGAACTGATCCCGGAATACATTTCCGGTTCAGACAGGGTTTCACTTTTCATAGAAATGTAGTATACTCACAAAAAAAAGGGGAACAAACGTTCTTATTGAGGAGGCATTGCCCATGGCCAGAAAAACCTATGAACAGACGACGATCAAGCAGACCCTAAACCGGGTTAAGGCCGAAAGCATGCCTTTTGACTGGTCCATCAATCCTTATCGCGGCTGTTCGCACGGCTGCCATTTCTGTTATGCCAGAGCTTTCCAGAGCTATATCGGCAAAGAAGCGGACGATGAGTTCCAGAACCATATTCTCATGAAAATGAACGCACCCGAGGCGCTGGAAGCGCAGCTGTCCCGGATGGCGCGCAAATATAACTATGATATCGGCGAATTGGTGGAAAGTATAGGCCACGTTGCCATCGGCACCGCAACCGATCCTTATCAGCCTGTGGAAGGCAAAACGAAAATTACGCGCGAATGTCTAAAGGTGCTCGCAAAATACCGGATCCCTACCAGCATTACGACGCGTTCGCCCTTGATTTTGCGTGACCTCGATGTGCTGAAGGACATGAATATGATCTCTGTAAATATCAGTCTAGGCACACTCCACACGGAGATTATCCGCAGGATGGAGCCTGCCGCCCCGCTGCCGGGCAAACGGCTGGAGACTGTCGGAGAACTGTCTGCAGCAGGGATACGAACCGGATTGTTCATCGCCCCGATTCTTCCTTATTTGACGGATTCGGCCGAAGATCTGAATGAACTGTTCTCGGCTGCACAGCAGCATAAGGCATCGTTTGCGATGACCTCCATCCTGAGGCTGACACCGGATGTAAAGGCATGGTTTCTGCATGCCCTGGAGCAGCACTATCCCCATCTGCTGCCCGCATACAGGAAGTTATATAGAGGATCCTATGCGGATTCGGATTACAGGGAGGTGAAGAAAGCGGAATTCCGCAGCCTGCGTGCGCAGTACTCCTTACAGGACGATGTACCTTCCCCTCCCCGGACCGGGCATTTAAGCCAGTCTGGCTCCTGCCCGATGACGGCTTTTGAGTATTCTGCATCTTCTCCTGTTCCTCTGACCGGACCGGAAGTGGAGCAGTTAAGCTTTCAGTTTTAGCGCGACAAGCCATTTTGAAGACCTAGGCAAATCATGATCTTTCAGAGGCACGCCGTACGGATAATCCTTGTATGAATTCGACGTTTATGGGCTAAGCTGATATAGCACCCAGGTCATAGACTCCTCGTTAACGAACCCCGGTCAGCAGCAAATTTTGCCGCTCCGGGGTTCATTTTTTGCATTACGTAGACTGCTGCCGCTAAACATTCCATACCTCCTGCAGCGCGGAACGAAAGAGCTCATCCAGTTGCTGATCATATGCATCCTCAGCCTGCCTTAAGCCAGGAGCGGTCTGTTCGTAATAGGCGATCCGTTCCTGTATAAAAGCATTCACAGGCTGCAGCTGCGGCTCCATATCCAGCTCCTCCCCGGCTTTCTTGCGCTCCAGCAGCCGCATGATGATGTCATACAGCACGGAATCGGCCGGAAGCTGATCTTCGATCAGCTTATCGAATAAAATCGGCGGCATACTGTCATGCTTTTCAATCCAGCCGCAGGCCAGTAGCGGGCGGAGGACATAAAAGTATTTTTTAATCTTCACCTGTTCACCCTGCAAATAGTCCCGGAAATTGCCCTTCGCCATGTTCAGGTAATGGTACATACATGACTTCGGTGAAAAGGTTAAGGGGGATATACTGCGGATTTGCCCGGCAACAGAATACTTTTCATAGTACGGCAGCGGCGACTGCAGCCATTCCAGCAGCGGCGGATTCGACTTGCGGAACAGCTTCAAGGCCTTTTTCAAATCCCAACCGTTGATATCGAGCATCCCGCTTATGGGCTGCTCAATGACGTCCCTCTTTTCAAAGATCGACAGGTACCACTCTACCGGCCGAACATATATAAACCGCACATCATAATCGCTGTCCCGGGACGGAAACCCCCATGCCCGGCTGCCGGACTCGCAGGCATATACGATTCTGACCTGCTCCTCCCGCTCAATACGCCGCAGTTCTTCCAATATTCTGGTGTTCATTTCAGTTTCAGACATATGCTTCTCTCTCCTCTCGTTGCATCCGCTTGGTACCTGTATCATCCCCTATTCCTTCTCTCCTGAAAACGGCAAAAGTATGACGAGGGCTCCCCCAAGATTAAAAATTCCTGTTACAATGTGGAAATCAGCTTTATTTAGAAACGGGGTGTTGAATATGGCCAAAGAAAGCTTCGACAAGGAGATCCAGTTCCTGCGTATGCTCGTATTAACGAGCGGCGCATACAGCCGCCAGCAGTTCGCCGAGCGGCTCGGGATTTCTGTACATACGTTTGACAAAACATTGCGGCGCCTGAAGGAAATCGTGCAGACCGTACAGCGGAAGCTGTCGGAAGATCAAAGCAATGATTTTGCCGAAATGCTGCGCTACACCTATTATGATTCAACAGACCCGTTGCTGCTGTTTCTATTCCGCGCCAAATCGCTCAAGGAGACGGAAAGCGTGCGTCTCAGTAAAATCGTAACTGCGCTGCAGGAGCAGCAGCTCACCGTGCTTGAGCTGCTGGATCAATGCTGCAGCGATCTGCCTCCCGAGGCCGCTCTGCCCGATGAGAAGACCGTGCGCTCGGACCTGAAATACCTGGAGGAGGTCGGGGTGATTCGCAAGGAGCCTGGGGGAAGACCGTACCGTTATGGAGTGCGTAATGAATTGATCACTATGCTGGATGATGAAGAACTGAACAGATTGTATGATTTTGTGGATATTATGGCCAACACTCATCTTCCTTCCGTGCAGGGGTACCTGCTTCGCGACAATCTGAAGAAATCGCTGCGCCGCCTCTCTACGGACCGGGACATTGCAGAGCCTTTTCTTTATAAATATCACTATTATTCCCGCATTCTGGACGAAGCGCATCTGCATCCGCTGCTGCAGGCCATCCGGCACCGCCGCAGCGTCTCGTTCCTGTACTTTGCCGCAGGCAAGCGCAGCATGTACGGGTCCCGGAACACCAACCCGCTTTTTGCCAAAGAAACCGATGGCCGACTTCAGCAGCTGCTTCCGCTGCAGATCGTCCATGATCACCAATATGGCCGCTGGTATCTGCTCGGATATGACCGGCGGGGCATCGTCAAAATCAGAATGGAGGGCATTACACAGCTTCAGGAGGAAGGGACTGTATCAGAGGAGGAGTTCACAGCCAAGCTGCAGGTGCTGGAAGAGCGAACCCGCTGCAGTTGGCTGATCGATACGGGGCAGCCTGTGAAGATTAAAGTCCGCTTCTTTCGGCCCGAGGGGGCGAAGCGTGATTTCATCAAAGAACGCGTCCTCCTGCAAGGGCAGTGGGGAACCGTCATGGAAGAAGACAGCCATTCTTTCATTTATGAGATCACAGTCAATGGCATGATGGAGATCAAGCCGTGGCTGCGCAGCTTCGGCTCAAGCTGTGAGGTACTCGAACCAGCCCGCCTACGAAGCGAGTTCATTGAGGAATGGAAGGAGATTCAAGCCTACTATGAGCCTGTTCGAGAAAATATTTAACTACCAGGTCATTTCGCGGCTCGACGAATCCGGCGCATTTGCCACCACTTCGCAGGAGCGGTCGTGGCTGCACACGATGCTGTCGGACCCGGCTGCCGAAGCGGCGTTCCTGCCGGATACTCTTGCCAAGCTCCGCACCCTGCTGGAAGCGGATGAACCGCTTGATCCGGCCTCCGCCCTTACCGAGAAAGCGGGCCCCCCGACCGCTTCAGTCTTTCATCCGCTGATCCCGGAGCTGCGTGCATGTATTCTGATCCGTGCAGGGATTCGCATTTCTTTTCGGCTGCGGAACGGCAAGATGCATGAGGATTTGCAGGGCTTTCCCTACAAGCTGGAATTCTCCATGGTCAAGCGGGACTGGTCCCTGCTCTGGTATAACATGAGGCATCGTTCCTTCATGTGCACCAAGCTGGAGAACATCGTTTCAGTCAGAGAGATGCCCCTTGCCCCGGAACGGGCTGCTCAGCTGGGGGCCCGCATCGATTCCATTGTGGATTCGCGGCGGGAGCAGGTCGTCATTGAAATTGTTCCTTTATATAATCCCGAGCTCTCCCGTATCCTGTACGCCTTCTCCTGCTTCGAGAAGGATGTGGTCTACCTGGACGAAACAGACACCTACCGCATGACCTTGACCTACCAGGCGGATGAATCCGAGTACGTGCTGTCCAAAATCCGTTTTCTGGGTAAAAGGATCAAGGTGGTGGAAGGCGCATACCTCCTCTCCCGCATGAGAGAAACAGCCGCTAAAGCTCTGGCGCGATATGGTATCACGTAGGAGGAGTTCCTGTGTATATGTGCAGTTTTGGTAGGCTATTTTCCAAGGCCATTGTCAGTTAAACTAGCATTGCAACACATCTGACAAGGTACATTTCTAATCATCAAAACATTTCTAACGGATACCACAGCCGCTATTGGCCCCAAGAACGTTGATTTCAAATTATAGCGGTTGCCATGTCGCTTATTTCACTTAACCCGGATATTTTCGCCTAGATTGATGCAAATAACGGCAGTCACAACTGTTAGAATTTAGAACAGGTCCTTTTTCGTAAAATAGCAGCTACTGCAACCGTTAGATTTCCGGCGGGTGCAATATCAGCTCGAAAATATGAACTTTTGCAGAAATGTGGAAGATATCAGGGCTACAAGTTGTTTTGTGCAGGAGGGGTATGAAACTTAAAAAGTCGAGAACAAGGAACACTCCTGTTCTCGACTTTTTTGTCAAACCGGAAATCGTCAGGGAATTGCCGATTTCCTCATTTAGTTTGGGCATGCAGGGTGCAGCGGAGAGGACGAAGCAATTCCGGAAAAGCGGAGCGTTCGCCTTTGGCCCGGAGGGTCAACAGCGATGGTAGGAATGCTTCGTTCTCGGAGCGTCTCACAACAATCTAAAGGGATGCTCAGTTCAATAAGCCTTGTAAAGTACTCCCGTTTCAGAGCTGGCTGCATTAAGGCAGAGCTTTCCCTCTTGCACTGACGTACAGGGTGTACCATTCTTCCCGAGTCATCAGCTCCGCCTGGCGTTCTGCATCCTGGCAGGCTGTTATACGCTCAGGATTCGCAGTACCGATGACAGGCTGGATCAGGGCCGGGTGCTTCATCAGCCAGGCAAGCACAATCGCTTCCCTTGTCGTGCCTTTTTCCTCTGCCAAACGCTTGACCAGCTCTGCCGTCCGCACAATATGCTCGGGCTCATCCTCCAGTGCTCTGCCCGAGAAGCGTCCCTGCGCGAGCGGCCCCCAGGACTGAATCTGGATATCCTTTGTGCGGCAAAATTCCATTAAACCTTCCGCAAACCGCACATCCGTGCCGGCCTGCTGGTTGACATGCACCGTTTCGTCAAGGAAGTGCAGATGCGCCAGGCTCATCTCCAGCTGATTCACGACAAGCGGCATGGACAGGCTGCGCTCCAGAAACTGGATCTGCCCCACACTCATATTGGAGACACCGAAATGACGGACTTTACCCGATTCCTTTAGTTTCGTGAAGGCAACGGCCACCTCCTCCGGCTCCACCAGCGGATCAGGGCGATGAAGAAGCAGCACGTCCAGATAATCCGTGCCCAGTCGTTTGAGGGACCCGTCTACCGATTCAAGGATATGCGAATAGGAGAAATCAAACATGCCGGGCAGCTCCCCCTCTGCCAGACGAATACCGCACTTGGATTGAATCACAATCTGCTCCCGCAGGCCTGGCTGCGCTTTCAGAACCTTCCCGAACGTTTCCTCCGCTTTGCCTTTGGTGTAGATGTTAGCATGGTCAAACATCGTAATGCCGATGGAGCGCGCGGCTTCCACCGCTTTTTCAGCTTCCTTTATATGTTCCTGCGTGATAGGTTCCCTGTTCCAGCCCCCGCCAAATGGCATGCATCCCAGTACCAGGCGGCTGTCCGAAATTCCTCGCTTCTCAATTGGCATGATTCTCATAGTGCAACTGTTCCTCCTCCGAGTGGGATAAGTATAGAATGGATTCACGATCCATTCTATCTTACACCCAACCGGAGCAGGCTGTCATGAATAAATTGAAACGTTTACATCGGAAATACTCAGCCAAAAATCCCCATACTTATGTAGCGCTCGCCTGTATCAGGGGCGATGCACAGCACCCGTTTGCCCTTGCCGAGACGCCGCGCTTCCTGCAGGGCCGTCCATACGGCAGCACCGCCGGACGGGCCGATCAAAATCCCTTCCCTCGCTGCCAGCTCCCGCACAGTCGCGATCGCATCCGCGTCCTCAACCTGGACAATCTCATCATAAACCCCGGTGTTCAGGATGTCGGGAATAAAGCCGGGGCTTGTCCCCACCAGCTTGTGAGGACCAGGCTTTCCTCCGGACAGCACCGGTGAGCCCTTTGGCTCGACCACCACGACCCGGATCTCCGGCAGATGTTCACGCAGCACTTCGCCTGTGCCTGTGATGGTTCCTCCTGTGCCGGATGAAGCTACAAAAACATCCAGCCTTCCCTCCATCTGCTCCAATATTTCCAGAGCGGTCGTGGTGCGGTGAATGTCAGGATTGGCCGGGTTTTCGAACTGCTGCGGAATGAAGCTGCCTTCAATTTCCGCACCCAGTTCCTGTGCTTTGCGGATTGCGCCCGGCATCCGTTCCTCAGCCGGGGTAAGCGCCACCTCGGCTCCATAGGCCTTCAGGATATTGATCCGTTCTTTCGTCATATTGGACGGCATGACCAGAATCGCCCGGTAGCCTTTGGCAGCGGCATTCATAGCCAGCCCGATTCCCGTATTACCGCTGGTCGGCTCAATGATCGTTCCACCCGGACGAAGGCGCCCGTCCTTCTCCGCCTGTACGATCAGATTATAAGCCGCCCGGTCTTTCACGCTGCCGCTCGGATTAAACATCTCCAATTTGACATAGACATCGGCATCCTCCGGACCTGTCAGCCTGCCCAGCCGGACACAGGGGGTATCCCCGATTAATTCAGTTATATGTTGAACCACTTTGGCTGTCATTTGATCTCCCGCTCCCCCTCACCGATCAGGTCCAGAAAAGCCGCAGGCAGCCTGAACTGCCGGTTGCTGACGAGAATACTGCCGAATTCGTCCTCCGACTGCAGTGTATTGCTCTCTTTGATCTCCTTGATGTCAGTATGGAGGCGTTCCATTTTACGGTCCAGTTCGTCCGCGGCGTCTGCAGCCGCCTTCAGCTCCTGCAGGAGATGCTCCGGAACGGACTGATTATATTTGTAAAAGATTTTGTGCTCAAGACTGGCCCAGAAATCCATCGCGATGGTGCGGATTTGGATTTCTACACACACACGCTCCTGACGATCCGACATAAACACAGGAACCTCCACCAGCATATGCAGACTTTTATACCCGTTCGGCTTGGGGTTCCGGATATAATCCTTGATCTCGAGAATTGTGAGATCGTCCTGATTTTCAAGCATGCTCTGGATCCTGTAAATGTCCGAAATGAAAGAGCAGGTAATGCGGAGACCGGCAATATCCTTAATGTTCTTTTTGATATCATGAAGCGATAAGCCGCAGTTTTTCCGGTATATTTTCTTCATAATGCTTTCCGGGGACTTCAATCTGGATTTGGTATGCTCAATGGGGCTGTAATCATGGAGGGACTGAAACTCTTCCTTGAGAATTTCCACTTTCGTTTCAATTTCATCGAGTGCAAATTTGTACATCATCAAAAAACGTGTGATCTCGGTTTTAAGTTTTTTCAACTGTTCCATCTGTGCTTGTTTACCCATGCGGAATCTCCTTTGCTTGTAAAGCGCGCGCTGATGTCGGATAACTATTCAAAAATCATATCCGTGCTGATTAGGCGGCAAATGATTATGTAATTATAATATCATTGATTGGCCCTGCTTTCGAATTTCAGCTTGCATGCAGACCAGCCGCCGCAGTTTCTTCAAATTTTTACGTTTCCTTCATCCATGACAGGCTGTCAAATGCTATACTGAACAGAAAACAAAAGATACATACAAAAAAGGATAGGAGAATGACTCTTCCATGAATACCAGACCTCAAAATGTAAAGGGAAAAGAGCGCTTTCCCTTCTCTTTGCTGTGCCTGACGCTCGGGGCCTTCGCCATCGGGATGACCGAATTCGTCATTATGGGTCTGCTCCCCAATGTGGCTCAGGATTTGGGGGTGACGATTCCCCAAGCCGGGCAGCTGATCACCAGTTATGCCATCGGCGTTGCTGTTGGCGCGCCTATTCTGACAATCCTTACCCATAAGGTTCCGCAGAAAAAGCTGTTATGTCTGCTCATGATCATTTTTATTCTTGGTAATGCCTTGTCTGTCATCGCGCCCAATTACGGTTTTCTGATTGCTGCACGTATTGGGACTGCCTTTGCTCATGGCACCTTTCTTGGAGTCGGGTCACTGATGGCCGCCCGCCTTGTCCGTCCGGAAAAACGGGCCGGGGCTGTCTCACTGGTTCTATCCGGCCTGACGGTCGCCAACATTGTCGGCGTGCCATTCGGTACGTTCATCGGACAGCAGCTGGGGTGGCGCGCTTCCTTCGCCGCCATCGTCATTATGGGATTAATCTCCCTGGTTGGAATCATACGCTTTATCCCGGTCATGCACCAGGATCAGCACACAAGCATCGCCCAGGAAATCCGGAGCCTTGTGAATCCGCAGGTGCTGCTGATGCTGCTTACGGGGGCGTTCGCTTGTGCCAGCCTGTTCGCGGTATTTACTTACATTACACCGCTGCTGATGGAAATCAGCGGTTTTGCCGAAGCAAGCATCACGTGGATTCTGGTCCTGTTCGGTATCGGGGTAACCATCGGCAATATCGTCGGTGGACGGCTGGCCGACTGGAAGCTGATGCCGTCCCTGATCGTCAACTTTGGCGTGCTGGCCGTCATTCTGGCTGTGCTGACCTTTGCTCTCCAGAGCAAAGCCCTGGCGATCATCACCGTCTTTATTTGGGGAATCGCCGCGTTTGGCATGATGCCTGGACTGCAGGTGCGCATAATGAACCTGGCGTCCGAAGCTCCTTTGCTCGCATCGACCAGCACCCACTCCGTGCTGAACCTCGGCAACGCCAGTGGCGCTTTTCTAGGCGGTGTAGTCATCACGTACATGGGGTTGCAGCAACTGCCCTGGGTATCCGGGATCATTGCTCTGGCCGGGATGGCGGGAGCACTTGCCAGCCTGGCGCTTGAACGCCGCCTGAACTCAGCGAGCAAGCAGGTGAAGCTGGGCAGCTCGGCTTAACAATATCAGTAACAATGAAAGGGACTTCCAGACAGCAGGCTTGGAAGTCCTTTTTCAGCTTTAACCAGAAGTAGCAAATCTTCCAGTTAGCAAGCGAGTAAACAGGCGAAAACATAACTTTATAGTGGGAGTGTGAAATATGAAAAAAATATTATTGGTTTGTATTATGATCATGTTGATGCTAGCATCGGCTTGTGGAAATGTTGAAACGACATCAAATCCAAATACTTCTAGTGAGCCTACACCTGAAACGGATGAGTCTTTTATTCCAAAAAACACATCCGATTGTCTTAATGCAGAAATTTTAAATTTGGATAGTGAAACTGAAAAATATTTCTATGGAACTTGGAAAGTTGAGAAGCTTTTAGGATTTGCAAATTCA